>CAZYTP010000017.1:0-41224 GCA_964650385.1 uncultured Syntrophales bacterium | reverse complement strand
ACTTTTGTATTCGGTAGAGTCTTTGCGATAGATGTGGTGTTATCCTGACTTGCGTCATCGACAATAACAACCAGATCAACAATTTCCTGGGCCATCACTTCCGCGTGGGTTTTTTTAAGTGTCTGCTCAGCATTATAAGCAGGCATAACGACGACAACTTTTTTTTCTTTATACATAGCAATTCCTTGATAGCTTCGCAAAAAGTCAAAAATCGGTGGTTATTGCGAGGGCATTAGCCCGAAGCAACCTCAAGACAGACTCGGAACAGACCCCGCACTCTCTTTTGTTTTCCATGAGCTGAAGATTGCTTCACATGCCCCCTTCTCTACGCTCGGGCTTCGGCTCACCGCAATGACAATATAAAATTTTGCAAAGTTCTCTCACACCTCCTCATACAAATCTACCCATTCTTTATTTTTTCCATTGATGAGGTCAATTTTCCTTTGTCTTGAACCTGCTTTTATCTGTTTTTCTCTTAGGATAGCATTTTCAGTATCTTCAAAGACCTCATAATAGACAAGTTTCGTAATTCTGTACTTCTTCGTAAATCCATCAATCAGTTTTTCTTTGTGTTCATATACCCTTCTTTTCAGATTATTGGTTACACCTGTGTAGAGAACGGTATTATGTTTATTTGCCATTATATAAACATAGTATTGTCTGTTCATTTATACCGTCTTTTTAGATTGCTTCGTCGGCCTTTAGCCTCCTCGCAATGACAGGCGAGGAAGCTCGCGCCTCGCAATGACGTTAAGGGTGTCACCGCGGTGAGCCGAAACTCCGAGCGCAGCGAAGGAGGCTAGTGATACAGTCTCGCTTCTCGCGATAATTATGAGAAAGTGACTTCGTTCCCCCCTGTAATAACATGTTCTAATGTGACCGGCCTCACCCGTTAGTTTCTAAAACTTTTTTTATCATCTCCGCATATCTCCTGGAAGCTCCCATGTTTGAGACAACACTTTTTCGCCCATCTTCCCCTTTACGCAATAGTCTCTCCGGATCTTCCAAGAGTGCACGTATCCCCTCCAGGAGTTCATCACCGTTTCTGATGGTAATGCCTCCCCCCGCTTCCTCTAGAAGATTCTTTTCATCCAGGAAGTCATCCATGGAAGGACCGTAAAATATAACCTTACCCCAGGCGGCAGGCTCGAGTATGTTCTGTCCCCCTTTTGGAACCAGACTTCCCCCGCAAAATACAACGGTGGCCAGGCTGTATACCTTGAAGAGTTCTCCCATGATATCTATGATGATGACCCTTTCCTGTGAACGTTTCTTGCCATTTTTTATTTCGGTCATCATAATGCAATCGGGAAATCCGGCTTCGCTTACAAGAGAACGTACCTCATTGCCCCTTTCGACGTGGCGCGGGATGATGACAAGCTTAAAATCGGGATATCCTTCAAGGAGTCGTCGGTAGACCGAAAGTATTATTTCTTCTTCGGTATCGTGGGTACTCCCCGCCACGAATACCATTGATCCGGGTACTATGTTGAGCTTTCCTGAAATTTCCTCTTGTAATTTTGGTTCTACCGTTGCTGCAAGGCTGTCATACTTTGAATTCCCGAATACATGTACCTCAGAATGGGGTACACCGAGCGCCCTGATTCGGCTGGCATCTATTTCGGATATTACCCCTATCGCATCGACCTGCTTCAATACCTCTTTCCAGAAGAAGCGGAAATTTATGTAGTTTTTAAAGGAACGTGGCGATATTCTCCCATTAACCATGACTATTTTAATGCCGGCTTTTTTACAGATCCGGAGGAAATTTGGCCAGAGTTCCGTCTCTACGGTGACAAATATGTCCGGTTTCACAAGTCTCAATACTCTTCTTACCACAAAGGGAATATCAAGGGGATAGTAGATATAGGATGTGGCATCGGTAGCCATCCTGTGTGCCATAGCCTGACCGGTCTCTGTGCTGGTGGACAGGATGATGCACGCGGAAGGGAAATTTTCTCTGAGGGAAGAGACAATAGGGGCTGCTGCTGTAACCTCGCCAACCGATACTGCGTGGACCCATATCCTGGGACTCCCCTCCATTGTTTTTAAAATCCCCGGCTCAATAAGACCGAATTTAGGCCCAAGACTTTTTCTGTACTTGCCTGTAAGGATCATCTTTAAGAGATAGTAGGGGAGCAGAAAAAGGCTGCTCATAAATAGAATTATGTTGTATACTGTATACATCGGTCACCTTTGAAGTATTGACATCCATACCCTAATATAGTATCAGTTTCAATAGGTTTTGCTATTGAAAAGAAAGGATTTGTCAGCCATGAGACGAATAAAGAAATTTTATGCGATGATATATGTTCTTTTGTTCATTATGTTTATCCTTGCTGGATGCACCAAATACGAGAGGAAGGTCGTACCATTAAAAATGCCCACCGCCTATCCGAATGTAAAGGCTGTTGCCGGGGCGCTTATAGCAACAAAGGCCTACGATGATAAAAAAGAGGCGGAAGAGACCTTCGGATTTGACATCAGAGATGCAGGGATACTTCCTGTCCAGGTGATCTTTGATAATAAAGGTACCCACTCGATAGAGATTGTTGCGAATCAGACATTTCTGGTCGACGTAGACAATAATCTCTGGCCTATAATCGATGCGAGACTTGCCTATGATCGAATATCGAAGAAGACTGAACTTGGCAAAGTCGCCCCTGAAGCGACAAAATCAGGACTGCTTGCCGGTGCCGCCGGGGCAATTATCGGTGCGGCAGTCGGTATTGTAACGGGACATAATGTTGGCGATGCTGCTATGAAAGGTGCTGCTGTCGGTGCGGCTGCAGGTGTAACAATGGGGGGCGCCGGGGGATTATCAAACGAAGACGTCCAGCATGAAATAAGAGCAGATCTGCAAACAAGGTCCCTCGAGAGCCGGGCGATAAAACCACATGAGGTAGCCCATGGATTTATTTTCTTTCCCGGAGAGGCAAAAAAGGCAAAAGAGTTGAGACTCCAGATCAAAGAACTGGACTCAGGCGTGTCACACGCTCTCGTCATGGAATTCTGAACGGATGTTCCATCGCCTGAAGAGGGGACCATAAGGATATCATATGAAAAAAATAGCCCCATCTATTCTATCTGCCGATTTCAGCAAACTCGGCGAAGAGACCCTGTTAGTGGAAGAAGCAGGAGCGGATTTGATTCACATAGATGTAATGGATGGTCATTTCGTTCCTAACATCACAATCGGACCTGCCATTGTATCCTCACTGAGAAAGGTTACTGACCTTCCGTTCGATGTCCACCTGATGATTGAGAACCCGGAAAGATTTATAGAAGCCTTTGCTGCAGCCGGAAGCGATATGATCACTGTCCATGTTGAGGCGGCAGATCACCTTCACAGGACGATAGCGCTAATTAAGGAGCAAGGGATCAAGGCAGGGGTATCCCTGAACCCTGCAACTCCGCTTTCACGGATTGAACAGGTTATAGAGGATGTGGATATGTTGCTGGTGATGACGGTAAATCCCGGGTTCGGCGGGCAGAAATTTATAGAGAATATGCTGCCAAAAATTAAAAAGGCACGGGAGATGATCAGATCAATCGCTCCAGGTGTTCTCTTGGAAGTGGATGGAGGTGTAACACTCGACAATATAAAACCGATAGCGGATGCCGGTACGGATATTTTTGTGGCCGGTTCTGCCGTCTTTGGAAGCGCTGATTATCGGAAGACCATAGCTAAAATGAAAGAAATTATCAATCCGTAGGATTATGCATATAATAATTGACGGATATAATCTCATCAGGCAGTCAGATTCCCTGGGACGCTTCGAAAGTTTCAGCCTGCAGAGTGGGCGCAATGAATTGATACGGAGAACTTCACTCTATAAAAAATCCAGAAGGCACAGGATAACCATCGTGTTTGACGGGTGGGCGAGTGATCCGCTGATGGAGGAGCGCGACCGGGAAGGTGGAATTGATATTATATATTCCAGAAAAGGGGAAAAGGCGGATGAGGTCATAAAAAGGATGGTAAAAAAAGGAAAAGAAGAGATTGTTGTTGTCACATCGGACAGAAATATAGCGGATTCTATAAGCAGAAACGGCGGTGTTGCTATCTCTTCTCCGGAGTTTGAGGCCAAGCTGGAACGGGCATCCGCATATGATTTCGTTCCTTCCGACAATGATGGTCAGCACAGCAGTATCTCCGTGGGAACTCAGAAAAAAGGGCCGTCACGAAGGATTTCCAAGAAGCAGAGAGCAGTACTGAAAAGAACGAAAAAATTATAGACAGATATCCGTCAGAAGGCGCTCAAGTATAAGCTTCGGGTTTTTCCCGGTAGTTTTAAGCGCAATGTCAACATCAACGAGAGTCTCCAAATATCCTCCAAGCTCTTCGTAGGAAAACCTTTCCGAACTTTTCAGAGCGTTATAAATCACGTAAGGATGCTGACTGACAAGCATAGAACCCTTGCTATACTCCTTTATGGCGGGATAAACAGTCTTCTGAAATCGATTGTAGTCCATTTCAGGATGGAATGAAGGAAGATTTTTCGATCTGAGAAAAATCTTTGCGTGAAAGAGAAGTCGGATCTCCCTGATTATCATTGTCATAACCATAAGATGGTGAATACCTTGATCAAGGAGCTCTGTAAGGGTCAGGAGGGCTTTCCCTATATTCTTCTCGGTCAGAGCGGAGGTTAGATCAAATATAGAGTCTTCTTTTGTCCTTCCTGTAACGTCCTGGACATCCTGTCCCGTAATAATTGATCTCTCGCCTGTATAGGTAATCAGCTTTTCCACCGCTCCCCTGAATTGCCTGATGTTGAAGCCGGTTTTTCTTTCCAGGGTGAGAAATGCCTCCGGTATCAGCTTTTTACCACTTCCGCCAAGGAGTTCTTCAGCAGCATCCTTCAGCAGCTTCTTCTGCATCTTTTCATTCTTCACACGGGAAAAACCGAGGACAACTCCGATATCGGATATCGCCTTAAAAAGTTTTTTCCTCTTGTCTACAGAATAATCGGCGGTCAGTATCAGACAATTACCTTCTGGAAGACCACCTGTTAGAGCGTCTACGATGGCCTGTGTATCTTCCTGGGATCGTCCTCCTTTCATGCCGCGACTGTCACAAAAATCTATCATTTTCGGCAACCACGTCTCTCTTCCTTTGCCGCTATCACTGCCGATTGTTTTGCTCCACTCATCATCGGAGATCTTCTTCCACCCGTCATCCCTCAGGTCCTCAAGTGTCCAGCCGGTCGTCTTCAAAAATGACACAAAGGCCCGCGCCGCTTCTAATGGATTGTCGTCTACGTTTTTAACGATTTTTTTTACGAGGTCCGGCAGGGTGGTTTTAGAATGAAAAAAACGGGAATTCCTTACCACCACGATTTTTTCCCCGGGGATAAGGGGGGGCGTAAGGATGGATCCACATACACTGTCAATGTCTTCGCTTTCCCCATCCATATAGAAGAGATTAAGATCCCTGCTTCCTCCTGGAAGGAGGAGGTTGATTATCTTATCGAGGGCATCCTTTATCAGGTATTCTTCATCTCCATGGATAAGATAACATTGAACAGTCGTGCCTTTTTTTATATCGCGAAGGACCGTCTCCAGAGTTCTTACCGCATCACCCTTCAGAGAGCCCATTTAGTTCACCGCAAAGACGCAAAGAGCGCAAAGTTTTAAATACTAATGACATGGTTTGGTTTGGTTTAAGTAAACTAAAGTTGTAGAATTCGATCTTTAACTTTAGGCACTTCAAACTTTAGCTCACTTTAGTCACTCTTTTTTTAATATCTACGATTTCGTCGGGCCTTAAGAAGCCTTCTGCGAGCCTCTATAGCTTTCCTTTTTCTCTTCACAGAGGGTTTCTCATAAGCTCTGCGTAACTTGAGTTCCTTGAATAATCCACTCTTGGAGAGTTTATTCTTTAGGACTCTCAATGCTCTTTCTACATCGTTATCAAATACTTTTACTTCCAAAATATTCATTCCTTTCATTATTAGTTTTCGAAGCCTTGCATAACTGTTTTGCAACTGTATGCAGGACTTTTCATGAGTTGTGTAAAGCTTCCTGATTTATACGGCACAAAAAAGGGGCAGCACAACATAGCTTTAAACCATGCCGTAATCTACCCCTCATTTTCAATCTGTTATATCACTCTCCTTACTTTGCTTTCAACTCCTCGCCGAATATGATGTCTCGCAGCGCTTTCAGAAATTCCCCGTTCTCTTTACGTGTTCCCGTTGTCACTCTCATACAGTTTTCGAGAATTGCAGGGGTGTCGAACTTCTTTATCAGAATCCCCTCCTCTATTAAAGAGTGATATACACTATCTGTATCGAAAGAACAACTGAAAAGAATAAAATTTGCGTCGGAGGGATATAAACGAATTCCGTCAATTTTTTTTAGTTCAGTAAATAGCTCATCCCTTCTGCTGACAACCGTATCCGCCTGTTTTTGAAACTCCGCTTCATTCTCAATATAGAGGCGGGCTGTAATCTGGGAAAGTGTATTCAGGTTGTAAGGAAGTCTCACTTTGTTCAGCTCATGGATCAGCGGAGGGCTGCCAATGAGAATGCCTATCCTCATTGCAGCAAGTCCCAGTTTTGAAAGGGTCCTTAAAATCACAAGATTTTCATATTTGTCAAGATACGGTAGAAACGTCTTGCCGGAAAAGTTAAAATAGGCTTCATCAACAACCACAATACCATCCGTTTTCTTTAAAATATCCTCTATTTTACTGGAATCAAAACAATTGCCGGTAGGGTTGTTCGGATAACTGAGGAATATCAGATTCGGGGACTTATTTACTATAATCTCAAACATAGAATCGACATCCAGATCAAACTGCTTGTCGAGGGGAACCTCTATTACCTCATGTCCGGTATTTAAGGATAATATCTTATACATGGCAAAAGTGGGGGTTGGAATCATAATACTTGAAGCCTGCCTTTGTACCGCTATTAATAGGATCTGGATAAGTTCATCTGAACCGTTCCCGACAAGCACCATGTCACTGGTAACCCCGTAAAGTTTCGAGAATCTCGCCCTCAAATCGGGGGAGCCGGGTTCCGGATAACGGTGCATCATAACTTTGTTTATGCCTTCAATAATTTTGCTTTTCAGGGAAGGGGAGAGATCATACGGACTCTCATTTGCATCAAGTTTGATCGGGTAGGATATCTCTGGAGCAGGATATGCCTTTTGATTGAGCACTTCTTTCCGTATAAGATTTTTAATATTCATTTACAACCACCTTAATTTTATTCCCATGTTTTTAATGCTGCGTTCGCAAAAATTGATGCATTCGTAAAAAGTCATAAACTGCACCACTTGTCATGCTGAACTTGTTTCAGCATCTAATTGTTTCAGTAAGTTAGAGACCCTGAAATAAATTCAGGGTGACAAAAAATGACTTTTTACAGGTACATCAAAGTTGACAGTTTCGTAAAAGACTTTTTACTGATACGGCAAAGATTAATACGGGGCTTCTACAAAGTACTTGTTTTAGCCTAATATCCTCAAGTCCTTTGGCGTCTTTGTCAAAACTTCATAACCGTCCTCTTTAACCAGAACCATATCCTCTATTCGGACACCCCACTGACCGGGAATATAAACGCCAGGTTCTATGGTAACAACCATGCCTTTTTCCAAATAGCCTTCCGCTTTGGTGGATAACCGTGGAGCCTCGTGAACATCGAGGCCAACACCATGGCCTGTACCATGTGAAAAATATTTTCCGAGACCAGCATCCTCTATATGGCTTCTGGCAATCCTGTCAACTTCTCTGCATGAAACTCCAGCCCTGACAAAATCCAGAGACTTGTCGTGCGCATCCTTCACGATACCGTATATCTTTTTCTGCCTGTCTGTTACACTTCCAATGATAAAAGTACATGTCTCATCTGAATTATAGCCACCATAGACCGCCCCATAATCTATGACAATAAAATCCCCATGTTCAAACTTCCTGTATCCTGGTGTGGCATGGGGCAGGGCAGTATTTTCCCCGGAGGCTACTATTGTTTCGAATGAGATACTTTCTGCACCCTTCCCTCTCATCCGGTATTCAAGCTCCAGGGCAATATCTCTTTCTCTGATACCCGGCCTGACGAGGTCTAAGGTGGAAATAAGTGCCTGCGATGATATCTCTACCGCCTTTTTTATCGATTCTATTTCATTCTGTTCTTTTACTGCCCTGATGGAGCTAATTTCCTTAGATATCGGCCTCAGTTCCACTTCTTTCAGTCTGTCACGTAGACTCAAATAGTAATCAAAGCTTATTACTCCCGATTCAAAACCGACTTTATGCAATCCTGAACCGGTTACTACCCGAACAATTCCTTCTATTTTGTCATTGTGTTCAACAACCTCCGCTTTTTTAACTTCACCCTTTGCCTGGGTAACATAGCGGCCATCCACCATCAATGTGATTTTGTTTTTCCCGACAATAAGCACCCCATCGCTTCCTGAAAAACCACTCAGATAGCGTATATTTTTCATGTCAAAAAAAAGGAGGGCTTCTATTTCAAGATGGGCCAGCTTCGATCTGATATGAGAGATTCTATTAGTGTACTGCATATCGTTTAAGATTTTTCAACCATCTATTCAGCTCATTAATTACTGAAGCTTGCTTCTGTTCTGAAGGTGCCTTCGATTTTTCTGCCTCCAGTGTGGCTTTAAGATCGTTTAACATCTCTGCTGCCTTGATGTTTCCGGGGGCTGCCTTCAGAATTCCCTTCAGGATCTTACTTGCCGTCTCGAGATGTCCCTGCTTCTTGTAAAGTTCTGCCAGGGTTATCGTGTAGAAGTCAGGTGATACATGTTCTATGCTATCGTCTAACTCCTCCGGTATGAGATCATCCTGTATAGTAGAGCTGGTCAGGCAATCAAGTTTTGCATATACGTCTTTGGTAATCATGGGATCGGGATTCAGCGAGACAAAACTCTGATAGTATTTAATCGACTTTTCGATAATTCCTCTCTCCTGATAGATATCCCCAAGGCACTCAAAGATGCTTGACCATTTAATGATGTCATCTTCTACGCTCTTCAGAACCTTAAGAGCTTCATCTGTCTTTCCATTCTTGATCAGGGAAGAACTGAGAATGATCCTTGCATCTACATCACCCGGGAAACGGTTAAGCCTCTCTTCTGCCAGAGAGATAGCTCTGTCGGGCAGACCCTGCTCTAAATGTGCCTCGGCCTCAACAAGGAACTCTTTTCTGCCCTGGAGATTCCCTGAGTTTACATTTTTTTGTACTTTAATGGAATTTGCGTTATCCATAGTGACGCTCCCACCGCTTGAGAGGAGTTAACACACCGCCTATAGCGTGTCAAGAAGGAAATCCCTGAAGAGACTGAAAACACTAAAATACAGAATACAGGAGAAAATCGCAATAATTACTTTATTCTGACTCCTGAATTTGAAAACCTTTTTCACATAAAACAGATTGACACCGGCCCTGTGGCAGTGATAAAAATTATGAGAAACTCTGGAATTAATAGTGAGGATTTATGGAAGCGATAGATAATAAATACAGAGAGCGTGACTATGAGGTGAATATAAGATTTCCGGAATTTACCTGCCTCTGCCCGATGACAACACAGCCTGACTTTGCCGAAATCATAATCGATTATGTGCCGAATGAGCTGTTGATTGAATTAAAATCACTGAAGTTTTATTTGAATTCCTTTCGCGACAAAGGGATATTTCATGAAGAGGCGGTAAATAAAATACTCGGCGATTTTGTAGAAAAGATAAGCCCCAAAAAAATTGAAGTTACAGGAAACTTCCATGTCAGAGGGGGGATATACACCACGGTAAAGGCATCATATCCCGGCTGAAAAAAATCAGAGTTTACTCTCTTTCGCTGCATCCGGAACAATTCTTGGGGTGATAAATATTAAAATTTCTCTTGTCTCCTTTGATTTTACCTCACTCTTGAACAACCACCCTAAAATCGGTATCTTTGAGAGTCCGGGGACACCGGTTATGGTTGTAGTATCAGATAGCTTATAAATTCCTCCCACCACAATCGTGTCTTTGTCCTTGACCACTATGGTCGAATTTACCCCGCTTGTATTTATGGCTGGATTGTCTCCAACTTTGTCTGTCCAGTTTAAGTCCTTGTTTTCAGCAACAATTTTCATGGAAATCCTTCCAGCCGGAGTGATCTTGGGGGTTACCGTCAATTTCAACAAGGCTTTCTTGTATTCTACACTCGCGGGACTATCTCCGGCCGCAGGTGTAACAATGGGAACCTCTTTCCCCTGTTCAATAGTAGCTTCTACGCCATCAAGAGTTGTCACTCTGGGAGACGATATAACCTTCCCATCCCCTTCAGACTCCAGCGCACGTAGTTGGGCATCCAGGATGGCCTTTGATCCTCCAAGCGCAACCCCGATGGTGGGCGCCGCAACGGCAACCGGAAAATTGACAGCCAATTGTTCACTGGTTAATCCTATACCGGTCGGAAGCTGTGTTAAAGTGGAGGTTCCTGATACACCTGTGGTTAATGGATTAGTTCCAGCCAAAAATCCCCAATTGCTGCGCTGATAACCGCCTCCCCACTCAACCCCCAGTTTCTGTGAGAAGGTGGTTTTTGCTTCAACTATCCTTGCCTCTATCGAAACCTGCCGCAAATTGCCTTTTTCAATAAGGCGTTTCTTCTCTGCCTCTTTCTGGAGAAACTCGGCCTTGACGCGGGCCTCCTCGCCAGCCTGACGAGCTTGCTCGTTTTTTTTCACCTTTTCTACGGTCATAACACTGGTAACGTTACCCATCGGTTTTATGACAAGGCCATGGATATCTGCAATGCTGTCGAGGGCCTGATCCCATGGAATATTCTTCATGTGCACTGTCACATCTCCCTTGACGTCTTCACCGGAAACAATGTTGGTATTTCCAAGCTCGGCCAATGTTCTTAAGACAGTCTTAATGTTTGCTTCCTGAAAATCGAGGGTTATCTTTTGTCCGGTATATTTTACCTCTTTTTTCCCCTTCTCTGGTACTTCCTTGGCCGAGACCGGGCTGGAAGCTATTGTTTTTTCACTGTTCTTGGGTGCCACGAAAGCCTTTTTAACTGTTGTTGGAAAAGTATGAGGAAGCGCGGAAACATCGAAATCAATAACTATTCTTTTCTTTTCTTCTCTGACATTGTAAGGTACCATATCCTTGAGCGCTATCTCGAAATAAACCAGCTTCTTCCCGTCTATCGTCTTCTGAAGCGGCAGGACATAGTTTATGATTTTTGACGAATCCTCACCGAGTTTTTTTCTGAAATCCTCCGGAACAAACATGTCCGCTATTTTAATCATGAGAGTCTTTTCTGAAACCCTCTCCACGTTAAAATCGGAAAGTTTCGAAACGTAAATGGTAATCCTTTCCTTTGTTTTCTGCCTGTCAAAGGTCACATCTTCAATATATCCCACATCCACCTTTTGAACACCGGCATCCGTTACTCCAACCGGGGTGCCAGCGTCAGTTGCTATTACCTGAACCTGATCGGTGGGTTCCAGTCCATTTTTGGCGGTGGTACAGCCGAAAAAGACAATAATGCAAAACAAAAAAGAAAGGAATATTAATAACTTTGTTTTTTTCATGGTTTTTCCCCATTTTCCTCTGTGCGGAGTTTCAAAACTATACGTTTTGTCTTTACTTTTCCGGAGGGATTTTCAACTCTTTCCATAATAATTACTTGATCGGCAAGAATCTTTACCACCCTGCCTTCATTCATACCTATAGGTGTGCCTTTATAAAGGACATAATGATGGCGCTTTCCCTTTAAATCTTCAACCATGGCAATCCTCTTTTTACCACTCCAGACAATTCCCACGAGCTTAATCTCGTCGATACTGATCTTCTGAAGTGGAGATTTAGAGGCCGCCTTCTTGGTCTTGATTGTATCTATAAAAGGTTTAAAGGGATCTGGTTTTCCCGCGGGATTATAGGTATAAGATGCGGTCCTGTTATCACAATGCCCAGCATAAGTCCATAGAACAACAGGCAAAACCAGAAAAACTACGGTCACGCATTTTAATAAAAGACTGATTGTTATCTTCATGTATAAAACGCCAATTTTCTATTTGCGGCCGGCGGCCGCTACATTTTTTTTAACTTCTTTTTCCAGGAACATATAGGTCTTGACAATACACGAGCAGATCAAATTGTCATTTTTGCTCTTTTCCTTCGTATTTTCTCTCGTTCTGATGGAAACATCTGTTATATTCATGATACGGGGGAGTTTCCCCACCTTTTCAAAGAAAGTAACGATATTGTGATAACTGCCGGTTGCTTCGACCTTAACAGGAATTTCAGCATAAAATCCTTCCTTGGGAACTTCATTCATAGGCTCAAACAGCAGAAATTCGAGATTCACATTTCTTCCGGCTTCGGAAACTGAATGCAGGAGACCGGGTATTTCTTTTCGTTCCGGAAGCTTGGCCAGGGCTACGTGCAGGTTTTTCTTAAGGGCATCCACCTCTTTTCTATATTTTTCTATCTGCCTTGCGAAAATCTGCTTTTCTACTATCTCCTGATTAAAGCTCGATAACCTTTCCGTAAGCTTAGCTTTCTTGTCAAGCATAGCCTCAAGAAAATAGATATAATAAAAATATCCAAAAAGGAGAAAGACAAGGCAAATAACCAGCGCCTTGCGCAGGGGGGACATTTTTTTTATATCTTCTAAAGTAAAAGCCATTTTTTATCCCTTCTTCATGACACAGGATAAGGTAAATTTTTTCAGCTTAATGCCGGAGATAATTGCATGCTTGGATGAAATAAGATCCACAGACTTTATATGCCGGGATCGTTCTAGGTTTTTCATGAAGTTGGAAACCGCGGAATTATCACTTGCAAAGCCTTCCACTCGAAGCTTATCCCCGGACCCAGAGAGAACCGTAAGCCAGACATTCTTCCAGGGAACTTTCGTGGTCAAATCATCTAAAAACAGAACCGGGGCCAGCCTGTTCTTGTCAAGGTTTTCTATAACCGCCAGTTTTTTCTCTAATGTTTTTTTATCCATCTTGAACTTTTCAATATTTCCCACAATCTTTGTCAGAACTCTTAACTGTGCTTCCCCTTCCTTAACCTCTTTTTCAAGGTTGCTTATGCTCCTTATAAAATATATCTGTAAGGAAGATATTATGAGGAGAAACACCACAAAGACAGATGATATGACAATGATCTGACGTTTCAGATCCGCCTCTTTTTTCTTTTCCACATAGGGGAGAAGATTTATCTTTATCATTTGTCGCCTGTCCTCCTCAGAGCCAGTCCTACTCCTACGGCTGCGATTGGGCTGATATCTTCTATGTAAGTCGGATCAAAGTTTTTTTTGTTATAAGATATGTTTTTAAATGGATCAACCGTCTCCGTTTCTATATTCAATCTTTGAGAGAGGGTAGTGGTCAGTCCCTGAATCTTTGCGCATCCGCCGCTTATAAGTATCTTTTTGATCGATTCATCACGATAAGTCGACCCGAAATAATCAACGGACCTTTCAATTTCCAGAAAGAGGGGGGCAGCATAATTGAGCAAGTCCTCTTTTGTGTCGCTTTCTTCGGCTTCATTCGTTTTTTCCACCTCGAGTTTAGCTGCTTCCGCCTCTTCAAAAGTTACACCCATTTTCTCCCGCATGGCTTCCGTAATGCTATTTCCCCCCATAGGGAAATCTCTTGTAAACATGGAAGTTCCATTTTTGACCACATTGATGTTCGTCATGCTTGCCCCGATATTTACCAGAGCAACTGTGTCACCTTCTTCAAAATCATAATTTGCTTCATACATTGTTTCAAGGGCAAAGGAGTCTAAATCCATGATAATTACCTTGAGACCGGCTGTTTGAATTGCATTACTGTAGCTGTCAATAATCTCCTTCTCTGCTGCGACGAGAATAACTTCCATCAGGTTGGGATTGATATCACTTTCACCCAATATCTGAAAATCGAAATTGACCTCCTTTGTATCATCAAAAGGTAAATATTTTTCGGCTTCGTCGCTTATTAATTCACGTAATTCACTTTCTTCCATGTTCGAGAAATTGACCTTCTTAACAACAACGGAATGTCCGGAAAGGGAAGCAACAACATTTTTGGTTTTGCAGTTGGATAATTTGAAGAGTTCCTTGATATTTTGGGAAAGTGTATCCGGTTCATTCAATACACCATCCACTATTACGCCCCTGTGCAGTGGAAGCTGGTAAAATTTATTCAAAGCATAACCTTTAGGTGTGTCCAATATCTCCACCAGTTTCAGTGAACTCGATCCTATATCAAGACCGATAACCTGTTTCTTTGAAAACAAATTTTTAATCCCAAACATTTAACCAACCTATCAGCTCTTTTATCTTTTTTATCGTTCTAAACAATGAAAAACTTAAATGCCCTGATCTCAATCATTAAACCGATAAACGATTTCCCCTTTTTTTACCATTCCGAGCTCGCTTCTTGCTACCATTTCTATGTACTGCAGATTATTTCTCAGCAACACTATTTTTTTCTTCAACTCTCCGTTTTTATGGGTCATTTGCTCATTTGTTTTCCTTATAGCTGCCAGCTTCTCTTTCACCATGTAGTTGTCCACAAAGCCTTTATCTCCAAAGGTGATTAGAAGCCCCATTAGTAAAAGAAATATTATTAAATATCTGCCAACCTTCATTACGAGAAACATCCTTCTTATAAATCGGAAAACTAAAAATGCTCTTTTTATCAACACATTATATTATACACATTTTAATTATGCAATATTAAAAGTTTTTCAAGTTTTCTGATTACAATGTAAGGTTTAACACTTTTGCAGAAAGTTCAACAGATAGAAAGGCTCAATTGAAGCTCCCCGCAACTTGTTGCGGGGAGCTTCAATTGTTTAGTAAGTTAGAAATTATTTTCTTCCAGAAAATAATTTCGTTAACGCACTTATCCCCTTTAGTGGGACTTATCCCGTTTATCGGGGTAAGGAAAATTGTTGATTTTATTCGCTCGCTAACCCCGCCGCAAGCAGCGGGGAACGAAGTAATTCGAAGAATAATGTGCTCGCTGTTCAGTTCACAGATAGGATATTATATTTTGTAAAATTATAATTTATGGAATTTATAAATGCTCTTCCATGTTTAGGTTCTTTCATTCGATGGGAGGAGTTGTTGAGGTTTACCTAAGAGAAAATCGCCTTTCTCAATCCACTCTTTTAGAATATTCGAAATTTCTCTTGCCTTGTAGTAACTTGACATGGGAGCTGTAGCTATTTTCGTTCCATTAAGGGTTATCGAACCACTTTTCAATTCTTTGTAGCTCACTTCACCAAGGCTTTTTGGTGCCCCATTCGGATAATCCATACTGTAATCATAAACTTGAGTATAGATAGCCTCATCTTTGACAGCCGTATACCGTACCATCTCCTCATTAAGTATAGGAATCGGGATGCCAATTCCTACATAGAGTGAAACCCCATAGCCTAAAAAACTTGCCCCGGTAAGCCACTCAGGACTCATTTCCTTCAGGTTTCCGATAGTCGCTATGGTTCCAGCCCCTTCCTTTGGGACTCCATTCTTGCCTCTTGGAACAGAGGAGTTGTGCTGGGTTCCATGCCAGGCTACATAACCCTGAGCACCTCCTAAAAAAATTCTTGTACCTATACCAATAGTTTTATAATACGGGTCATTGAACAGGGGGCTTAACTGCCCGGACGTGGCGTAATTTGCATTGGCCATACGGGGTCTAAGCACACCCATATAGGTATAGATAGTCTTGTCAGACATGTTTACAGCACAATTGTAGTTCTGATAAGCATTTCTGGGGTTGAAGAGGAAGGCATCATGCAAGTCATCAATTATTATATTCTTTTCATATCTCCGGGCTGGATAACAATCGGTTCCATAACCCTCACAGCGCAATCTTATCACATTGCCTGCAACCAGATCTTCGATGACGTGTCCACCACCATAATTAAATTCACCAGGATAAACGCTATTTAGCGGATCGCCTTCTGCTACCTCTGTTGCACCAATATAACAATCTACAGCCGCAATACCTCCATAAGCTGATACATCATTAAGCCATACTTTCGAAGCCCTTATCCTCGGAGATGTGTGCCCAAAGTTAAGAAAGGCACCGGATGAACACATAGGACTGAAAGTTCCTGTGGTGACAACGTCTACCTTCCTCGCTGCTTCCAGTTCCCCATCTTTTTCAACGATATCTATAATTTCTTCGGCAGTAACCACAACGGCTCTGCCTTTTTTTATCTTTTCGTTAATTTCTTTGTATGTCTTATTGACCTTGAATTTTTTCATCAATCCACGACCTTCATGGTTTAAAATTGAAAGTTAAAAGTGTAAAGTGAGCTAAAGTGACTAAAATTAAGGACCTTAATCAGTTAATTTTGATGACTTTGCAAAAGTCAAGTTTAACGAATATCTCATTTCGACCGGAGAGAGAAATCTTGCGTTTTAAATAGGTTAGATGCTTAAGATTTCTAGCTTCGCTTGAAATGACAGTCCAAAGGGGCTTTTTATGAGTCTACCAACTTTAGTTCACTTTAGGCACTTCAAATTTGCTTTTACCCCGTGTGACCAAATCCACCCTCACCTCTCAAGGTTTCATCCAACTTCTTCTTTAAATTCCACGTCACTCTGCAGACACGATGTATGACCATTTGCGCAATTCGATCACCCCTCGTTACTACAAATAGCTTTTCCCCGTGATTTATCATAATTATCTTAATTTCCCCGCGATAATCCATATCTATAGTACCAGGGGAGTTTATCAACGTTATGCCATTTCTTATGGCAAGACCACTCCGTGGTCTGATCTGTGCTTCGTACCCCTCCGGAAGCGCAATTGCAATACCGGTTGGGATAATCTTTCTCTCTCCGGGAAGAATAAACTCTTCTTTCTCTACTGCTGCGAAAATATCCATTCCTGCTGAGCCCTCGGTCATGTAACGGGGGAGTGGAATATCTTTGCCGCTGTCCAAGCTTTCAATTGATACTCTTATTTCCTCCACTAATCAAACCCTCGGTAATATCCTTTTCCGAAACTTTTCCCAGAGCTGCTAAAGAAATGGTATCGAAACTGAAGATATCGCCGGCCAGATTTTTTATGTCTTCCCTGCTAACTGCTTCTATATTTCTTACAATCTCTTCTACTGGGATATTACGTCCGAACAAAATCTCATTTTTTGCAAGTTTTGTCATACGGTTGTCGGTACTTTCCATACTTAGTAGCAAATTTCCCTTTACCAGTTCCTTGGCTGAATGAAATTCTTTCTCTGTCAGTAGATTCTCTCTGAACTTATCCAATTCTTCAAGTATCAAACCAATGACATCCTTAACCTTATCTTCACTGGTAGCCACGTAAATACCCAATATGCCCGTGTCTCTGTATGGAACGAGATAAGAACGTATGGAGTAAGCAAGCCCCCTCTTTTCCCTGATTTCCTGAAAAAGTCTCGAACTCATGCTTCCTCCAAGAACAATATTCATTAACATGGCCGGATATCTCAGTTGGTTTGTGGAAGAGGGAGCAGTGGTACCGATAATAATATGTTCCTGTTCCAGATCTTTTTCAATTACGGCAACTGCAGGTGTTATGAGAGGTTTGTTGTGCAATTCTTTTATGGGGTTTTTTTCTAACGATCCAAAGGTGCTCTCAGCAAGATTAACCAGGACATCATGTTTCAGATTACCTGCAGCGGTCAACGTTATATTTTCCCCTGTGTATCTTTCAGTAAAGAAGTTAATAAGGCTATCTCTTTCAAAATTGGTAACGGTTTCCTTTGTTCCTAAGACAGGAAGACCTAATGGGTGCCCATTCCAGAAGGTTTTCTCGAAAAAATCGTGAATAAAATCATCCGGCGTATCTTCCACCATAGAAATTTCTTGAAGAACCACCGACGTTTCCTTTTCTATTTCCGCGGGATCAAAAAGAGAGTTTTTTAGTATATCGGCAAGAAGGTCAATCGCCATAGCAAGATGGTAATCTGGAATCTTAATATAGAAGGCGGTTAATTCCTTGCCGGTAAAGGCATTCATTAAGCCACCGACAGAATCGATCTCCGATGCTATGTCAAAGGCGGATCGGGTCTTTGTTCCCTTGAAAAGCATGTGCTCTATGAAATGGGCCATTCCGTTTATGGTATAAGTTTCACTGCGAGACCCGCACCTGACCCAAGCCCCTATTGAAACCGATCTTACATGATTGATCTCTTCAGAGATGACCCTTATACCATTATCCAGAACGGTCTTATTCTGCATCGTGCTCGAGCGCGTCCTTCCTGCTCAATCTTATTTTCCCCTGCCTGTCAATCTCGATAACCTTAACAGGCACCTTGTCACCTTCATTAAGGACATCCGTTACCTTATTGACCCTTTCTTTGGCAAGTTGAGATATATGTACCAGGCCGTCTGTACCCGGCAATATCTCCACAAAGGCTCCAAAATCGACAACTTTCCTTACCGTACCGAGGTAAATCTTTCCTACTTCCGCCTCTTCGGTTAGCATCTTGACCATGGCAACAGCCTTACTTGCCGCTTCCGAATCATTGGAAGCGATCGTTACTGTTCCATCATCCTCCACATTTATATCGACTCCTGTTTCACTTATAATCTGCCTTATATTCTTTCCACCGGTACCTATAACGTCTCTTATCCTGTCCTGCTTGACCATTATAGTAGTTATCCTTGGTGCATAAGGTGAAATATCTTCCCTCGGCTCAGAGAGTGTCTCCTTCATTTTTCCGAGTATATGGAGTCTTCCTTCTCTTGCCTGATAGAGAGCTTTTTTCAGGATATCCTCTGTGACGCCATCGATCTTTATGTCCATTTGCATGGCAGTAATACCCTTATTTGTACCACACACCTTGAAGTCCATATCACCTGCGTGATCTTCATCGCCAAGGATGTCGGAAAGGATGACGACTTCTTCATCTTCCTTCAATAAACCCATAGCGATACCGGAAACCATACTCTTTAAAGGCACTCCGGCATCCATTAAGGAAAGGCTTCCTCCGCAAACCGTGGCCATAGATGATGAACCGTTGGAGGATAACGTTTCGGAAACAATCCTTATTGTGTAGGGGAACTCTTCCGGTGAAGGGAGAAGAGGAAGCAAAGCCCTTCTTGCGAGCGCGCCATGTCCTATTTCTCTCCTTCCGGGACCTCTTAAAAATCTTGCTTCACCTACGGAATAAGGGGGAAAATTATAGTGGAGCATAAATGTTCTTCTCTCCTCCCCGCTTATGTAATCCATCCTCTGCTCATCTGAAGACGTGCCGAGTGTGACAACGGCAAGGACCTGGGTTTCCCCTCTGGTAAACAGTGCTGATCCGTGCGTCCTTGGAAGAAGTCCTGCCTCAGAGCTGATCGGCCTTATATCCGTACTAGACCTGCCGTCTATTCTTTTCTTTTCATTTAAAATCATATCCCTGAGGAACTTTTTTTCTAACTTTTCCAGGATGGTCTTGACCATTGGAGTAATCTCAGTATTTTCAGAAGCGAACTCAGCTACAACCGACTCTCGTATCTGATGCAGTTTTGCCTGACGATCCTGTTTTTTCTGAATCGTATAAGCCTCTTTCAGAGATACCATGGCCGTATCAGAGATACTCTTACGAAGGTCCTCATCAATTTCAACCGGTTCTATGGTTCTTTTTTCATTTCCTATAGCCTGGCGTATCTCATCCTGAAGCTCAATTACAGGCCTGATCGATTCCAGACCAATCTTTATAGCCTCAACTATCACGTCTTCTTCAACTTCAGAAGATCCCCCCTCGAGCATTACTAAGTTGACATCAAAATCTCTACCACCTGTGCCTGGGAGAATTTTTCTTCCAACTAAAAAGAGATCCAGGTCACTGTTGTCCAACTGTTCCGTCGTAGGGTTACATATAAGTTCTTCCCCAACACGGCCAACTCTCACACCGGCAATCGGTCCCTGAAAGGGAATATCCGATATCTCGAGGGCGGCGGATGCACCCAGCATAGCGACAATGTCGGAATCATTTTCATTATCCAATGAAAGTACTGTCGCCACAATTTGCGTCTCATAAAAATATCCTTTAGGGAAGAGAGGACGTAATGATCGATCAATAATCCTGCATGTCAGGATCTCATTATCATTAGGACGTCCTTCCCTCTTAAAAAATCCGCCAGGAATCTTCCCCGCCGCGTAGGTCATCTCTTGATAGTCTACGGTCAACGGCATAAAATCAAGGCCTTCTCTTTTGCTTTTCATAGATACTGCAGTGACAAGAACCACAGTATCACCGTAAGTAATGAGGAGAGCGCCATCCGCCTGACCCGCCATATAATGTGATTTCAGTGAGATCTCTCTTCCTGCAAAATTCGTACTAAATATTTTATTCATATTTCCTCTTTTCCTTTAAAAATTATAGTATGGTACACCTTGAGGACCGCCATGAGCCGGTGAGGCTCAAGCCCTGCACTTCATTTCTAAAAGTCACCTTTGTTTGAGTAACCGAAGGCAAAGCTTTTGGTCGATCATCTTACTTTCTTATCCCAAGGCGTTCAATAACGTTCCTGTACTTCTCTACATTTTTCCCTTTAAGATAATCGAGAAGCCGTCTTCTCTGCCCGACGAGTTTCAAAAGCCCCCTGCGGGAGTGGTGATCCTTTTTGTGAATCTTAAAGTGTTCTGTCAAATACTTTATTCTGGCACTGAGGAGCGCAATCTGAACCTCCGGAGACCCGGTGTCTGTGTCGTGAACCTGAAAGTCTTTAATTATCCCTTTTTTTCTGTCTAATTCCAATACCACTTATACTTCCTCCTTTTAAAAGATTCTACGCGAGTTTTTTGTTTCCATAGCAACTCCGCGTACATTGTTTTTGTCATCTTGTATTAATAAATTAATTTTTGCGAGACCATCAATAATTAAATACCCTTACAATTTCGACCAATTGTTTCTTTGAATCAAGTGACGAGATCTGGTCAAAAGAATAAAGCATTCTTGCCAGGGCAACAAGGCAATTGCCGCTCAAGACAAATTTTACCACTTGTCCGGCAGTAAGGGTATGAATTTGATTCTCTGCTACTATATCACCAACCAACGGTTGATAGCCATTACGTAACCTGCCTGCTAACCTTTGATCGACATCAATGGTAGGAAAACATGACACTGCGTCTACCATCGGGATCAGGTTTTTTAATAACATCTCCTCCGTTTTCTGATGATTAATATTTTCAAAGGAGATGGCTGATTCTTCAATAAAATAGCCACTTCTTATTCTTCTCAACGCGGACAAGCATGCCCCACACCCCAATTTCTTGCCTGTTTCGGCACAAAGGGATCTTATATAGGTTCCCTTGGAACATGATACAAAAAAGGTTACATAGGGCAACTCTACATTTTCGAGAATTATTTGGTGTATGTCGATCGTCCTGGGAAGGGGATCAACGGCGCTTCCCCGTCGTGCCCATTTATACAACGGTTTTCCCTTAAATTTAACTGCAGAATAGCGGGGAGGTTTTTGTTCTATTTTCCCCACAAAACTACTCAACGCATTCTCGATGTCACTTTTGGTGACCTGTGGTTCTTTCCTGGCTGTTATCTTACCATCTATATCAAGAGTATCGGTCTCAATGCCCAGTAACATAGTGGCCCTGTATTCTTTGCTGTCCATCAAAAAAAACTGAGCAAGCTTTGTTGCCTCATTAACACACACGGGAAGCACTCCGGTAGCAAGTGGATCAAGCGTACCGGTATGGCCAACTTTCTTTGCGCCAAGTATCTTCTTGATATTTTCAACAACAGCAAATGATGTTTTCCCCGGGGGTTTGTCAATTATTATAACGCCGTTCATACAATCACGCATTCTAAGTGCCTAAAGTGACTAAAGTGAGCTAAAGTGCCTAAAGTGCCTAAAGTTAAAAATGCGTTTTCAGCGCAACTTGTTTTGTTTTAACAGCGCCGAAGGCGTGTACCATAGTCACTTCTTTTGTTGATTCACAATACAGGTTACTATACTTCTTTTGACTGTATCAATATTCCCTTCAATTATGCAAGCCGAGGCATTGGAGTGACCTCCACCTCCAAATTCTCTGGCTACCCGTTCCACATTAATTCTTCCCTTTGATCGAAGGCTTATCCTAAAGTTGTTTTTGGACATTTCATTGTAAAGTGCAGCAACTTCAATACCTTCAACTGAACGGACAAAGTCTACAAAACCCTCAGTATATTCGGGAAGGGCTCCCGTTTCTTCACGCATCTTCTGGGTAACCACAATCGAACTGATTTTTCCATCCCAATCGGACTCGAATGTCTCGAGAACCTTTGTCAGAAGTTTAATTTTAGCAGGAGGATTCATCTCATAGATCCTTTCAGCTATCCGCTGGGGATTCGCTCCTTTTTCCACGAGTTTTCCTGCTATTGTGAAAGTATCTCTTCCTGTGTTGGAATAGCGAAACGACCCCGTATCCGTGAGAATGGCCGTATAGAGGTTTATTGCGATGTTTTCAGTCAGGGCAACCCCCATTTTTTCTAAGAGTCGATAAAGTATTTCTCCGGTGGAACTCGCTTCAGAATCGATCATAGATATATCACAAAACCCCCCATTTGAGATATGGTGATCTATGTTTATCATTTTCTTAATGGCAGCACTAACACGGGAAGATTCATTTCCCATCCTGTCAATTTTACTGCAATCTAATACAAAAACAACATCAAAATTTTCAAGAGATTCAAGGGTGTTAACAATAAATTCAGAGCCAGGAAGAAATCTGTAAATTTCGGGAGTCTCATCCTGATTGTAAACAACAGCCTCTTTTCCCATATTACGGAGGATATGGTACATGGCCAGTTCTGATCCTATGGCATCACCATCGAGCCGAATATGAGAGGTTATAAGAAAATTCCGGCAAGAATTTATGACCCTGACAATTTCATCAAACATCTGTCCTCTTTTCCTTTAGTTCCTCCAACAACCTGTCTATACGAGTTCCGTAATCGAATGATTTATCATAAATAAAGGTTATATTAGGTACATAGCGAAGCTGCAGCTTCATTCCCAGCTCTCTTTTTAAAAAACCGGTAGCTTTTTGCATTCCTGTCATGGTTTCTTCACTGCAGGTATCGCTGCCCATCTGGACAAAAAAAACCTTTGCCGAACGAAGATCATCGGACAATTTCACGCCAGTGATGGTAACGTGCTCAATTCTCGGATCTTTTACCCGTTTCAATAAGATATCTGCAATTTCTGCTTTTATAAGATCGGCTACCCTGTCAGCCCGTTTAAAGTTCATCATAATCGTTTACCGTAACATCTTTTATGTAATCACACGGTTCTTCAATATCGGAAAGGCTGGTGATTTCAATTTTCGAATTCAATATCTCAGCGAGGTTTAAGCTATCAATAAAGTTAAGAATTTCATCTGTTTTCGAATTGATGTAACTCGTATTGTTTCCCACCACACTGAATCCGATCCTGCTCCGTTTCCAGTCGTCGTTATTACCGACCTCTGCTATGGATATATTGAACCGGTTTTGTGTTCTCTTCAATATGCTACGCAGAACTCCACGTTTTCTCTTCAGAGATCTGCTGTCAAAAATATAAATATCTACTATACCTATGCCGACTACCATTTCATGAAAATTGTTATAATTTTCTTTCTATTTGCTCTTTAATATAAGCCTCGATAGTATCTCCTACCTTGAGATCATTAAAACCATCTACCGTTATACCACATTCAAACCCTGAGGCGACTTCACTCGCATCTTCTTTAAATCTCTTAAGTGAAAGTATCTTGCCGTCATAAATAACCACCCCGTCTCTTACGACTTTGAGGTTGGCATTCCTTGTCACTTTGCCGTCTGTAACGTAGCTGCCAGCGATGATGCCCACTTTTGGTGCCTTAAACAGCTGCCGAACCTCAGCACGTCCTTGAACCACTTCTTTGTAAACCGGATCAAGGAGTCCCTCCATGGCGGCTTTCACATCGGCAATTGCGTCATATATAACGTCGTAGAGCTCTATATCTACTCGTTCCTGTTCAGCAATTTCTGAAACCCTGGCGTTAGGTCTTACATTAAATCCTATAATAATCGCATCAGATGCCGATGCCAGCATTACGTCATTTTCTGTAATTGTACCTGTGGAGCTGTGAATAATATTCAATTTTATATCCTTGGTACTAAGCTTGTTCAATGCCTCGGATAAAGCTTCTATAGAGCCCTGGACATCGCCCTTTATGATTACATTCAGTTCTTTTATTCCTTCTTTTATTTTTTCATACAGCTGATCAAGTGTGATCTTGGAAGAAGCACCAAGTTCCTTCTCCCGATCTTTTATTAACCAGTGTTCTCCAATGCTGCGCGCCTTTTTCTCGTCCTCGACGCAGACAAAGTCCGTACTCACTTGGGGTACATTTGAAAAACCTATAACCTCCACCGGTGTGGAAGGTCCGGCTTCTTTTACACGTTGTCCCTTATCATTTATCATGGCCCGAACCCTGCCGTACTCTTTTCTGGAAATAAAGGCGTCACCCTCTACTAGAGTTCCTTCTTGAATCAGAACTGTAGCTACAGGCCCCCTGCCTCTGTCAAGTTTTGCTTCTATTATAACGCCACGGGCAAATCTGTCAGGGTCTGCCTTGAGTTCCATAATGTCTGCTTGGAGAAGTATCAATTCAAGTAGATTTTCTATTCCGGTTTTCTCTTTTGCTGAAATCTCGGCATATATCGTGTTCCCACCCCATTCTTCAGAGACAAGATCATGTTCCGATAGTCTCTGCATTATTCTTTCGGGATTGGAACCCGGTTTATCAATCTTATTTATGGCAACAATGATCGGGACGCCAGCCACGCGAGAATGGTCAATTGCCTCAATGGTTTGTTCCTTTACTCCGTCATCGGCAGCTACGACAAGAACAACAATATCTGTTACCTGGGCACCTCGGGCTCTCATAGCAGTGAATGCTTCATGCCCTGGGGTATCAAGGAATACGATTTCTCTGCCTTTCACATCTACATGATATGCACCTATGGCCTGCGTAATTCCTCCGGCCTCTCCGCCTATAACATTCGTTTGTCTTATGGCATCTAAAAGAGATGTCTTGCCATGATCGACATGCCCCATTATAGTTACTACCGGAGCCCTCGGTCTGAGATTGTCTGGAGGGCTATCAATCCTTTTGACAGATTCTTGATATTCATCTACAATAGGTTCCACCTGATATCTAAACTCACTGGCGATTATTGTAGCAGTGTCACAATCAATAGACTGGTTTATGGTTGCCATTACGCCGAGCGCAATAAGTTTACTTATAAGTTCACTTACCTTAACACCCATCTTTTTAGCTAGATCACCGACACTTATTGTATCTGCCACTTTTATCCTTCGCTTGATTGCCTTTGGAGTCGTAATCTCCGTCTTCTTCATCTCGACGATGGCCGCCTTTTTTTCCTGTTGCCGAGTGGCCGGTCTTTCAAACCTTTCCCTTTTCTTGCGCTTTAATTTCTTCCCGATGAACTGCTTTATAAAGATCTTTTTCCGTGGAGCTTCCTCTTTTTCTGATACTTTGACTGATCGTTTCTCCTTTTTTGGGGGAACGGGTTTTGCGGCTTCTTCTGTTTCTTTTTCAATCTTTTCGACAGCTGCCGTTGAAGTGCTGACGGGCAAATCTTTTTCTATCTTTTTTTCGGGAATTTTCTTTGCCGGTTTCTTCAGTAACACCTTTTTCTTTTCGGGCTCATCTTTAACTTCTGTAATTTCAACAGCCTCTTTTTTCTTCTCTACAGGTACTTCTTCTACGGCTGTTTCTTCTTCATCCTCTGGAGGCTCAGCAGGCACTTTCTTTTCGATTTCAACCGGGGGGCGTACAGTCCTTCTCCTGATAACGGTGGATTTTATTCTCTTTTCCTCAACCTCGTGCTGTTCACCCAACGCAAATTCTTTCCGTACCCTCTCAACATCGCTGCTTTCAAGTGAGCTCGAATGTGATTTTACAGCTATACCAAGCTTTTCTAAGCGAGAGATAAACTCTTTACTATTTATGTTCAACTCTCTTGCCAATTCATAGACTCTCATTTTTGACATTCTTGAAACTCCCCGATGTGATTTATACAGAAATAGAACTCAGAATTCAGCAGCCAGGAATCAGAACAGAAAGATTATAAATGAAATTACTACGATTTCCTTCTGAATTCTGAATTCCGGCTCCTGGATTCTGTATTTGTGCTTCGTATTTCGAATTTAAGAACAACTAGTGAGCAAATCCCAATAAAATCTTTTACCCTCCGCTGTTAGTCTTGTTCTTCTTTTTTGATGGTCCCTCCATTGACGATTTTTCCTGCTTCTTCAATCCAGGCTAATGCCTTTTTCTCGCTGATTTTTGGAATCATGGTTAACATGTCCGGACTGGCCTGTGACAATGACCCAACATTTTTAAGGCCCTCATTGAAGAGAAGTTCCGCGGTAACTTCACCTATCCCTTGTATCTGCATGAGAGATTTATATCCTTTTTCTGTCTGTTCCGCTTCGGTTGATTCACTCTTGACGTCAATCTTCCATCCCGTGAGTCTTACAGCCAATCTTACATTCTGTCCATTTCTTCCGATAGCCAGAGAAAGTTGATCGTCTGGAACAATAACTTCCATTAACCGCGCCTCATCATCCACAGTGACCTTGTCAACTTTAGCCGGAGACAGGGCATTACAGACATATTCTACCTGATCATCGGAATATGGAACAATATCTATTTTTTCCCCTCTTAATTCCTGTACTACGCTCTGCACACGGGAACCCCTCATGCCTACACATGCACCGACCGGATCAATATCCTTATCATTTGTTTTAACAGAAATCTTGGTTCTATTCCCAGGTTCTCTTGATATGTTCATAATCTCAATCAACCCTTCGGAAATCTCAGGAACCTCCATCTCAAAAAGTGCTCTGAGTAACCCTGGATGTGTCCTGGAAAGAATTATTTGGGGACCTTTGGACATTCTCTTTACATCAAATATATATGCTCGAATTCTTTCTCCTCTTCTGAAAGATTCTCTGTTAATTTGCTCATCTGTAGTAATTACTCCCTCTGCCCTACCCAGATTAACGATGATGTTTCCCCCCTCAAATCTCTGAACAAAACCATTGACCAATTCCCCTTTCCTGTCAATGTATTCTTCATAAATTTTGTCCCGTTCTGCATCTCTCACCTTCTGAATTATAATCTGTTTCGCCGTCTGAACCGCAATTCTGCCGAAAGTTTGAGTCTCTATCTTCATGCCCAGGCTGTCTCCCAGCTCCGCGTCTTCATCCAGTTTTCCTTGTGCATCCTCCAGAGATATCTGAGTATCAGAATCTAACACTTTTTCCACAACGGTTTTAAACAGAAATACTTCTATTTCTCCCGCAACTTCATTATATATGGCTTCCACTTCTACATGCGGACCGAGTTTTTTCTTCGCAGCCGTTGACATAGCTGTTTCCAGTACCTCTATGATAGTTTCTTTATCTATGCCCTTATCTCGTTCTATCTGTTCGATCAGACGTTTAAGTTCCGGCAACATCTAAAAATCCCCCTATTTTTCAGTAATCAGTTCTCAGTGATCGGCCACCGTTGCCCACCAATCATCAATCACTAATGACTAACTAAAATCATACTCAAGAGTAGCCTTAATTATAGTTTCTCTTGGTATGCTATATGTTTTCTCTTTCGTGTCAATAATTAGAATCTTTTTTCCGTTAACATCGTTAAAATCTAACAAATTCCCTCGAATAATTTTTTCCCCATCCAGCTTATTTTTTAGTTTAACCTTGATATTATGTCCCCTGTACTTAATAAAATCCTTTTCTCTTGCAAGGGGGCGATCCAGACCGGGTGAAGACACCTCCAGAATGTAAGTATCTGGAAGTATTTCATGTATGTCGAGCAAATCGCTGACCTGGTTGCTAATCTCAGAACAATCATCTAAAGTAATACCATCTTCTTTGTCCATATAAATTCTTACCAGCCAGCGGGATTTCATCTTCAGACATTCGACATCGACCAATTCCATATCCTCAGATTCGATAACTGGCGCTACTATCTCCTTAATCTTTTCCCGGTATATTTGTGATAAATCGTGCATATATAGCCAAAAATAAAAAAGTGGGCATGTGCCCACTCATCAAACTACTATCGATGATCTATGCTAGACTAACATAGAAAAAATTGCATTTCAAGAAGAATTTTTGGAGCGGGCGATGGGAATTGAACCCACGACGTCCAGCTTGGGAAGCTGACATTCTACCTCTGAATTACGCCCGCTCAAGGCTTTCTAAACTACTAAGCGTAGCCAATGTAATTTGTCAAGGGGTTTTTTTTGATGCCAGTCTAACTGTTATTGATTTCCCGTGAGCATCAAGACCCTCCATACTGGCGAATCTTACTGCCTGGTCACCATATTTTTGTAAAGATTTCCGGGAAAAAGAAATAACGCTGGTTCTTTTCACAAAATCATAAACTCCCAGGGGAGAGGAAAATCTTGCAGTTCCTCCAGTAGGAAGTATATGGTTTGGTCCTGCAATATAATCTCCGAGGACTTCCGGAGTACTATAACCGAGAAAGACCGCTCCAGCATTTTCTATTTTTTCAAGGAGCTGATCCGGTTTTTCGACCATCAGTTGTAAGTGTTCAGGGGCAAACCTATTAGAAATCTCAGTTGCCTCATCCATATCTTTGGTGACTATTACCGCACTAAAACTCTCTATAGCCCTGGTGGCGATTGATTCTCTTG
The DNA here is from genome assembly GCA_964650385.1 of uncultured Syntrophales bacterium. Classification (GTDB taxonomy): domain Bacteria; phylum Desulfobacterota; class Syntrophia; order Syntrophales; family JADFWA01; genus JAUSPI01. The sequence goes on along the minus strand of CAZYTP010000017.1, from coordinate 12,543 downwards.
GAAGACTTTTCAGCTGCACTTCTACTTCACGGGCGACCTTAAAAGCAAATTCTTCCGCAGGTGTCAGAAGGATGGCACTGGCCATTTCATCATGTTCTGCCTGAGAAAGGAGATCTGCTGCAACCACAGAAGGATCCGCTGTTCCGTCAGAAATTATTAATACTTCGCTCGGCCCAGCAATCATATCTATCCCCACTTTTCCATAAACCATTCCCTTCGCGGTTGCCACATACACGTTTCCAGGACCAACTATCTTGTCTACCGGTGGAATTGATTCTGTTCCATAGGCGAGAGCTGCTACTGCCTGGGCTCCTCCTATCTTGAATATCCTGTCGACACCGCTCAATTGTGCGGCAGCTAATACGAGGGGATTCATTTCCCCCCCTTTTGAAGGAGTAACCAGAAATATTTCCCTGACACCTGCAATTTTTGCCGGGATTGTGGCCATAAGGACAGTAGAAGGATAGGAGGCGAGTCCTCCAGGGGCATATACACCGACTCTATTGATAGGTGTTACCAGCTGACCGAGCGTAATCCCCTCCTCTTCGTCCGACCAGGAGCTTGTTAACTGTTTCCGGTGGAATTTCTCTATCCGCCGGGCGGCAAACTCCAGAATCTCAAGTTCACTCGCATCGATACATTTAATGGCATTTTCTATCTCAGCGGGCGTTACTTCAACCGTGTCGGCATTCAGGGAAATCTGTTCAAATCTTTTGGTGTATTCAAAAAGGGCTGCATCTCCCCTTTTGGCTACGTCATCTACTATCTCTCTGACAGCGGCCTTCAATGTTTCATCAATAGCTATTCCTCTGTCCTTAATCCTATTAAATTCTTTCTCAAAAATTATATCTTCAGTATGGATTACCTTCATATTATTCCTTTACCCTTTTTATGTTGGCACCAAGGGATGCGAGTTTCTCTTCGATTTTATGATATCCTCTGTCTATATGGTAGATCCTTGAAAGCTCCGTCTTTCCTTCTGCTGCCAAGCCTGCGAGTATGAGAGAAGCGGATGCGCGGAGATCGGTAGCCATTACCGGAGCACCGCGAAGCCCTGAAACACCTCTTATAATAGCACTATTCCCCTCGATCAATATATCGGCTCCCATCCGTATCAGTTCACTTACATGCATGAACCTGTTTTCAAAAACAGTTTCCGTAATAACACTGAGCCCATCTCCGACAGTCATAAAAGCCATCATCTGTGCCTGAAGGTCGGTAGGAAATCCAGGATAGGGAATGGTTTTAATATTGGTACTCTTTATTTTACCCTTTCCCACAGCTCTGATACCACCGCTGATAATCGAAATGTCCATCCCGGTATCGCTTAGCTTAGTTATGAGTGCATCAAGATGACCTGTGTTACACCCCAGAATTTTTATGTCCCCTCCCGTTATCCCCGATGCTATGATAAATGTGCCAGCTTCTATCCTGTCGGGTATAACTGTTGCCTCAACAGGGTGCAAGCTATCAACCCCGTCTATCCTGATTAAATCTGTTCCCGCCCCGCTGATTTTAGCTCCCATACCACAGAGTACTTCAGCCAGGTTTACAATTTCCGGTTCCCTTGCAGCATTTTCGAGAAGGGTAGTCCCCTTTGCAAGGCAAGCGGCCATCATGATATTTTCTGTGCCGGTAACCGTAGGTATGTCAAAATAAACAGTAGCTCCCTTAAGCCTTGACGCTTTTGCCTCAATGTAACCATCATGAAGGGTTATCTTTGCTCCGAGGTCTTCAAGTGCCTTTATGTGAAGGTTTACAGGTCTGGCACCTATTGCACATCCCCCGGGAAGGGAAACCCTTGCCACCCCCTTCCTGGCTACGAGAGGTCCGAGAACCAGGATAGAGGCCCTCATCGTCTTCACCAGTTCATAGGAAGCCTCGCAATTGTCGATTTCACCGGCATTGATCCTCAGTGCGTTTCCTTCTTCGATTTCCGCCCCGAGACTCTTTAAAAGTTTCTTGATCGTCCTGATGTCAACCAGATCGGGAACATTATGAAAGGTATTCCACCCATCGGTTAAAAGTGAAGATACAAGTATTGGTAGAGCTGCGTTCTTGGAACCGCTTATACGAACCTCACCCTCAAGCCTTTTTCCACCATATATAACTATTTTATCCAAATGACCTCCACGGCCTGTAGCCGTAAAATAGAAGTCAGTAGCCAGGAGTCAGAATAGAAAAATTATTCCTGTTTTCTTCTGTCTTTTTACTTTCTCCTTGCCATGGCGACCCGTTCTATTCCACCATAGTCTGTCCTGAAACCTATGCTGTCATAAACTTTATTTTTTCTCAGCATATCTTCAACTGCACCCTTTTGTCCAGCGCCTATCTCCATAAAGAGCCAGCCACCAGATTTTAAAGAATGGCTCCCTTCCCTTATAAGGTCATAATGAAATTCTGTTCCATCCGGGCCTGCAAGTAGTGCCCCCTTCGGTTCAAAATTCCTTACCTCAACGGGAAGATGCTCAAATTCTTCTTCAGATATGTAAGGGGGATTCGAAACTATTATATCAAATTTTCCTGAAACAGGTTCAAATAAATTGCCGTGAAGAAAGGAAATTCTTTCCGTAACGCCGTTGTTTGCAGCATTTTTTCTGGCCACCTTGATGGCTCCTATAGACGTATCAGTGGCAACAATGTGTGCCTTTTTAAAATCAGATGCAACAGCCACACTTATAGCCCCACTTCCCGTGCCGATTTCCAGAATCGCTGTCTCCCGATCTTTCATCTCTGAGCAGACCTTGAGGATCTCTTCCACAAGGAACTCCGTCTCGGGCCGTGGTACCAATACCTCAGGGTTAACTTCGAAAGAAAGAGACCAAAACTCTTTCCTGCCGGTGATGTAGGCGACCGGTTCTCCCTTTTGCCTTCTCTCAACCCAGCTTAAAAATCCGTTTAAATCCTCATCGGCAATTAACCTTTCAAAATTGGCGTACAATCCGGATCGATCTGTTTTTAAATAAGTAGATAAAAGAACCTCTGCATCTAATCTGGATGAACTAAATCCTCTCTCTTGAAAGTGGAGCGTAGTCTGATTTAAAACTTCGAGAACATTCAATGATGACATCTTAATTCCAGAAACGAATTGGTTTTAGGAACGGCAAATGGCGGGTAAATCGAGCGGGTGAAATAGAAAACAAACATATTCCTTACCGGGAAGCCCCGCCCTATGGGCGTGGAGCTTCACAACGTATTGGCTGGATGATTCAAGCAGCAGTTTTTTTAAGCACTTCGGTTTGATAATGGGTCGTCAGGGTATCTATTATTTCCTGTATGTTTCCGTCAAGGACATATTCAAGATTATAGAGTGTAAGGTTTGCTCTATGATCGGTGACTCTCCCCTGAGGAAAATTGTAGGTCCTTATCCGTTCACTTCTATCTCCGCTTCCTACCTGACTTTTCCTTGCTTCAGAAATCTCAGCATTCTGTTCTTCTATCATGCTGTCCAGAAGCCTTGCCCTGAGTACCTTCATCGCTTTTGCTCTGTTTTTATGCTGGGACTTTTCATCCTGGCATGTTACCACCAAACCGGTAGGTATATGGGTAATTCTGACAGCAGAATCCGTGGTATTGACACTCTGTCCCCCGTGTCCACTCGAATGATATACATCTATTCTCAGATCGTTGGGGTCGATTTTAACCTCCACCTCTTTTGCTTCAGGAAGAACCGCGACCGTGACGGCAGACGTGTGTATCCGTCCCTGAGCCTCTGTAACAGGCACTCTCTGTACACGGTGTACGCCACTTTCGTACTTTAGCTTGCTGTAAGCCCCTTTCCCCTCAATGAGCATTACTATTTCTTTAAAACCACCCATGCCACCTGCGGGACTGCTGTTCATTACATCTACCTTCCACCTGCACATTTCTGCATACCTTGCATACATCCGAAAAAGGTCTCCGGCGAAAAGCCCCGCCTCATCTCCTCCTGTTCCTGCCCGTATTTCCAGGAACACATTCCTGTCATTGTTGGGATCTCTGGGAAGCAATAGAGTCTTCAGTTTAGTTTCAAGGGTGTAAAGTTTTTCTTTAAGTTGAGGAGTTTCTTCTTTTATGATTTCTTTTAACTCTTCATCATTTTCCAAGAGAAGAGATTCGTTTTCTTTTAATTGTGAACTGGTTTTCTCATGCTCTCTAAATGTTTCCATAAGATCGCGGAGACCAGAATGCTCCTTGGCGTATTTCTGATATTCTCCTTGGTTGCTGATGATATCAGGATCACTCAACTTCTCTTCCAGTTTTTCATACCTTGTTTCAATATTTTTAAGTTTCTTAAACATAGTATTCGTTTGTGGAGTTGCGGGATCAAAACTTTACTTTTGGTCAATCATAAAACCCTTTTTACTCTTTGCCAATAAAATTGGCAAAGAGTAAAAAGTCGTTTCCATTGTTGTGATGTTAAACTCGATCAAAAAATTACCCGGACTTTTCCATCGTGCGCCCGTATTTTTTATTAAACCGTTCTATCCTACCTGCAGTATCAACGATTTTCTGTTTGCCGGTCATGAAGGGATGACACATGGAACATATTTCCACCTTAATTTCCTTCTTGGTAGACTTAGTTGTAATAACATTTCCACATACACATGTTATCGTAGCCTCTGCATATTCTGGATGAATTCCTTCTTTCATAATAATCTCCTGTCGATATATCTTTTTAATTTTTACTTGTTCATTGTGTCAAGAAATTCCTGATTGTTTTCAGATTTTCTGATTTTGCCGATAATAAACTCCATAGCCTCTACGGGGTTCATCTCCTGGAGAAACCTTCTCAGTATCCATATTCTATTGAGGTTCTCCGCTGGTATTAACATCTCCTCTTTTCTCGTACCGGAACGGATCAGATCAAATGCGGGAAAAACTCTTCTGTCAGCAATCTTGCGATCCAGGTGAAGCTCCATATTTCCGGTTCCCTTAAACTCTTCAAAAATAACCTCATCCATCCTGCTTCCTGTATCAATGAGGGCCGTTGAAATGATAGTCAGGCTGCCGCCGTTTTCTATATTCCTCGCGGCACCAAAGAACCTCTTCGGTTTGTGCAGGGCGTTGGAATCAACACCGCCAGATAAAACCTTCCCGCTGGGGGGGACAACGGTATTATAAGCCCTGGCAAGTCGGGTGATACTATCGAGAAGAATGACAACATCTCTTTTATGCTCAACCAGACGCTTCGCCTTCTCAATAACCATCTCCGCAACCTGAACATGCCGCGTAGCCGGTTCATCAAAGGTCGAAGAGATAACCTCCCCATCCACATTCCGCTCCATATCCGTAACTTCCTCCGGACGTTCGTCAATAAGGAGTACCATGGGGATTACTTCTTTGTGATTGGTCGTTATGCTTCTTGCTATATCTTGCAGCAAGACGGTTTTGCCCGCCCTGGGAGGCGATACTATCAATCCCCGTTGCCCTTTTCCGATGGGTGCAAAGAGATCCATTATCCTTGTTGATAAATTTTCAGGATCGCATTCCAGATTGAATTTTTCTTCAGGGTAGAGCGGGGTGAGGTTGTCAAAGAGAATCTTGTCTCTGGTTGCTTCGGGGTTGCCGAAATTTACAGAATTTACCTTGAGTAGGGCAAAATATTTTTCACCGTTTTTGGGAGGCCTGACCTCTCCTGATACAGTATCTCCGGTTCTCAGGTTAAATCTCCTTATCTGTGAGGGAGAGATATATATATCATCCGGACTTGGAAGATAATTATAATCAACCGCCCGGAGAAAACCGAAACCATCCGGCAAGGTTTCCAGAACACCTTCTCCGAAAATTGTTCCGTTTTTCTCAGCCTGGGCCTGTAGAATGGCAAAAATTAAATCCTGCCTCCTCATCCCGCTGACACCGACGACGTTCAGCCCTTTTGCCAGACTGCTAAGCTCACTAATTGGTTGTTTTTTAATTTCTGCTACATTCATAAGAACCGTTCTCCTGAAATTTTTTCATGTAATATCTTGATAGTACAACTTAAAAGCTTAAGACAAACTCTATTTGGAACACAAAACTTGCCGTCTTTGAAAGAAGGCATATTGCACACGTTTGCCGATGAGGGGAAATTACTACATATTTAATATGAGGTTTTATTAATCGCAATCTTCTTCCATTAAGGGAAAGAAAGAGACGTAAACGTTTCGTGAACTTGCCAAACGTGGATTTTAGATAACAGGCAGCTAACTTGAGCTTATGAACAACTTAAAAAAGGAAGGACTTTCCATATGTCTTTCCAAAATATCCGATACTACTATACCACACTTTTCTACATGTCAAGAGGTTTTTTTGCGCTCGAAATGACCGTTAAAATATTAGACGAAATCTCACATAGACACAACAATCGAGACAGTCTATCTTAAAAAAATGAAGCTTAACTGGCGTCCGGTATTTCCCCTGTCCCGCCTGTGTGAAAAGAAAGCATCATAGTGACAGGATGTACAAACATTTACGATAGATATGTTTTCCGAAGGAATTCCGGCATTTCGAATCTGGAGACTGTTTGCCAGCGGAAGATCGAACATCCACTTTCCCCTTTCGTTACATTTGCTAAAAAAAGAGTCCCTGTGCCCAGCTTCCTTCATTGCTTCAAAAACTACATCATCCACCTGATAACAACAGTGTCCTATCGCCGGGCCGATGGTGGCAATAATGTCAGTTGTTCTGGAGGAAAATCTCCTTACAAAAGTGTCAACTGCCTTTGCCGCGATGTTCAGGGAAGTTCCTTTCCATCCGGCATGGACAACGCCTATTACCCGCTTTGTTATATCGACCAGCAATACAGGGACACAATCTGCGGTCAGTATTCCTATTGCCAGATGTGGCCTGTTCGAAATGATCGCATCGAAATCGGGAGCTCGTTTAGCGCTGAGAACTGAGTCTGGATCATCATCGAGAACACATATCCCATCTTTATGAACCTGTTTTGCCATAAAAAGCTGTTCTACGGATAGATCAAAAGAGGAAGCGAGTATCTCCCAGTTTCGGGAGACCATCTCCTCTTTATCTCCCTCCCGCAAACTGAAGTTGAGATTTGCAAACATCCCCTCACTCACACCACCACATCGTGTACAAAAGGCGTGAGTAATAAAGTCGCACTCTTTGAGCAGATTCGATTCTATATATTGTATTGTCTTCTTTTGAGAAAAGTTTAACATAGATAACTACATGCTCAGGTAGCGAATATTCGGGCAATATATTCCTGCAGATATTTACAGAGGCTGTCCATATCGTCCGGCAGGGGGGATGAAAATTCCATATAATCCCCAGTTATAGGATGCAAAAACCCGATCATAGCTGAGTGGAGGGCTTGCCTCCTCATGGCTTTTACCCTTGCCCGGAGAAAACTATCGTTTATGGAGTTGACTCTTTTTGGACTGCCGTAAACGGTATCGCCAATTACCGGATAACCCGAAGCGTTTAAGTGAACCCTTATCTGATGGGTTCTACCCGTCTCAATTGCGACATTGAGAAGGGTGATAGCGCCATACCGTTCAACTACTTTCCAGCGTGTAATCGCCTCCTTGCCGCTCCTGCTTTTTGTGGACATCTTTTTCCGGTCTGAAGGATGCCTTCCCACCGGTGAATCAATAACGTCTTCTTCCCCGCTCACATCCCCATAAACAAGGGTTTTGTACACCTTTTTCACAAGGTGCTTTTCGAATTGCTCTGCCAGCCCTCTGTGAGCCTCGTCCGATTTGGCCACCACCATCAGGCCTGACGTACCTTTATCCAGACGGTGAACTATCCCGGGCCTGAGGACACCTCCTATACCTGAAAGATCCGTGCAATGAAAAAGGAGGGCGTTGACGAGGGTGCTCTGATAATTGCCCACGGCCGGATGAACGACCATGCCGGCTGGCTTATCCACTACCAGAAGGGATTTATCTTCATAGACAATATTAAGAGGAATGTTCTCCGGAAGTACATCGTATGTTTTGGGCTCCTCCTTTAAAAGAACGACCGTATTTCCTTCTTTCAGCCTGTGACCTGCTTTAACCTTTAAATCATTAACCCAAACCAGCCCCTCATTTACCACTCTCTTTATTTGAGAGCGGGACAGCGAAATGTTCTGCAGGGAAAGAAAAACATCGACCCTCATCCCATTTTCACTGTCAGCGACTCTGAATTGAAATTTTTCCTGCTCTTTAGACATCATTAATTCGCAATCGGCAGGTAAATGCTTTGCAATCCTGCCTTAATAAATGCAAATTCCTCTTCATCAATGGTCCTCAAGTCGAGAAGAACCTCATCTTCAGATATTCTGACAACAACGGGAACATCACAATGTCTCAGGTGCTCATCCAGTCTGTTTGCTGAAATACGGGACGATTTAACACTCAAAAGCATCGTGGGAATCTCCTGCGTGGGAAGAGCGCCGCCGCCGGTCATGGATGCCCCCTTCTTCAGCGTAAGAACCAGCCCCTCGCTATCCAGCTCCTGCAAGAGTGTCAGAAGCTTTTCCGCCCTCTTCTCAACATCGGCCAGTGGTTCTGTTATCGCGCGGAGTATCCTGATATTGGATAGGGCACCTTCACCGTTCAGATATTGTTTCATCGTGGCTTCCAGGGCAGCAAGAGTCAATTTGTCTATCCGCAAGGCACGGTTGAGCGGATTTTTCTTTATTTTTTCCAAAATATTTCTGCTCCCCAGTATAATCCCTGCCTGCGGGCCACCCAAAAGCTTGTCGCCGCTGAAGGTCACCACATCTACCCCCGTTTTCAAAACTTCCTGGACGGTAGGTTCTTTTTCTAAACCGTACCTGTCCAGTTCCACGAAACAGCCACTTCCCAGGTCATTCATCACGGGGATCTCTTCACGTTTTCCAATTTCTGCCAGTGCTGGAAGACCTATCTCCTCGGTGAAACCGACAATTCTGAAGTTACTTGTGTGAACCTTTAAGATGAGACCGGTGTTTTTATTGACCGCATTATTATAATCTGAAAGATGGGTTCTGTTCGTGGTGCCTACTTCTCTTAATATGGCTCCGCTTTTTTCCATAACGTCGGGAATACGGAACTCCCCGCCGATTTCAATAAGCTCACCTCTTGATACGATTGCCTCTTTCCCCTCGGACAGGGTATTCAGAACAAGTAATACGGCGGCAGCGTTGTTGTTGACAACCAGTGCATCTTCTGCTCCCGAGAGTTCACACAGAATCTTTTGGACATGGTCATATCGGAGTCCTCGTTTTCCTTTCTCAAGATCAAACTCCAGATTTGAATACCCGCAACTCACCTCTGAAATCCTCTCAAGGGCTTCTTTACAGAGAGGTGCTCTTCCCAGGTTGGTGTGTAAGATGATTCCTGTAGCATTTACCACTCGACGGAAACTGTACTTCCTGATATTTTCTATTTTTTCAGCCACCATGGCCGCCACTTCATCAAGTGAAGGAACCCGGATATCGGTATCATCCTCTTTCACTGATAATATTAACCCCCTTACATCTCCTACGACGGAACGGCACGTCGATAACACAACATCTCGTGGAGCCCTTTTAAGTGTTCCCCGCTTTTCCAAAACGAGCATAATCTCAGCTATCTTGGGAAGTTTTTTCAATGATTCCTTATGCATAGCACCCTACCTTAAGTTCTGCGGGTTTAACCCTTGTTTGTTGTCGTCTCGGCACGGCAAAAATCCCGAAAGTTGTTCACCGCAGTGAAAAACTCCCGCATCATGATAACCCAGTAATACCTGCCCCTGTTCGTCAGATAAAATCTGCCTCTCCTATAACGGAGGCCGTCAATTAAAAACGATGCGAGAATATCATACCAGATATACCGGTAGAAATCTGCACCATACTTTTTCTGTAAAGGAGCGATATCAAGTTCCATACCAAAGAGCTTCATCATGAAATCGTAGCGCACCTGTTCCCTCTTTGTGAAACTACGGGAAGCCATAAGGGGAATTTCACCCCGGTTTACCTGATCAATATATTTCTCGATATTAAAAGTATTCGCATAACACGTGCCGTTTAAATATCCGATAGAACCGCTCCCGAGACCCGCATACTCATCATAGTCCACAATATATTCGTCGATCATTGAATCTTTCCTGGAGAAACACCAGGCCGATGACAGATGATAGTGTCTGGTCAGCCGCTCCACGATCTGATGGTAAAATCGCTTTTCCTTATGGTAGTCTACTCGACCGAGCTTTTTTATGATAGTCTTTCGTGTGGAATCGGAAACCATCAATGGATAGTATGTGACTTGATCAATTTCCATCTCGACAAGAATATCGAGGTCTCTGTTCAGTATTTCAGGTGTCTGGGAAGAAAAATTGAAAATCATGTCCGCATTCAATGTGTCAAAATGCCCCAGTGTCGCTTTAAGTTGTTCAGCAATCGCCTCGCCGCTTCCATATTTGCCGTATCTGTCCATTGCCTTCAGAAGACCGTCGTCAAAACTCTGTACGCCCACGGATAGGCGGTTTACACCGACCCGTTTCAGAGATTCAATATTTGTTTCCGTCAGGTGATTCGGGTTGGTCTCTACAGAAATTTCTCGAATTTGAAAACAATTCCTGATGAGCTTGAGCGTCTCCTCCAGCTCATCCATAAGGATGGTAGGCGTCCCTCCACCTACGTAAAGTCCGTCAAAATTGTAACCGTTTTCTTTGTAGAGGAGCACTTCTTTTCTGAGGGCATTGAAATAATCCCGGCATAGAGTTTCCTCAAAGACGACACGGTTAAAGGAACAGTAAGGGCAAAGCTTCTCGCAAAATGGAATGTGAGCATAAAGAAGGCGAATCTGTTTTGAGTCACACGGAGGAATAGCAGGTTTTTCTTTTTTGCTAAAGTTTAATGTCCTTGCGAATTCCCGCCTGGCCTTTCTGGTTATCAGTTTACTTATCAAAACTAATCTCTTTTCTTAATTTCAGTTATAATGTTTCTATTAAAATCTGAAAGACACTAACAGACATGAATAAAATTATCAAGAATCTATAGATTCGATATCTATATAAGAGGTTGCGATTTTCTTGAAACGAGAATGGAATGGTGGTAAAAGTAACTATCGAATGATGGTAGCGGTTAATTTTATGAGGAAAGAAACTTATGACAAATACTAAAATCTGGACATTATGGAAAGACGAAAAGATCAATGATGAAGAAGCAAGGCTTTTAAAAAGTCCTTCAGATGAAATTCCCGTCCCGTTTGATGACGAAGGCAAAAAAGATATAAAAACGGTCGTAAATGCCTTTCTAGAAAGGGACGATGCCTTCGGTCTTGCTGCTCCGCAGATCGGGATAAGTAAAAGAATTGTTGCCTTCAGAACGAGGGGGCTTGATGAAAAGACCCCGATAAGAAGCGAAGATGACTATGATGTTCTCATTAATCCCCGCATTACCCAGAGCCGGGGAGAGATGGAGAAAGGTACCGAGGGATGTCTTTCATGTCCTGGAGTACAGGTTGAGGTAAGCAGGTTTACTGAAATAAAGGTCAGGGCCTATGATATTCACGGGAAGAAGATAAGCAAGCGGTACACCGGTTTTCTTGCTCGTATCGTACAGCACGAACTTGATCATCTTGACGGGACACTCATAGTTGACCATGAGGGGACACTGTACTATCCCAAGAAAAAACAGGAATTCTTCGAAAAAATATTTTTTGACAGATAAAAAATCGTGATGTGAAACTCCCCGCCCACAGGGCGGAAGTCTCCCGGTAAAGAATATGTTTATTTTACATTGCGCCCCCTTGCGGGATGCGCTCCCGGTCGGGGCAGAGGTTCAACAGACCCCAAATCCACTTTTTTTACTTCGTTAATTTCAAAATATCCTAATAATATGCGACTCTACCTTAGCCAGAAGGTTGCAGCAATATTTTCTGAAAAGCCCCCTGAAGCTTGATCGTCCTTTATAGAGTTGGAAGCCATCAAAAAAAGAGAAAAGAGAGGGAGAAACCTCATGTTAAAAATTGAGTGTCCTGAATGCCTGAGAAGTTTTGTCTGGTCGGACAATATGCCACTTAAAGGGAAATGTCCGACATTTGATTGTGAATGGAGATATGATGTCAATGAGGAAATTAAAAAAAGCTCCGCGAGAAAACTCCTCGAAACGGGAAAAATAGCCCTGTGTCCTAATTGTAAGAAACCGATAGAATCGAAAAGAACGGTATGTAAAAACTGCGGGCATTTTATTCTGGGATCGGTAACCTTCAGTAAGATATACTTGGTTATTACAGGTATCATTATCCTCTCTATACTCTCCCTTATTTATAAATTCTTCTAATTATTATTGTCTCGTACAGGGGGGTCTTGCAAGGCCGGCCCCTGTCCATAAGAGGTTTTAGGGAATGTTTTTGCAGGTTATTCCCCGTGAAAAAAAGATAAGGCATGTTATGCAAAGCAGTATGAGAGCGACGATTCCCCCTGAAAAAAAATAGACTACGTTGAGGCTCCATAACTCCCTTATCCAGCCGACTAAGTAGACAGCAGTAGATCCTACTCCAAAGGTGAGGATAAATTTTATCCCGTAGCCTGTACTTCTCCATCTGCTCGGTGTACATTTAGCAACCAGGCTGTTCTCGATTGGCTGCATACCAAGGGCAAAGAAGATGT
>CAZYTP010000016.1:0-41352 GCA_964650385.1 uncultured Syntrophales bacterium | reverse complement strand
TACTGAGGAGCCCTGTGCGGGAAAACCGCACGCAGGGATCTGTGAGAGGGCGGTCAGGTAACTGGCTGGTCTATCTCGATGGCAACAAGACAAAGGAGACAGTATGTGTGGAATTACAGCAGTCTGGGGAGAGGATGATACAGCACTAACTCATCATATTATGGAAAGCCTGATCCATCGTGGTCCAGATGCAAGCGGCATTGCTTCCCGAGAACGAGCGACTCTCGGGCATCGTCGCCTCTCGATCATAGACCCTGAAGGTGGTCGCCAGCCTATTTTTAGTGAGGATGAAGCTACTGCCATTATAGCCAATGGGGAGATTTATAACTTCAGGGCTCTCAAGAAAGACCTATTAACGGACCACCGGTTCAAGACGTCCAGTGACAGTGAGGTGCTTTTGCATCTGTATGAGGAAAAGGGTTGTAACATGGTCAATAGTCTCGACGGGATGTTCGCGTTTATCCTGATGGACGGTCAGGAACTGTTCGCAGCACGAGATCCCATTGGCATCAAGCCACTGTACTACGGGAGCTCCGGCCAAAGGACCGTTTTCGCATCTGAACTGAAGGCGCTTTCCGGTCGAGCTACGGACGTCAAAGAGTTCCCTCCGGGCAGCTTCTTCCATACGCAAACCGGATTCCACAAGTACCACCATATTCCACTGGTCGAGCCTGAAGAACGGCCAATGGATCAATGGTGTACGTTGATACGAGAGACCCTTGAGCGGGCGGTCTTCAAGCGGTTGATGAGCGATGTTCCACTGGGCGTTTTTCTCTCCGGCGGGCTCGACAGCAGTATCATTGCGGCCCTCGCCCGAGCCCACATGAAAGAACTGCACACATTCTCCGTGGGCATTGAAGGTAGCAGGGATTTAACAGCAGCCCGCGTGGTTGCTCAACATATCGATAGCATCCATCACGAATATGTGTTCACCGTGGATGACATCAAGCGTCATCTGCCGGAGATCGTTTTCTATCTTGAGTCTTTCGACCAGGATCTGGTTAGAAGTGCGGTGCCATGCTACTTTGTGTCACGGCTTGCATCGGAATACGTCAAAGTGGTCCTAACCGGGGAAGGTGCGGACGAACTGTTCGGAGGATACTCTTACTGCAAGGAATTCGACGAGACCATGCCGTTGAATGAGGAACTCTATCGAAGCGTATCTTCACTTCATAACATCAACCTTCAGCGTGTCGATCGTCTCACAATGGCTCATTCGATTGAAGGCAGAGTGCCGTTCCTTGATCTGGAGATGATCGAGTTGGGACAACGCATACCTCCTCAATGGAAAATCCGCCAACTGGAGAACGGGATACATGTTGAGAAGTGGATACTGAGGAAAGCATTTGAAGATTTGCTGCCTGCGGAGATCGTATGGAGAACGAAGGAACAATTCGACGAAGGCAGCGGAACCACCGATGTACTTGCACGGATAGGAAATTATTTCATGCCGCAGACCGCGGCCCGGGAGTATTCGACTTCGCACCGGGAAGACCATATCAGAAGTCATGAGGAAGGTGTCTACCACAAGCTTCTGTGTGAAGCATACATAGATTCATCTGTGATTCTCGATAACGTGGCCCGATGGGAAGAGGACCGAATCTATCAATTGCCGGACAAGCCGGATGCAGGCAACGGCAAATAGCCGCGCCTGATCCGCATGGATATTCATTCGCTGATTAAATGGGAAAAGGTAGAATGTTGAAAATGTTTGTTGGTACGTTTTTAGAGCTAAAGAAAACTCAAAAATGTTCCGATATAAATTGTAAAGCCATCGACTGACTTCAACACCAAAAGCAAAACCCAGGCCTTAATAAAAGGATAGCAGGTAAGCGTATAAAAAGGGAGTTTCAGCTCAAGGCTCATGGGCCGACTGGGATAACCGTTAAATAACGGTATCCCGGTGGCCATAATGAAGAGTTATAGAGATTTTTGGAAAAAATTAAAGTTTTTAATTAGAAAGCCGATATAAAGTAGTAGTTAAAAAATTGGTAAAGGGCAAACCTTTCGAAAGGCAGGGACGCAAAGTTTCCGACCTACGTCTTTGTAGTAAAGATAAGGTAGCGGGACTGCAAAGCAGTTACTGAAGAACCCCGTCTCCACGCTTTTCGGAGACGGGGTTTTGTTTTATGGGATGAGACCATGAAAGTTACCGATACTACTGATTACATTCGGCAGCAATATCCTGGTCAATTCAGAAGACCTGAAGATGGTAAGGGGCCATTTACTCGTGTAGACGGCCAGGAATTTGATAATATAAAAGAACTAAAAAAAAGTTCCGTTTACATAACCAGTGAAGAAGTCGTCTCTTTCGGAAGAGATACGAAATCTAATTTCACGAAGCTCTTTGATTTTGATGCCGGGATAAAATGTAAAACTGCGAAAGTTGAAGACACAGGCAAAGAGGAAAAATCCAGCCAACAGAATAAAGAAAGCAAAAAAGAACAAGTTACGGTTAAAGGAGAGAAGTCCATCGATCTGTGGGCATGATGAAGTTAGGTGTCATACCTTGAAATAAGAAATTGTTTGATTTATTATCCGAACGTTCCGAACTCTTTCAGCAGCGCTCTGGCCTGCTCGTCCATCAGGCCGTATTTTTCCAGAGTTTCAGACAGAGGAATACCCTCGGGCGAGAACCCTTTTTCATTATATACGATATCGCAAAGGCGTTGATAATCCTCTATCCTCATTTTCATCAGAAGCTTATGCCTTTCGTCCGGATCATCCGGCATCTTCTCCTTACCGAGACGTTCCTGAAGCCATTCATCGTAATATTCGGTTCGAGATTCATACTCGTTAGAATAGACAGGTCCCATGGCTCTTAACGGAATCTGATCGCTCGCGCGGGTTCCCTTTCCCTGGCGCAGATTGATCATCTTCTGCAGTAATAACAACCGTTCTGAATCGTCCAGTATATCCTGCAGGATTTTACTGCTGCCCGTTGTCGAGTTAAGATATTTGACATAATACTCCAGTGTGGGGAAGTTCTTTGCGGGGGCTTCCGTGTTTGCCGCCTCAGGATGACGCACGTCGATCCACGGAAGCTTGCACAGCCCTGTGGCATTGAACCATGTGCGGATCTGGGGGAACCACCGGAGGGCATTAGCTTTAAGTTCAAAGGTCGGCAGCTCCTTGTTGACCTGGTCGATAAAGATAAGCCATGCCTCGTCATGCTGCGGTCCTTTCAGTGCAAAGCCGTACCCGCCCTGCTGGGCAAGTGACTCTTTGGTGATGTACATCGAAAATTCAAGCCCCTTAACCTCCATTCCGAACTTGTTCAACTCCTCCATCACATCATTTTTGGATACATCCTTTCCGGCCGCATATTTCTCCGCAACCCATCTCTTGCCCCGTGCTATCCCCTGGCCGACAATCTTACCAAAACCTTCTCCGTTGGCGATTTCATGCAGTAATCGGTCTACGGCTTCTATGTTACCGAATGTCAGGTCATAACCGATATCATCTGCACTCAGAAAGCCGCGCTGAACACACTCCATAAAGAACGCTATCGTCACGCCTGTGGAGATTGTATCGAGGCCGTATTCATCACAATACCAGTTGTATTCCATAATATATTGAGGATCGAAGATCCCCATACAGGCAACAGACCCTACGGTTTCATACTCAGGGCCGTCAATACTGACTTTCCGTCCCGCCTCCGGCCCTCTTGTCAGCTCGACATCTTCAGCGCTCTTGGCACATGCCAGATTACAGCCGTAATAGCACCCGTCTTGCATCTTTTTGCTGAAATATTTGTCGAGAAAGACATGTGAAAAAATCTTTTTAGACTCCGGACTCTGCCCGTATTGATAATTATTGATCGGAAAAATGTGAAACTTGTCCATATACTCGGAAAGGCCGGTGGTGCCCCATGTAGATAAACGGAGCTGTTCCGGGTCGCACTGCCTTAAAACTTTTTTTAATGCGGAACCTGCCTCGCGCACGCCTTCAGGATCTATTGCATTGTTGCCATCTGCTTTTGAAAGACCGGAGCGGGCTATAATTCCCCTCAGACCTTTGAACCGCATGACCGTTCCAGTGCCGCCTCTGCCGGCCTGCTTGGAGCGGATGCGTTTACGCTTCAGGTCGAAAAAGAGGCTGTTAATGATACCAAACCTAGCATTGCATGCGCCTTTCCCCGCGGTTACTGCAGCAATATCGTTACTGAACTCTCCGTTGTTAACGTCTTTTAGAAGGGCTTCGCCGAAGGAGAGGGCACCTTCATCTGTTTTTTTATCGTAGGACGGCGCGGCGGCAATACTTATGGTTCCGGTATCTCCATCAACAATAACAACAACGTCCTCTCCGGAAATTCCGGAGACGGCCATTGCGTCAAAGCCGGCGCGTTTCAGTATCGGCGCAAAGTGACCGCCGATATTTGAGTCGATGAATGTATCTGTAAGAGGTGAAATAGTGCCAAAGACAAATTTGCCGGTACCCGGGAAACCGGGTTCGTTGCCAAGCGGGCCGCTGGCCATGACGAGGATATTTTCCGGGCTGTCATAACGGGTCTCCCTGCTTGTTTCATCCCAGATGAGCTTGATGGCATATCCCCGGCCGCCGATATATTTATTCTTGAATTCCGGCTCCAGTTCCACAATGGTAATATTCTGTGTGCCGAGATCGACTTTCAGTATCCGGTCAGTATATCCGCCTGTAACTATGGCAGGTTCATAGTTGATCTGCTGCAGTATTTTCATGTTCTACCTTTCTGACATTAATATGTTCATCAGTTAATTCAACTATTTAAAGATGCACAGTTTTATTGACCGTTGACTATGCATGAAAGCCGATTGAGTGTCAACAAAATTGTGGAGGAGTAGGGTAGAATTGATTGCCCTTGACATGCCCCTTCTAATTATTCATAATACTTCCAAAAAAGTGGAATGAGGACTGAGATGCTTAGGGTTGGATTTTTTCAGTTTGACCCGAAGTTTGGGGAAGTGGCGGTTAACCTCTCGAAGGTAGTGTCCGCTTTGCGCGGTGCTGAAGCAGATATTATTGTTCTACCTGAACTGGCGTTTACCGGATACTTCTTTGAGGATCGTTCCGAACTTGCTTCACTGGCAGAAGACCCTGCCAAGTCTCAAACTGTTTCCAGCCTGATTGCATTGTGCCGCGCCCATAACTTCTTTCTGGTTACCGGATTTGCCGAAAAAAGCGCTGACAAGATATTCAACAGTGCTCTGGTCATTGGAGGTGATGGCATTCTCCATACTTACCGAAAGCTGCATCTCTTCAATACGGAAAAAGAGTATTTCGATCCAGGCGATACTTCCCTCGATACGATTGAATTGCGCGGTGTAAAAATTGGCGTAATGATCTGTTTCGATTGGACATTCCCCGAGGTTGCCCGGGTACTTACCCTGCAAGGTGCTGATCTTCTGTGTCATCCATCCAATCTGGTTCTCACGTACTGCCAGCAGGCCATGCTCACCCGCTGCCTGGAAAATTTTGTTTTCGCTGTCACGGCAAACCGTTTTGGTTCGGAAATTCGTCCGAGAGGTACTTTGACTTTTACCGGTCAAAGTCAATTGGCGGGGCCGAAGGGCGAGTTGGTTTATCGTGCAAAACCCGGGGAAGAGGAGCTTTTCATAGCTGAGATCGACGTGAACAAGGCCCGGGATAAGTCAATAACTCAGATGAATAATCTGCTTGAGGACCGGCGTCCCGAATACTATAAAGAAATTGCACCTTGAAATAAAAATTCGATATTCTAAAACAATTCCTCAAGTATAATAGTTGAAAAGTTATTGATGATAGGAAATAGGCAAATTTGCCGGAAAACTCATCTAATATCAAGTTGTCAGGGCAACTATGCATTGTCTTTTTGAAGGATTTGCATAATGCCCATAACTGCTATGACGTGAAAGGAGGTGATTTAAGGTAAAATTAAAACTGACGTAATTTGAATAAATAGGTTTCAGCCGAGTAACCAAAATGCCAAAGGACAGAATTTAAAGAACAACTAAAGAGAGGAGAAAAATCATGCCCGATAGAGTTTACAAGATTATTGAATTGGTGGGAACAAGTGATGTTTCCTGGGAGGAAGCTGCCAAACATGCGGTGGAGACTGCCAGCGGAAGTCTTCAAGATTTGAGAATCGCAGAGGTTAGTCAGCTTGACATGAGAATTGAGAAAGGTAAAGTGATCGAATACCGTGCCAAGGTAAACCTTTCCTTTAAATATGAACCTGGCTCTTAATGATTTAAGTGTGGTTGCGGCTGACTGAGCTATGCTCAGTCAGCCGCAACTATCAAGGGGTTATGTCTATTCTTGATTCATTTAAGATAAGGTGCGACCGGCCCCGAGACTCCTATGGCAATATAACGCTAAAAAACAATATGGTATGGGTGAAAAAAGAGAGCAATTCAATAGCATCAGCCACCTGATTGGTGCGGTGGCAGCACTTGCCGGCCTTCTGTTACTGGTTGTACTGGGTGCGCGACAGGGTGACCCGGTGAAGATTGTAAGCTTCAGCATATACGGGACCACTCTCATATTACTCTATTCTTTTTCAACGCTGTATCACTGCTCCCGTGGGAAGGCGAAAGAAGTTTTTCGCAAACTTGACCACTGTTCGATCTTTCTCCTGATTGCCGGCACCTATACCCCGTTCACCCTGGTCTCTCTTCGCGGCAGCCTGGGCTGGTCAATATTTGGTGTAATCTGGGGCCTGGCAGGCCTGGGGATTGTGCTGGAGTCACTGCCCCTAAGGAGGCGTCGGGTTCTGGCAGTGGTCGTTTATCTCTTCATGGGCTGGTTCGGCTTGATAGCGCTAAAACCCTTGTTTCGGGTTTTGTCTTTGGCGGGCTTTACCTGGCTTCTGTTGGGAGGGGTATTTTATACTGTTGGTGTCGTTTTTTACATCTTTGATAAGAGGGTGCGTCATTTTCATGGTATCTGGCATCTATTCGTGATGGCGGGCAGCATCAGCCATTATTGTACCATCCTCTTTTATGTGGTTTGAGTAATGGCATTATGACGTTAAATGAGCTTTTTGACATGCTCGATCTAAACAAAGATGGTGAACTTTCAAGATCGGAGCTTCACATCGCTGCAAAACGGTTGGGATGGCACTGGTACGAGGCTCCCATTTTCGCTGTTTTTGATCTCCTTACCATTCTGAAACCTGTCCAAAGGATTGAATTCACTTCTTTTATGAGAGAGATTACAGAAGATCCTCTCGGCCCGTACGGCAAAGTTCTTCTCAATGCGCCGCATTTTTCGCCTCAGATTCGATCAAAGAACACTCTGTATTCGGCACAGAAGCACGGCGAGGGCAGTAACATCCTTAAAAAACAGCAAGGGGTAATACCGGACAAGAATGTTTATGACAACGGGGTTTCACTTCTAGAAGATACCGCAGGTAACGGTGTGGCAAATGATTATCAGACTCTCTTGAACGGTCTTGAGAGATTTCATGTTTCAGTTGATGATGCTGCCGTGCTGTTCATCGACCCGCAACGGTCCTTTACAAGCGGTGCCTGGATGCGGTCTATCGGGTCTAAAGCCGAAATTGAGGTTAAACCGATTCAGCTCGCATTCAATAATTGCGCTCAATTTTTAAATGAAAACTATCGTTACATTGAAACTATGTTCAGCAGATGCCCGTTTCCGCCTGACAGTTACGGCTGGGATGATCGACTGACAGGAATAATCGACAGCAGACAGCTTTATTTTATTAAGCCTGGAAACAGTATTCTGTTTCCATCTACAAACGGGTTCCGGCAATGGGTTGAGAGCTGTATCAATGACGGCAGAAAAACATTGGTTATGGGGGGATGCACCCTGAACAGCTGTCTTAGAGTATCTTCAATTGAGACACAAAATCTTTTCAATGGCGATAAACTTCAAGTGGTTGTCGATCTGAATTTGTCCGGAGCGCGTACGAGCAATTTCATGCGTTCTTCAATGTATGGTGGGTTATCCGCTGTTGAATATGCTGTTCGCGAAATGACAGCGGCAGGTGTCACGGTGGTACGGCGGGTAGAATGGAAATAAATCGATTGAGCCGTCTCACGTTTATAGGGGAGAAGAGATTGACCGGGAGTAATATAAAACAAACATATTCCGTAGAATCTGCTGATAATAAATTTCTAGACGTTATTCGGCTTATTATTGCCAGAAAACGATTGTGATGAACAATCTATGATTTTCAGAAGGAGAAAGCGATGGAGTTATTAAACAAGTATGGAAGTAACGTGATAGTTTCTGCGGTAATATTTACTTTAATTTTTGTTTGTCCGTTTTGCATCTCTGAGATCCGTGCCGGCGATGAAGCAACGATCATTGAACTGTGGTACCGTGTCAAGGCACCCGCGCCGGTTGGATTAAAAGCCGTCAAACTTAACCCGGAGGAAACGGCCTTCTTAATTTTAGACATAGAGGAACTGACATGCAATTCCAAAACAAGACCACGGTGCATTGCCTCTGTCCCTAAAATTAAGAAATTTTTAGGTCAGGTCCGGGATAAAGGTGTTGCTGTTGTGTACAGTCTTACAAGGAATGCCGAACGAGAAACCATTTTACCCGGTGTAAAACCCCTGGGGAATGAGCCGATCGTCAAATCAAGCGTCGATAAATTCTTTAACACCGATTTGGAAAACATTTTGCGTGAAAGGGGAATTAAAACGGTAGTTATCGCTGGTACGACGGCCGAAGGCGCTGTATTGCACACTGCAACCGGTGCCGCCATGCGAGGCTTACAGGTTATTGTCCCGATTGACGGGATGTCTGCCGGTAATCTTTATGCTGAGCAATATACTGCCTGGCATCTTGTAAACGCACCGGGGTCCAGGTAGAGGACAACGCTGACCAGATTCGACATGATAGAGTTCTAATTTTATCATGATAGTGAAAAAGGTTTCAGCAGCGGGGCGGGCTGCCGTCCTTTTTGTTTATATCGATTGGAGATATTAAAAGTGAGTGCATTATCTGCAAACTGTAAAACCATTCTGCTTTATACTCTGTATATCCTGTATTTTTATTTTTTTATTTCGGTCGTTTCAGTAATTTCTGTCGGTGCTCAGGCGAATTATCCCGAAACTATTTCGGCTTTGCGTACCGCCTACCAGAATGAAATGACAGTCTTCCATGCCTACATCGCTTATGCCGAAAAGGCAGAATCTGAAGATTATCCGAATATCGCTAAACTGTTTATGTCCATTGCAAATTCCGAGTCCATCCATGCCCGCAATTTCAAGAGGATCTTGACTGAATTAAAGGTCGATCTAAAAGACATACCGTCACCGAAGCTCACAGTATTAACCACTAAGGAGAACCTCAAATGCCTGACAGAAAAAGAGGTAAAGGAAATTGATCAAACGTACCCCTTACTGATTAAACGAATCAAACCGGAAAAACATGAAGCCGCCATTGATACTATGTCGTGGGCATGGAAATCAGAAGAACAGCATCGGGATCTTCTTAAGAAAATCCATTCGGGTACCGGAATGCTTTTTAAGGCCATGGCAAAAATAATAGAGGTGACCTTGATGCACTTCTTTGTTTGTCAGGTTTGTGGGTCAACGGTTCTTAAGCTACCCACCAAGGCATGCCTTATCTGCGGGAACCCGGTTTCAAACTATAAAGAAATGGGCAAGTAAAGCCTCATTTATTGAAATATATTAACTCAGAGTGGATACTCTGTGTCTGTTGGTGATCATGGGCGTTCGGCAAAACAGGCGAAACGAGAAAGGAGATAAACATGTTTCAGAAGCATAATGAAAGCGGATATAGTCTTACCCTTCCGGGAATCGAACAAAAGACGCTGGTATATGGCGAGAAAACTTTGATGACGGAGTTCTTACTGAAAAAGGGCAGCATACTGCCTCAACATTCTCATCCTCATGAACAAACCGGCTACATCGTGAAAGGCCGAATTCGTCTTTCGATTGCTTCGGAAGAGTACGACGTAAAAGAGGGCGATAGCTGGTGTATACCAAGTGGTGTAGAACACGGTGCTGAAATCGTTGAAGACGCAATCGCCATAGAAGTGTTTTCGCCCGTAAGAGAGGACTATTTGCCAAAGCATGAAGAGGGAAAATAGATGACTCAACCAGCCAAATGACCGGACGCTGGCCGCGCCGGTAATTTCCAATGGTTGAGCACTTCGTCTTTGATATAACACTTTATTAAGGGAGAACAACTCATGGAAAAACGAAATTTAGGAACACAGGGGCTTATTGTTTCCGCCCTGGGATTGGGATGCATGGGAATGTCCGACTTTTATGGAACAGCCGACGATAAAGAATCTATCGCCACTATTCATCGCGCCATAGACCTGGGAATCACCTTTCTCGATACCGCGGATATGTACGGGCCATATACAAATGAGCAACTGGTGGGCAAAGCTATCCGCGACCGACGCGATACGGTGATACTGGCAACCAAATTTGGTATCGTACGCAGTGATAATCCGGCCTATCGTGGAATTAACGGACGGCCCGAATATGTCAAAGAATCCTGTGAAGGTTCTCTTCGCCGCCTGGGTGTGGATTACATTGACCTTTACTATCAGCATCGCATTGATTCCACTGTGCCAATTGAAGACACGGTTGGCGCAATGGCTGACCTGATAAAAGAAGGCAAAGTGCGCTATTTGGGGCTGTCGGAAGCCGGACCACAAACGATTCGCCGCGCTCATCTGACCCATCCGATTAGTGCCTTACAATCCGAATATTCACTATGGAGCCGTGAGCCCGAAGACGAGATACTGGCGACCATACGTGAATTAGGGATAGGCTTTGTGCCTTATAGTCCACTTGGGCGGGGATTCTTGACAGGTCGGTTCAGACGTTTTGAGGATTTGGACCCGAATGATTATCGGAGGTCTTCCCCTCGCTTCCAGGGCGAGAACTTTCAAAAAAACCTGAAACTTGTTGAGCGAGTGGGTGAAATGGCAAAAGCAAAAGGCATCACGTCGGGGCAACTTGCTCTCGCCTGGGTATTGGCACAAGGCAAAGACATAGTCCCCATCCCCGGCACAACGCGGGTTGGTCATCTGGAAGAAAATATTGCCGCTCTTAAGGTGGAACTCTCAGACAATGACCTGTCTGACATCAGGGAGGTAATGCCTGAAGGTGCCATCAGCGGCAAACGATATTCCGAAGAGATGATGCGACTGCTCAATTTATAGAAATAAGATAACAGCTTGAACTGAACAGCGAGCGCATTATTCTTCGAATTATTTCGTTTCCTACCTCGATAAATGGGATAAGTCCCGCTAAAGGGGATAAATCCCACTAAAGGGGATAAATGCGTTAACGAAATTATTTTCTTACAGAAGATAAATTCTAACTTACTAAACAGTCGGAGATTCTCTGCAGCTTGTTGCGGGGAGAGATGGAAAGCAAGCCTACGCTATTTACAACAGGATAAAAAATGTTTTTTTTCTTCGTCTTTACCATCTGGGCGGCAGCATTAACGCACATCTTATACCGAACAAAGGTGCTCGTTGGCCTTCGGCGGCGGTCTCTTGCAGTGTTCGGCGTGGCGCTTTACCTCGCGGGGTTCGCTTATATTCCCGCTCGAGTAATGATCGCTAAGAACATAGCCGAAGATTTAGCTCCGGCGCTGTCATACACGACTGCGTGGTTCATCGGCGTCGCTGGGATCCTGTGGACGCTGCTGTTCATTTTTGAGATTGTAGCGGCAACTGTGTGGCTGGCAACACGTTGGCGTGTTCGGAACGCATCATTGCGAATGCGGCGCACTATGGCGGCGGTGTTGTGGAGCGCAGCGGTAGTACTCAGCTTGATAGGATGCACGATAGCATCCTCTACTCCGTCGGTAACCAGGCTGCAGGTTACGGTTCCAGGCGCGGAGGCAAAGAGATTTGTGTTAATCTCCGATTCTCATCTTGGTGCAATTTCCTCCGAGAAACAGTGGTGCCGAACCCTGAAGGCGGCACGTGAACTGAGACCCGATGCGATTTTAATTCCAGGGGATCTGGTCGACGACCACAGCCGTCACACCGAACCGCAGGTAGCATTAATTCGTGAGTTTTTCCCCGGAATGCCGGTTTACATTACGACTGGCAACCACGAGTTCTACTCCGGGGTGGATCAATTCAAAAAACTTTGTGAGCGGCTGGATTTCCGGTTGCTGCGCCAGGAGGTTGAAATACTTGCTTCGGGGCTTTCCGTTGCCGGTGTTGACGACAGGCATCTTATTCCGGCACATACAGCAGTTGAAGAAATCCGGCCCAAGATCAAGGGGGCGGTACTATTTTTGACGCATAGACCAGAGGTTGCACATTTTCTGCGGAACCGTCCGATGACTCTGGTGTTAGCGGGACACACACACGGTGGTCAGAGTCTGCCGATGGTTTTTCTCGTGGGACTTGGGAATGGCGGGTTTAAGGCGGGCTACTACAAGGTCGGCGACGCAGACCTGTATGTGTCGAGGGGGACCGGTGTATGGGGACCGCCGATGCGGCTGCTTGCGTCACCTGAACTCGTACTGATCGAAGTACGACCGGGCCCGCAATTCGAAGTGAAATGCAGCCCTATGTGAGGTTTCCTGAAGCTCTGGTTTGTTTTCGACACAGGGGAGGGGACAGATTCAACCAGGAATGGAAGCAGTTGCAGAACTTGAAAAAATGTGAGAGTTTGGGCAGAGGCGATAAATGAAAAATACCAATCACGAATATGTCCATGGTTATTCAAAAAGAGAAAACGAAAGGCTTGTTGACCAGGCAACAACTTTAACCCAATTATTGCACTGTGATACTAAATATCCCGCCGGGTGCTCGGTGCTGGAGGCCGGCTGTGGTGTGGGTGCGCAAACGGTCGCCCTGGCAAAGAACAGCCCGGAAGCTTGCTTTACATCTGTCGATATGTCTCAGGAGTCTCTTGACGCGGCAAAAGGACGAGTGGAATCTGCGGGATTTAAAAATGTCACGTTTCAGGAGGCCGATATATTCAACCTGCCCTTTCCGGACGGGGAATTTGATCATATTTTTGTTTGTTTCGTGTTGGAACATCTTGATAATCCTCTGGGTGCGCTGCTCCGTCTCAAAGCTAAGCTAAAAAGGGGTGGGACGGTCACGGTTATTGAGGGAGATCACGGGTCGGCATACTTTCATCCGGAGAGCCGGGAAGCTTGGCAGACAATACAATGCCTGATCGACATCCAGGCACAAAAGGGAGGAAATGCTCTGATAGGCCGCCAATTATTTCCCCTATTGATCAATGCGGGTTTTTACGATGTCCATATTTCTCCCAGAATGGTCTACGTTGATTCAAGTAAGCCCGAGTATGTTGAGGGATTCACGAAGAATACGTTCATTGCCATGGTCGAAGGAGTTCGGGGACAAGCAGTAAAATCAGGCATTATCGATGAGGAGACATGGGAAAAGGGCATAAAGGATCTTTACAGAACTACTGAGCAGGACGGCACTTTTTGTTACGCCTTTTTTAAAGGTATCGCACATAAATAGCGGTCTTTTATTGATTACACCCGCACGATGGTACGGGGAATTGGTATAGAGGATCGATTAAGAGGAATTCAAAAAAGAGTTTCCCCACCTTGTCATCGAATTTGTCTGAGGTATAATTGATAGAAATGATAAAGGTACTACCCCAAGATATTTCAAGATAGTGAGAGGTACTTTATGAAAATCTTTATTTGGCGGCACAGTAAGAGATTCTCCAGTTGGTCTATGTTCGATGAACCCCACGTTTACAAAGATAACTATATCGAGGCAGAAGTTATAATGCTGGCGAATTCCAAAGACGAAGCCCTGGAATTGCTGAAAAACGATGATAAGTGGGATATTGAAGAATTAAAGAGAATAGAACCTAAGGTTGTTTTATTGGACCAGCCTGCTGTAGTTGATCAACTTATTTATTTTATATAGAAAGTAAGCTGATACCGGCTGTAACCGGTGGTCTGAGGCGCAAAGGTACGTAATTGCAAAAAGTGGTATTATTTTCTTCATTCTTTGTGTTTCCGGCTGCGCTGTCGTTAGAAAGCTGGTTTTTCAAAGCTCTTGTTATAAGCAAAGAAGAAAGGAGACTACTATGCCGTACGTAAATATTAAGATAACGGATGAATGTGTTACACCAGAACAGAAAGCTCAGCTTATTCAGGGAGCAACCAGATTACTCTCTGATATTTTAGGGAAAAACCCTCAAACTACCGTCGTTATAATTGATGAAGTGAAAACTGACAATTGGGGGATCGGAGGGGAAACAGTTACAGCAAGGCGACAGCGTGGTAAGTGATATCTTTATGTTGCGGTACTGAAAGGAGAATCTTCAGATGAAACTTCAAGAAAATATTAGAGAGATATTTCCGGAAGAAAAAGAGATACCTGACGACTTTAATTTTGAAACACCTTATGATCAAACGGAATATCTGTTAAACGGAGACTTGCGTTACTGGGATGGCCCGATGCGGGAAGTTTTTTCTCCGGTTTGCATTAAAACGTCGTCGGGGCTATCCCGGAAATTGATAGGCCGATACCCGCTTTTGACGGAAGAGATAGCGGAGGAAGCGCTTGATTCTGCAGTAAAAGCTTACGATAACGGAAGAGGGCTCTGGCCTACAATGTCCACAGGAGAAAGAATCAAGCACATTGAAGAATTTGCATACCGGATGAAGCAAAAGAAAGCCGAGATTGTTAACCTGTTGATGTGGGAGATCGGGAAATCTTACAAGGATTCTGAAAAGGAATTTGACAGAACGGTTGACTACATACGGGATACTGTCGATGCATTAAAGGATTTGGATCGGATCTCCTCTAGGTTTCAAATTGAACAGGGAATTGTTGCACAGATCCGCAGGGCCCCCATGGGCGTTGTCCTGTGTATGGGGCCTTTTAATTATCCCCTTAATGAAACCTTCACCACGTTTATTCCCGCTCTAATAATGGGGAATACGGTAATTTTTAAACCTCCGAAATTAGGAGTATTGCTTCATCGGCCGCTACTGGAGGCTTTTCAGGAATCGTTTCCAAAGGGGGTTGTAAACACTGTTTATGGTGATTCCCGTACAGTTATTGCTCCATTGATGTCTTCCGGTAAAATAAATGTTTTAGCTTTTATTGGGACAAGCAAGGTGGCAGATATATTGAAAAAACAGCATCCAAAACCTCACCGGCTGCGTTGCGTTCTCGGATTGGAAGCGAAAAATGCAGGCATTGTTCTTCCGGACGCCGATCTGGAATTGGCTGTCAAGGAGTGTGTTTTGGGAAGCCTCTCATATAATGGACAGCGTTGCACAGCGCTTAAAGTATTGTTTGTACATTCCGGGTTGGTAGATTCATTTCTTGATAAGCTTACAGAAGAAATTGGCACGTTGAGATTCGGTATGCCGTGGGAAGATAACGTGAATATAACGCCTCTGCCGGAACCTGATAAGACGAAATATTTAACGGAACTGATTGAAGATGCCACCCGTTTAGGGGCCAGGGTCGTTAATGAAGGGGGAGGCACTGTAAATGAGACATTTTTCTATCCGGCGGTTTTATATCCCGTAAATCTCGGAATGAGAGTTTGCTGGGAAGAGCAATTTGGGCCGGTTATTCCGGTTATTCCTTTTGATGATATTGAGGAGCCGATAAAGTATATTATTGACTCAAATTATGGGCAGCAGGTGAGTATTTTTGGCAGGGATCACGAAACGATAGCACACCTTATCGATCCCCTGGTCAATCAGGTATGCAGGGTCAATATTAACAGTCAGTGTCAACGAGGCCCTGACACATTTCCGTTCACCGGCAGAAAAGATTCCGCTGAAGGTACTCTTTCTGTGTCGGATGCATTGCGGGTATTTTCAATCAGGACATTAGTAGCAGCAAAGGGAGTGGATATTAACCGGGAAATTATTACAAGTATTGTACGGGAACATAAATCAAATTTCCTTTCAACCGATTTTATCTTTTGATGAAAGGTGACCGGGAGCGCACCCGCAATTCCCGCCTTGTAGGCGGGGTAAGGGGCGCAATATAAAATAAACATGTTCCTTACCGGGAAGCCCCCGCCCTGTAAGCGGGGAGCTTCACTTTGTCCGGGACTTTTTATCAGAGAAGGGATGGAAATCGAGGAAGTTGTTATGGAAAACATTATTTTGTTTTTGATTTTAGCATTTGTTGGAATGTTATCCGGGGGTACAGTAACTTTTCTTGTTCTTAAACAAAAGAACCAGAGTACTATTGAAAGGGTCAAACTGGAGGGTCAGGTCGAGAAGTCTACTATTACTGAGCGGCTTCAAAACAGGGAAGAACAGTTGCAAAATCTCGAATCAGCCATGAGGGCGAGAGAAGAATTTGCGATAAAACTCCAAGGTGAAAATACGGAACTCAAGACAAAACTGTCAGAATCTGAAACAAAACTCTATGAAGAACGTAAGACTGCGGAAGAAAAGCTTGCCCTTCTTAATGAAGCGCAGCAGAAATTAACCGATGCTTTTAAAGCACTATCATTGGATGCACTTAAAAGTAATAATCAATCCTTTTTAGAACTGGCGAAAGAAACACTTGAAAGGTTCCAGGAAGGTGCCAAAGGTGACTTACAAATGCGCCAGAAGGCGATAGATGAAATCGTTAAACCATTAAAAGAATCCCTGGAAAAGGTTGACAGCAAAATTCACGAAATAGAAAAAGCCCGTACTACCGCCTATTCCACCCTGACCGAACAAGTAAGGTCACTCGCCACAACACAAATCCAGCTTCAGAGTGAGACGGCTAATCTTGTAAAGGCACTTCGAACTCCAACGGTTCGTGGTCGCTGGGGTGAAATACAGCTTAAGCGGGTGGTTGAAATTGCCGGAATGGTTGAATACTGTGATTTTATTCAGCAGGAATCGGTTACAACGGAAGGGGGCCGACTGAGGCCGGATATGGTCATTAAGCTTCCCAGCGGCAAAAATATAGTGGTAGACTCCAAAGCTCCATTGCAAGCCTACCTTGAAGCATTGGAGACGCAAGACGAAACGGCTAAGCTGAAAAAACTTAAAGATCACGCACGCCATATACGCACGCATCTATCACAGCTTAGTACAAAAACGTATTGGGATCAGTTTGATCCGACTCCCGATTTTGTAGTTCTCTTTTTGCCGGGTGAAACTTTTTTCAGTGCGGCACTTGAACAAGACCCGAGTTTGATAGAGTTCGGTGTGGACCGGCGCGTGATTTTGGCCACTCCGACGACACTCATTGCTCTGTTGCGGGCTGTTGCCTATGGATGGAGGCAGGAACAGATTGCGGAAAATGTTCAGGAGATAAGCAATCTTGGGAAAACATTGTATGATCGTATAGCCACCCTTGCCGGCCATTTCTCAAATTTAGGAAAAAATCTGGATAGAACGGTTGATAATTACAATAAGGCAGTCGGTTCTCTTGAAGGGCGGGTTCTCGTTGCTGCACGCAAGTTTAAAGAATTGGGGGTTTCAACAGGAAGCGATATAGATACGCTGGAAAGTATTGACAGGTCTTCACGCTCGGTGCAATTATCAGATAGCAGCAGTTTTGCTATAGAAAATACCGAAGAAGAATAACAGAAGGATGGAAGGTTGTCCCCCTTATATCCCTTTATTTCCCGAAATTACTCACTCAGATAATAATGGCTCTTACAATCAGGGCACTCAAGAAAATCCCCTTTAGCATCCTGATGTAGACAGCCTTCGCCAATCTGTTCGGTTATTTTCCCCTCCCTATTTTTTACCGTGGCATTCATCTCAGGGCAATATATCCACGTGCCGCAATTGTCACAATAAAGATTTTCCTTTAAGACTTTAGTCTTGCTTACCGTAAATTCTTTCATAATGTCCACCTTTGTGAGAGAGAATTATCTAATAGTATAATATGAGGCCTATTTCAACTTTTTCTATAATTGTAAATTAGGAGAGGATTATAATGAGGGCATCTTTTTGTTTGACAAACGGAAAATGGAATTATATTATAAAATACGTTTAGAAGTAGAGGATAAAAAGATCAACATGTTTAAAAATACTATCGCCATTATTATATGCGGAATAATTAGGCCCGATGCTTGGGGGACCTGATAATGGTGTAGTGTTTTTACTGTTTAGCATAAAAATCCGTTATCAGGTTTACTGATAACGGATTTTTTAGTTTGAGGGAGGTTAATACTAATGAAAAAATGGGATGTTCTGATTTATGATACAACTTTGAGAGACGGAGCGCAGGGAGAAAACATCCACTTTTCCGCAAAGGATAAATTACGAATCGCTCGTAGACTGGATGATATGGGCTTTCATTATATCGAAGGTGGATGGCCGGGGTCAAATCCGAAAGATATACGCTTTTTCCAGCTTGCACGGGATGTGGAATTTAAAAATGCCCGTCTTACGGCTTTTGGAAGTACTAGGAAGGTCAATTCCTCTCCTGAGGATTGCCCGAACCTAAAAGCCCTGCTTGATGCGGAAACACCGGCTGTCGCAATTGTCGGAAAAAGCTGGGATCTTCACGTAACTGAGATTCTTGGGGTATCATTAAATAAAAATCTTTTGATGATTCAGGAAACCATTGAATACCTGAAATCGAAAGGAAAAGAAGTATTGTTCGATGCCGAGCATTTCTTTGACGGCTATAAAAATAACTCTGAATATACCCTCAAGACCGTTCAAACGGCTCTTTCTGCCGGTGCCGATATGATTGTTCTTTGCGATACCAACGGGGGAACGCTTAATGGAGAACTGGTTAACATAATAGGTGAAGTCGCTTCGTCGATTCCCCCTCAACTACTTGGCATTCATGTACATGATGATTGCGACCTTGCGGTGGCCAATTCCCTGTCGGCCGTCGAAACAGGGGTGAGAATGGTCCAGGGAACGATAAACGGTTATGGAGAACGGTGTGGGAATGCCGACTTAATCTCTATAATCAGCAACCTCGAGTTGAAAATGAAGAAGAGGTGTCTGCCCGAGACGTCGATCAGACAGCTTACGAATCTCTCACGTTATGTAAGTGATCTGGCGAATATTCCCCCTTCAAGTTCAAGCCCTTTTGTCGGTAAAAGCGCATTCGCTCATAAGGGTGGTATTCATGTAAGTGCCATTTCAAAAAATCCTGTAGCCTATGAGCATATTGAACCTGAACTCGTGGGAAACCACCGGAGGGTATTAATTTCAGACCTCTCCGGAAGGAGCAATATAGAATACAAATCGAGAGAGCTGAATATCTCTTTAGGAGAAAATGTCTCCAATGGCAATAAAATTGTTCAGGAGATAAAGAACATGGAAGATCAGGGATATCAGTTTGAAGCTGCTGAAGGTTCGCTTGCACTTCTGATGAGAAAAGCAACGGGTGAGTTTAAGGAACCTTTTGTCTTGGAGTCCTTCCGTGTCATCGACGAAAAAACAAAAGAAAGCTCATCCCAATCCCAGGCTATGATCAAGATATCGGTTGGAGAAAAGGAAGAGATAACAGCCGCAGAGGGAAATGGTCCTGTAAATGCCCTTGATAGTGCCCTGAGGAAAGCCTTAAGAAAATTTTATCCTGAAATTGACAAGATGCAACTGGTGGATTTCAAGGTGAGGATCCTGGAAGGAAGCGACGGAACGGGGGCAAAAGTAAGGGTTCTGGTGGAGTCGAGGGATGAAGAGGAAGTCTGGAACACAATCGGGGTCTCCTCAAACATTATTGAGGCGAGCTGGCATGCCCTTGTGGACAGCATACAATATAAATTGAGTAAGGGAAAAAAGTAAAAAAAACAATTGACATCCATATTTTTTTATTTTAGTCTATTTAGACTTTTATATCGGGGGATTTTTATAAGATGGTGTGTGTTGTGAAGAGAGACCTATCTAACTTAAACGGCCTTCTGCTTTTGTGCTTGTTGAGCCTTACAGGTTTCTTATACCCGCCGCCCGCCGTTTGTATAAGAGGATGAACCAATAAATAAGACAGTGCTAAGAGGCCATGGGCGGCAAAGCCCATGGCCTTTTTATTTTTAGATGGAGGTAAAAATAATGAAATCGGACAAAAATAAAGTTTTCATATTCGATACGACTCTAAGAGATGGAGAACAGTCCCCTGGTTTCAGTATGAATATGGAGGAGAAACTCAGATTTGCCAGGCAATTAGAAAGGCTCGGTGTAGATATTATTGAAGCTGGATTTCCGGTTGCCTCGGAAGGGGACTTTGCGTCAGTTCAGCAAATTGCCCGGGAGATCAGAGGCCTTCAGGTTGCTGCGCTTGCCAGAACACATCTTGCAGATATTGATAGGGCATGGGAAGCAGTTAGAGATGCGGCGAATCCCAGAATTCATACATTCATATCTTCATCTGACATACATCTCGAGTATCAGTTAAAAAAGACACGTGAGCAGGTTCTAAAAGATGCCCGTGCCGCCGTGGAACATGCCAGTGCCTTTACGAAAAACGTTGAATTTTCGGCTATGGATGCAACAAGAACGGACAAAAACTATCTTTGTGAGATGGTGGAAACTGTTATTGCTGCAGGAGCTACCACAGTTAATATTCCCGATACTGTTGGATATACCATGCCTGATGAATTCGGCGAATTAATAGCATATCTTTTTCAGAATGTAAAAAATATTGGCAATGCAATCATATCGGTTCACTGCCATAATGATCTCGGTGTGGCGGTTGCGAATTCGCTGTCTGCTCTGAAGCACGGAGCAAGACAGGTAGAATGTGCTATAAACGGTATAGGGGAGCGGGCAGGAAACGCCTCCCTCGAAGAGGTTGTTATGTCTCTGGAAACGAGGAAAGACCTCTTCGGACTTCATACAAATATCAAGACGGAGCAAATCTATCACTCGTCAAGGCTATTAATAGATATAACCGGTATACCTGTTCAGCCGAACAAGGCAATTGTGGGAGCAAATGCTTTTGCCCATGAATCCGGTATTCATCAGGATGGCCTGATCAAGGAAAAGGCGACTTATGAAATTATGACCCCGCAATTAGTGGGAGTTTCGGATACCCATATTGTTCTGGGGAAACACTCGGGTCGCCATGCGATGAAAGAACACCTCAAAAAGATGGGATATGATTTTGGCGACGAGGAAGTTGGCAAAATTTTTAAACGATTCAAAGAGCTTGCAGACGTCAAGAAAGAGATATTTGATGAGGATATTGAAGCCATTATCTCTGATGATGTATTCAGAGAACCTGACAAATACAGGCTGATTTACCTCAATGTTGTAAGCGGCAATACGGCAATTCCAACGGCAACTGTTAAGATGGAGATAGCCGGAGAGGTGATACAGGAGGCAGGTTTGGGAGTGGGTCCTGTTGATGCGACCATCGCTGCCATAAGAAAAATTACGAAGACAGACCACCCTCTCCTCAGATACGCGGTAAATGCGATAACAGGGGGAACAGATGCCCAGGGAGTGGTTACTGTTCAACTCAAATACAATGGACGTTCAGTTGTGGGACGTGGTACAGATCCCGATGTCCTTGTGGCATCCGCCAAGGCCTATATAAACGCTTTAAACAGACTTGAGTCTCTGAAAGCATATGGCCATAAAAAAATTGAAGTTGGCCGGTAGCGCACCCGCAAGCCCCGCCCTGTAGGCGGGGTAAGGGGCGAAATATAAAACAACCATATTCCTTCTGATACCGAAAATTGTTTGACTTTTTTTGTCCTTTTGATATGAGTCGAACCTCAATAAAAATAAACAGGAGAAGGGAACAGACATGCCGATGACGATTACAGAAAAAATTTTGGCGCTCCATGCAGGGGTAGATGAGGTTTCTCCTGGAGATTTAATAGAAGTAAAAGTCGACATGGCGCTTGCCAATGATGTTACAGCCCCCCTTGCAATCGAAACATTCGAGAAGATTGGAACAAAAAAAGTCTTCGATAACGAAAAGATAGCTCTGGTAGCCGACCATTTTGTTCCGAATAAAGACATCCCATCTGCCCAGCAGGTGAAGCTGATGCGGAACTTTGCCAGACAATATGAGATAAAACATTATTTTGAAGGTGGTGAATCGGGAATTGAACATGTCATATTGCCTGAAAAAGGCATTGTGTTACCGGGGCAGGTGATCATAGGTGCTGATAGTCATACGTGTACATACGGAGCCCTTGGTGCATTTTCTTCAGGTGTCGGCAGTACCGATCTGGGTGCCGTCATGGCAACGGGTGAGATATGGCTGAAGGTGCCTCCAACCATCAGGGTGGAATACAATGGCAGCTTGCCGCCCAATGTAGTGGGCAAGGATCTGATCCTCTATACGATCGGTTTACTCGGCGTGGAAGGCGCTCTTTACTGTACGCTTGAGTTTGCTGGTGAGGTAATTGAAAAACTCCCCATGTCACAAAGGTTTACAATGGCCAATATGGCTGTGGAAGCCGGGGGGAAAAACGGAATCATAGAACCTGACGAAATAACATTGGCCTATGTTGCTGAAAGATCCTCTTCAGAATTTATCACCCTGAAAGGTGATCCGGATGCAAAGTATGAAAAAATAGTGAATATAGTGGTGGATAAAATTGAGCCGCAGATTGCATTTCCCCATTCACCGGCAAATGTTCGTCCTGTTTCAGAGGCGGGTCACATACAGCTCGATCAGGTATTTATTGGATCCTGTACGAACGGCCGGTTGGAAGACTTGCGTGATGCGGCAAGCATTTTAAAGGGAAGAAAAGTTGCCCGCGGCTTGAGGCTTATAGTTATACCGGGGTCTCCCTGGATATACAAGAAAGCGATCCAGGCAGGAATTATTGAAGCGCTCCTCGATGCTGGTGCCGTGATTGGCCCCCCCTGCTGTGGTCCCTGCCTGGGAGGACATATGGGTGTCCTGGCCGAAGGTGAAAAGGCACTATCAACAACTAATAGAAACTTTATAGGAAGAATGGGTCATCCGGAGAGTGAGGTATATCTGTCGAATCCTCTGATTGCGGCTGCATCTGCTGTTCTGGGCAGGATTGGCGCCCCTGATGAGCTATAATTGAGACAAAAGGTTAAAGGCTAAAGGTTAAAGGTTAAAGGTGTATTGAATCTACATCTCCCTCGATGGGAGAGGGCAGGGGTGAGGGTAAATAAAATGGAACTTCAAGGAAAGGTCTGGAAATTTGGCGACAACATTGATACTGACCTGATTATTCCGGCAAGGTATCTAAATGTTTCAGATGGGTCTGAGTTAGCAAAGCATTGTTTTATCGATATCAGACCGGATTTTGCGAAAGATGTCTCTTCCGGAGATATCCTCGTTGCGGGCAGAAATTTTGGTTGCGGTTCATCCCGTGAGCATGCACCGCTCGCTATCAGAGAAGCCGGTATCAGCGTGATCATAGCTAAAAGTTTTGCGAGAATATTTTACCGTAATGCGTTTAATATAGGTTTGCCGCTGCTTGAATCGGAAGAAGCGGCTGAAGGCATACTGGAAGGAGAACAGGTGGCCGTTAATCTTGCAAGTGGTGAGTGTAAAAATATCGACAGCGGGAAAATTTACACAGCACGCCCAATTCCTGATTTTATGAGGCAACTGATAAAGGCAGGAGGATTGGTGGATTATATAAGGAGAGGTGAAAAGAAATAATGACGACGTACGATATTGGCGTAGTGCCTGGAGATGGAACAGGGCTTGAGGTGACCGTAGAGGCCATTAAGGCATTGAATGCTCTTTCAGAGACTGGGGGGCCTCAATTTAATTTTACCGATTATGACATCGGCGGAGAAAGATACCTCAGCAAAGGAGAACTTCTTCCGGATTCCGTTCTGTCTGAATTGGGAGAGATGGACGCTATTCTCTTGGGCGCGATCGGTCATCCGGAGGTTAAACCGGGAATACTTGAAAGAGAAATTCTGTTAAAGATGCGTTTTGAACTGGACCTTTATATAAACTTGAGACCCGTTGTTCTCTTTCCCGGTGCGTATACACCTCTTAAAGACAAGAAACCCGAGGATATCGACTTTGTTGTCGTAAGGGAAAACACCGAGGGGCTTTATGCGGGTAGCGGCGGTTTTTTGAGAAAAGGCACTCCTGATGAGGTGGCGATTCAAGAATCGATAAATACGAGAAAGGGTGTTGAACGCTGTGTCCGTTACGCTTTCGAATATTGCAGGAAGAGAAATAAAGAGAAGAAACTGACCCTGTGCGGAAAAACAAACGCGCTTACCTACGCATTCGGTCTGTGGAAAAGGGTTTTCAACGAATGCGCCGATGAATATCCTGACATAAAGAAGGATTACGCAAACGTCGATGCTACGTGTATGTGGATGATAAAGAATCCTGAATTTTTTGATGTAATTGTGACCGATAACATGTTCGGGGATATTATTACCGATCTGGGAGCAATGATACAGGGCGGTATGGGTATCGCTGCCGGCGGTAATATAAATCCGGGTAATGCAGCAATGTTTGAACCGATAGGGGGGTCCGCCCCGAAATATACGGGGATGAATGTAATAAATCCCCTGGCGGCAATCGGTGCGGCACAGATGATGCTCGAATATCTCGGAGAAGAGGCTGCGGCTAAAAACTTACTTGAAGCGATAAAGAAAGTCGTGAAAAACGACATCAAGAGTCTCGATGCGGGCAAAATGGGTCTCGGAACGCGTGAGGTAGGGGATTTGGTGGCTCGCTATATTAAGGGGTGAAAACCGTCACGGGACCTTCGGCACATTGCAAGGTGTTTTACTTTATATTCCTATGAGGTCTAATCTTCGGGGTGCGTGACCGACCGTCGAAGGCGTTTGATCGTGCTGTGGCGGCGCTTAATCTCAACTCGCCGTTTTTTTGATGCGAGACTTGGCCTTGTCTTGCGGCGGGGTTTGGGTTTTACAGCCGCCGTTCGGATTAACTCAACTAATTTCGTAATTGCATCCTGCCGGTTTCGCTCTTGTGTACGGAACCGGCGGGCATCGATAATCAGCACCCCATTTCCGGTAACTCGCCTGCCTCCCAGATGAATCAGACGTTCACGAACGTTATCCGGCAGAGAAGGTGAAGTGTTCACATCGAAACGGAGCTGAACGGCCGTGGCGACTTTGTTGACATTTTGCCCGCCCGGCCCAGAGGCACGTATGAAATCCAGTTGAATTTCACTCTCATCAATTTCTATGGTGGGCGTAATACGAATCATGATTAAATTTTTTAATGGCCGATCTAAAATTGTTCTGTAGATTTCGTTTCCATTGTCATCTGATTATTTTTCAATTTAATGACGATATTTTTCGTCCAGGTTTCATCCAATTCCGGATAATCTTCCCTGTTATGAGCTCCCCGTGTTTCTGTTCTTATCATTGCAGCCGCGGCAATAATCTGGCCAATAGTAATAAAATTTTCGACCTCTAAAAGCCTGGCAAGCGTTTTATATGATCGGTCACCGACGAGACAGAGATTTTCTATTTTTTCCTTTCTTATTTTATCCAGTAAAGTGATTGCCCTCCGAAGCCCATCTTCGTTCCTTAAGACTCCCACATAGAGACTCATAATTTTTGTAATTTCATCTCTTACCTCCAGGTAATCTGACCCACTGTCTCGTTTTAAAATATTTTCTAATCGGGTTTTTGAAGAATTAACCCGGTCTGGTAATACAGGAATTCGTGAGGCAGAAGAAGCCCATTTTGCCGCGTATCTACCAGCTATCGCCCCAAATACCTGGGTTTCCGTCAGTGCGTTTCCCGTCAAACGATTGGCTCCCATGATCCCCGATTCGACTTCGCCCGCGGCATAAAGCCCTTTGATATCGGTTTCGCATTGCTCATTGATTACGATACCACCTATAAAGTAATGGGTGCCGGGAGCCCATTCGTATGGCTGCCATGAGGGGTCAAAGTTTTCCGCAGCACAAGACTCCAGGAAGCTCTTAAACTTGGATAATTCATTTCCCGGGACACCTGAAAGATCACCAAAGACTCCTCCATGAGGCGAATGACGTCCTTCTGTTATCTCCTTCTGGGTGCATTTTGCCATTTCCGCACGGGTGACGAGCTCCATTTTTTCAGGGTTATATTTCCTCATGTAACGTTCACATAAACCGTTATAGAATCGTCCTCCCAGGGTAACACAGCCATCCGCGGGAGGTGGCGTTCCACGCATGCCTTCAGGATAGATCATACATACTCTTCCCTGTACGAATTCCATATCAGATAATCTGGCACCTGTCCTGTAGGCGAGGGCATATCCGTCACCTGTTATCCCCGGTGGGTTGGTTGTAAGAGAATAAAGATTCCCCGCTCCGCCGGTGGCGAGAATTACAGCTTTGGCACTTATAATCAAGATATTATCTTTTTCAAATTCCAGACCAACTGCGCCTACTACAGCGTTACGATCTTTTATCAGATCGACAATCATTACATTATCCAATATTTCGATTCCCAGTCTTTTAGCCTCGTTAACGAGCCCTTCAAAAAATCCACCACGGTAACGATCTCCCGCCATGACACCACGGTCGACAGAGCTTCCCGTTAGTGGGAAAAGATTGTACTTGCCGTCTTTCTGGTCAAATTCGGTTCCGTAGTGATCGATATCCCTGGTCCTTTCGACTGCATGGTTCACAAGCAGCCTTACCAGCTTCGGGTTATTCAGGTAGCTGCCTTCGCGAAGAGTGTCTTCAAAATGGCGTGCAGTGCTGTCCTCTTTGTCGAAATGAGCCAACATTACGCCCATTGCTCGGGCTGTTGTACAACCGGACGGAAAATCTCCTTTAGAAACGACAATAACATCGACACCCATGTTATGAGCTTCGATTGAGGCACGCAGCCCCGCACCACCGGCACCTATAACGAGAACATCGGTTTCCAAAAACCTTTCAACTAACTTTGACATGTCCGAGCCCTTTCACAGAAGTCATATAAATTTTTAATTATTTAACAGGATGCATCTTTAAGCGCGATTATCCCATTTTACCGGGTAACCAGAGGCATAGTTCCGGAAAAACTATGAAGATAATTAAACAGGCAAGCTCCACAAACACAAATGGTATGGCGCCGGCTATAATATCGCTGAGAGAGATATAATCCGGTGATACACCCTTTATTATGTAAAGATTGAGCCCTATCGGAGGAGTAATGACCGCCATTTCGCAGGTAATACCCACGATTATGCCATACCACAAGCTATTGTAGCCTAAGTTCAGAATGATGGGTAGAAGAAGAGGTGTACTGATTAAGATTACCGATACAATATCCATAAACATTCCCATCAGGATAAGGACACCCATGGCAAACGTTAGCGTCATCCAGTGAGACAGGTGTGCCTTTTCCAGAATCATGATCAAATTTTGAGGGGCCTCAAGGAGTGTCAGGACATAACCGAAAAGGAGAGCGGAGGTAAATATAAAGAGAATCATTCCGCTGGTTAGAATCGTTTTCATAAATATTCCCTGAATAACCGTCCAGTTAAGTGTCCTGCGGTGAAGATTAATCAAAAAGCTTCCCACACATCCCACTGCTGCCGCCTCCGTCGGTGTGCAAACGCCAAAATATATACCGCCTAAAACGAGAAAAATAAGGACAAGAGACGGCCAGACGCGAGCGAGGGATGTGAAGCGCATCTTCCAGGTAACGACATCGGTTAGTTTTGGAGCAAGTTTAGGGTTCATTTTGCAAACAATGCCGATATAGATAATCATCATAAAGGCCAGAGTTATTCCGGGGACAATGCCGCCTATGAAAAGCTTTCCGACCGATTCATCGGCGACCTCGCCGTAAAGGATGAAGGCGAGGCTGGGAGGAATGAGAAGGGCCAATGCCCCCGCTGCTGTAACAGGCCCTATAGCCATCGATTTACTGTATCCCCTTTTTAGCATTTCGGGAATGGCGAAACTGCCGATAGTGGCGGCACCGGCTATGCTGACTCCACATAAGGCCCCGAAAATGGCGGCGGAAACAACACTGGCCATGGCTAACCCCCCCGTCAGGCGATTCAGCCACAGGCTTGCCGCTGTGAAGATATCAGAGCCTATATCGGTTACAAAGATGATTTCACCCATAAGTATAAAAAGGGGAACGGCTACAAGGGTGAAGCTGTTCAGGCGGTCATATATGACGCCCGGTACAGCACCTAACCCTCTCGGCCCTAACAGCAGGTAGATACCAATGACACTTGAAATGCCCAGGGCTCCAAAAACGGGCATCCCCATTGCTAAGAAAAGAAAAAAAAGCACAATTATTATTATGGTTATAGTACCGGGCTCTATATTAATCATGTCCTTTTAAGATCTATGAGCATTTTTATGTTGTTACCTATTCTGATAATGTACTGTGATAACAGTATGAGAGTACCTAAGGGAATAATTGAATAAGAGATCCACAATGGAAAATTTACCAGTGAGCTTGAATGATAGCTGCCGGTATAAGCCATAATCACGGTTTTGTATCCTTTCCAGATTAAAACCGAACAAAAAATCATAACAAGTATAGAAGTTATAATATCCAGGTAAAGCCGGAGTTTTTTCGGTAAGTGATCAATAAGGGCCGTCATGTTTACATGTCGATCCTTACTCAGTACCCAGGCTGCTGACATAAAGGTGATAAATACTAGAAGGTACTCGCTTAATTCGACAGAAAAAATGCTGGGATTTTTAAAAACATATCTCCAGACCACTTCCCTGAAGACCATGAGCATCAGGAAAGCAAGACCGATTTCAGATAATATCTCAGCAAACCTGGTTGCGGCATTTATTGACGTAATGATTATTCGCAGCGTTTTGCGCATTTTTATGCTCCATAGCTGCAACCATGAGGGGATGTTAACATCCCCTCATGGTTCACGACAAGATTGGGTTTTTATGATATTTATTGGTAGGGTTTTGCAAAGTCAGTGTATTTTTTTCCATTAGGTACCAAACCATACCACCAATCGTAGACCGGCATGATTGCCTTTTTGAATTCTGCAAGTTCTTTGGGGGTTGGAAGATGAACCTCAACTCCCTTTTCCTGGTATGTTTTAACAGCGTTCTTTTCGTAAGCTATCAGCTTTTGTAATTGTTCCTTGTCTCTCTCCTTGCCGGCCTGTACCATTATTTCTTGGATATCTTTTGGTAGGCTGTCCCATGTTTTCTTATTTATGATAAGAAAACTTGTATAATAGTACATGTTGGTTACGGTGAGATATTTGACTGTTTCATAAAGCTTTCTGCCAAGACCGGTAATAAGGGGGCGGGTGCATCCGTCGATAGTCCCTCTCTGGAGGGCCATATAAAGCTCGCCCGAGCTCATGGTTGTGGGGGAACCGCCCAGGAGGGCACATGCCTTACTGGCAGTACTTCCTGAAACTCCCCAGGCTTTTCCTTCAAAATCTTTGGGAAGATAGACAGGTGATTTTTTCGAGTATACCTGATATCCACCACCACTTGCTACTCCCAGAAAAACAAGATTGTGTTCGAGAAGTTTTTTCTTGATTCCCAGATTCCACAGCCCGTCATCAAGACACTTTTGGAACCTTTCATTGTCTGAAAAAAGGAAGGGTAAACTGCTGATTCCCAATTCGGGAATGACTCCCGTCATATAGATATCAAGGGGTGCCGTCATATCGATATCTCCCCGTTCACAGGCAGCGAACTCCTCCTTACCCTTAAATAGCTGTCCGCTATGGAATATCTTGATTTTTACACGTCCGTTGGTTCGTTTTTCTACTTTTTTGGCAAAGTTTTCTATCGGTTCAACAAAGTAAGTATAGGAAGTAGGCCAGTATGTTGAGAATATAAGCTGTATAGGTTTTGGTTTCGCGATTGCCTGGGAGTAGTAAAGGCCCGAACCCATTGCCAAAACAAAAGCAATAACGGTTAAAACAAACAAACATTTCCATTTAGTTTTCATGGTATCCTCCTTTCATATTGTTAAAGAAATATTGCTCTTGTAATTTTTAATTGTCAAGGATAAAGAAGCAGAGTTATACAGTTTCCAAATGTTTAATCCCATTTTAATACCTGTAAAAAACAAAATAGATAATATGGCGCGTATGTTGTATTATAAAGGATAAACATGATGTTAACGAGAAAGGATAATGGAGATGACAACGATTGATAGACCCAAGGGTGACAAAATGAAGCACGCCATAAAATGGATTTCAAACAGGTTCGAGGATGATGAAAGCAGGCCGAGTGTGAAACTTATTGAAGAGGCCTCCCGTGAATTCGATCTGTCGCCGAATGAAGAAGAGTTTCTTTTATCTTTTTACAAGAAAAAAAAGAAATAAAAAAACGAAGAGAAAGCGCGTATTTCTCATATCAAAATGATTATTTTATAATCAATTGAAATTCACTCGAGTCCTGATGAGGGATTAACCGGTGGACGATATTATACTGGAACACGAAAACGGGATACTCTTTGAGATTTCCGTGAAGCCGAACGCAAAGAAGCAAAGCGTAAAAGCGAGCAAAAAGAAAGGAATAGTTGTATCTCTTATAAACCCCCCAACCGGTGGTAATGCTAACAGAGAGCTTATTACCTTACTTAAAACCGTTACAGGGAGTAACGTCTCCATTTATAAAACACATAAGAACCATCAAAAAACGTTGTTTGCACCCGATATTTCTGTACGTCAATTCAAACATCTGATGAACATCAAATAGTGATAACTGAATATTTTTTACGTTGAGTAGCGTACCTGTGATATGACCGGGAGCTCATCCCGCAAGCCCCTCCTTGTAAGCGGGGAGATTCAATTTTTAGCCCTATAACATATTTAATTATTGGTAAATAAGACGAAAAGGCAGAGAAGTGCCAACACTGCAGTAAATTAAGGAAGTACGCTCGCTATGCATTTTTCAGGAATGTTCACCAGCCTTACGGAGCAGGAGTTCCCAGTCCTCGTTGACCATTTCCTGAATCTGCGCTAAGTCACTGTCAATCAAATGCCTGAATCGTCCCTGGAGTTTGAAATACTCTTTTACCGGATACTCCTTGGGAGTGTAGTTTATCGTGTATTTTACGCCGCCTTCGACTTCATAAAGGGGGAAAATATTGGTCTGGACAGCCATTCGGGCGATCTTGACGGATATTTCAGACGGAATACGCCAGCCGGTAGGGCAGCTGGCGAAAATATGGAGAAATCGCGCTCCCTTTATTTCTTTGGCTTTTTGAACCTTTCGCATCATATCTTCCGGGAAGGCGATGTTAGCCGTAGCAGCATAAGGAATGCGATGGGCTACCAGAGCCTCTACAATGTTTTTTTTACGCATCTTTTTCCACTCCCGGCCCGGCGTCGTGGTAGTCCACGCACCGTAAGGAGTGGAAGAACTGCGCTGGATGCCGGTATTCATATAGGCTTCATTGTCATAGCATACATAGATAAAATCTTCATTACGCTCAACGGCGCCGCTGAGCGCCTGAAAGCCGATATCAAAAGTTCCTCCGTCACCGGCCCACGTAACGACGGTGGTTTCGGTATCTCCCTTAACATCCAATGCCGCACGCACACCACTGGCCACGGCGCCTCCGGTTTCAAAGGCACTATGGATTACCGGAACCTGCAATGTAGACTGAGGATAAGCGCCCGCTATAATGGACCAGCAACAGGCAGGAAGG
This sequence comes from uncultured Syntrophales bacterium, assembly GCA_964650385.1. Taxonomy (GTDB): domain Bacteria; phylum Desulfobacterota; class Syntrophia; order Syntrophales; family JADFWA01; genus JAUSPI01. The sequence goes on along the minus strand of CAZYTP010000016.1, from coordinate 9,924 downwards.
ACAATTATGGTCTTTTCACCCATGACCTTCATAAACAATCTCATGGCAATTGCGGCTCCGCATCCGGGACAGGCCACATGTCCCGGGTACATGTACTCACGTTCAGAAACTTTCAGTTGCATGATCCACCTCCTGAAGTCCCATCCATATACTTTCTTTTCCCGGAACCTCATTCTTTTTGGTTTGCCAGTATATATCCTCTAATATGTCCGTTGTCACGTCACGTCCTCCAATTCCCGCAATATAACCGAAGATCGGAGGATGGCTGGGAAGGTTGCAGAGAGCGGCTCGCACTTCCTGGGCGAATATGCCACTTGCCCCGAATGAGAAATTACGGTCAATCACGGCAACTTTTTTTGCCGGTCCGAGTATCCGGCGGAACATCTCAGAGGGGAAGGGCCGGAAAAGTTTTACTTTCAGAAGCCCGACTTTTTCTCCCCTTGCACGCAAGTCTTGAATTACCTGACGGCTCGTACTCGTGACCGTTCCGGACGTTATCAAAATGATTTCCGCATCATCACAGGCAATCGGTTCTACTGAGCCATAACGACGCCCAAAGATTCCGGCAAACTCTTCCTCGATTTCCGGGAATTGAGACAGAACTTCCTCCATCGCCATTGCAATATTATGGCGCATTTCCATGTAAGCATTCGGCAGAACTAATGAACCGAACGCACAGGGATCTTTTGTGTCAACCTGAAATTTTGGGTCGTAAGGGGGGAGGAAGCGGTCGACCAGTTCCTGTTCCGGTACATCGACCGGTTCATAAGTGTGTGAGAGGTAAAACGCATCTAAAACCACCATGACCGGCAGATTAACCAGCTCTGCCAAGCGGAAGGCCTGAAGAGTGGTATCCAGAGTTTCCTGACTGTTTTCACAATATAGCTGTATCCAGCCCGTATCCCGTTGTGCCAGGCTGTCGGTCTGGTCGGTCCAGATATTCCATCCGGGAGCAAGCGCTCGATTTACTTCGACCATTACAACCGGAAGCCTTGCACCCGAGGTCCAGTGGAGGAGCTCGTGCATCAGGGCCAGCCCCTGTGAGGAAGTGGCGGTAAATGTCCTCACCCCGCTGCTGGCTGCCCCAATCAGGGCAGCCAGGGCAGAGTGTTCACTCTCCACACGTAAAAAACGTGCGCTCAATCTGCCATCTGAACAATACTCTGAAAGGAACTCGACGATATGGGTCTGCGGCGTTATAGGATAAGCAGAAATAACGCTGACTTTTGCCAGGCGTACCGCTTCAGCTACTGCCTGACTTCCCTCCAGAACTTTCTTCATAACTTTCCTCCTCGAGTACCATGGCGTTGCGTGGACATTCCACCACACAGACACCGCACCCCTTGCAATAATCATAATTGATATGACGGCCCTGGGAACTGTTATCCCGAATTACAGCCATATCCGGGCAGAAAATAAAGCAGTTCTCGCACTGAATACAGAGGCCGCAGTTAAAACAGCGTCCGGCCTCTCTGGTGGCCAGGTGCGCCGAAATTTTGAGGTCTACTTCTTCAAATGTCCGGAGGCGTTCTTCTATTAAAAGGCGTGGTTGAGAGACTTTAGCTGTGAGCTGAAAGTAGTCGGTATTAATTTCTTCATAAGTGACAATATGGGGACTTCTTGAACGGCGAGCCCCCCCCATGTAAATCTCCATGGAGAGGGGGGAAGTGCCATTTCCCACCATACAGGTCTTCAGCGTCGGCCCGATGGCATCAAATCCTTCCCTGAAGAATATATCAAGAGCTATAGCTGCCTCCTTGCCGGAAGCCACGGCATGCACAACACTCTTTGTCTGATTTGTCAGGTCGCCCCCGAAAACGAGAGCGGGACCTCGATGCCGGTATGCCAGGACAGAGTTGTTCATGCTTAAAATTCCTTCCCCTTCTTCGGGGGGACTATGCCAGGGTTCGGCTGTTTCTTCACCAATAGCCTTGAAAATTCGTTCAACCCTGATTTCATCAGGGTTTTTACCATCGGGTTCAACCAAAGCTCTTCCCCGAATATCTTCGCCGACAACTTTCATCTGCCGTAAAGTTAATACAAGTTCTTTGTTATCATATATGATCTTCGCGGGTGTAAGAAGTTCTTTAATCTCAACTCCTTCTTCAAGTGCCATCCGTACATCCTGTTCGAAGGCCGGCATATCCTGACGCCTGCGTCTGTATATTATAAGAGCCTTTCCGCCAAGTCGCACGATGCTCCGGGCTACATCAACAGCTGTGTTGCCGCCTCCAATAACAGCTACCGTTCCATTGGATGAAGGGTTTTTATTCTGACGGATACTTAGCAGAAATTTGAGACCATCCTCAACACCGTCGATATCTTCTCCCGGGATGTTCAAACGGGCCGCACGGGAATGTCCGCAACCCAGAAATATGGCATTGTAATTATTCCTGGTATCTTCCAGAAAGCGTTGTGAAATCTGTTTCCCTGTATGTATCCGTACGCCATGATCTTCAATCCGGGCAATTTCGTTTTGAAGAACGGAAGGGGGAAGGCGGTAAAGTGGTATTCCCCACCGGAGAATTCCACCGGGTTCAGGCATAGCTTCGAAGACATCGCAGGTATAACCGAGGAGGGTCAAGAAATATGCCGCCGCAAGACCGCTGGGACCGGCACCTATTACCGCTATTTTCTGCTCCCTGGCAGGATTCCGTTCCAGAAGAGGGTTTAAATTGTTCCGAATAGCATTATCGGCGAGAAAACGCTCGATACTATGAATGGCAACAGCTTTGTCGAATTCTTCTCGATTACATGTTTTTTCACAGGGATGATAGCAGACTCGTCCACAGGCGCCGGGGAAGGGGTTTTCTCTGAGTATGGTTTCCCAGGCCTCCTTGAATAAACCCCGGGTTGTCAGCATTTCAATTCGTCCGATATCCTCACCGGCAGGACAGGCAGTGCTGCATGGAGAAGTCTTTTCTTCATAACGGGGTTTTAGAAAGCGCCACGAACCCGTCTTGTTGCTTTCCGTAGTCAGATAGGAGTGTGGTACTAACAATGGAATTGCTTCAATAATTTTCTTCTTTTCTGTCACTTTTCTGGTCCTTGCTCAATTATTCCGAGAATCCGGACTTCCCTGTATGCATCTTCCGCTGCCTGGACGTTCCGTTCGGCCTCAATCGTAATTTCTTCTCTGATGGCGGAAACGACAGATTCCATCGGTGGCATGTCTAAAATACTGGCAAAAGCACCAATCATCGATGTGTTAACGATAGGAGAGGTACGGGTGCCCAGTTTATGATTTCTTGCAATGTGGCTGGCATCGACGAAAGCCAACCGAAAACCCGCAAAGGGGATCAGATTGGCAGGGGGCACCGGACTGTTGATCAGGATCCATCCTCCCGGCTTAAGGCCTTTTGTAAAATCAATGCTCTGGACAAGAGTTCGATCCTGAACAACGACGTGATCGGGATTGTAGACATTGGTTCTGATTAGAATATCTTTTTTGTTCAGCCTTAAATATGCCTCGACCGGGGCTCCCCTTCTTTCTATTCCAAAAAAAGGGAAGCTTTGGACTTGATAACCTGCCTCAAAAAAGGCCTTGGCCAGCAGGATTGTGGCTACCACGGTTCCCTGTCCACCACGTCCATGAAAACGGATTTCGAGCATAATTATCAGTTCCTTTTTATGTTTTACTCCAGACCACAACAACAGCCCTTGCCGGTTTTTCATCGAGGGAGCGGCAACTATGATTTATATCCGATTCAAAATAGAGGGAATCACCCGGCTGGAGTATCTCCATTCGATCATCGGTGCGAAATTCAAGTGTTCCTTCGATGAGATATAAAAACTCTTCACCCTCGTGGTTCGTAAAGATCATGTCACTTCTGTCCATGGGTTGAAACTCTACCAGCAGGGGTAACATACGCTTGTCAGGTTTTTTCGTTTCAAGGATTTCGTAAACGTAATCGACCTCCCCTTCATGCTGATGCGGTCTGCGTTTGAGCTGTATCCGCTCATCGGAACGGGTAACAGAAATTTTTTCACTGATTTCCACGTTCTCAAAGAAAAAAGTCATTCCTACACCAAGAGCTTTGGCCAGCTTGAGCAGAGTTGCCACGGGTGGAATAACCTCATCATTTTCTATTTCAGATAAAAGAGTTTTTGACAGATCGGTTTTTATAGACAGGTCCTTCATGGTGTAATGTCTTTTTTGCCTGAGTTCTCTTACCTTACCGCCAATTTTAAATCCCTTTACGGCTCCCGATTTGATACCTTCGTTTTGTGTCATTTTGTCACCTCAAAGACGGGACAGATTGGAATATTTTTGTTAAAAACACTAATATTCTAAATATAAATCATACGTCAGTAGGCGGGTTTGTCAAGATTATTATTTTTAGCACTGCCTTCATTTAAGCACGGCCATTAAAGAGAACCGATTAAAAAGAAGCTGAAAAGTATTTGACTTTATGTTTCACGAGGAGTAACTTTTCTACAAGGGATTAAAGAACGGACATTTTTTCTTGATTTCTAACCTCATATTAGAAAGGGGGTAAAGAATGACAACTTTAATTATTCTTGCTGGTTTTTTGATTTATTTAACACTTTATTTTACCTACGGCAAAAAGATAGAAAAAGATGTCGTAGGAGCGTCGGATACCATAGATGCGCCCTCCAAGCGACTCTATGACGGGGTGGATTATATCCCGGCGAGGAAAGAGGTTCTCTTCGGGCATCATTTTGCGTCAATTGCCGGTGCCGCGCCGATAATCGGACCCGCAATAGCGATATGCTGGGGCTGGCTTCCCGCACTTCTCTGGGTCTGGTTCGGGAACATCTTCATTGGAGCCGTTCATGACTATTTGGCCTTAATGGCATCTATCCGCTATGACGGTAAATCAGTTCAATTTGTCGCCTCGCAGCTCATTGGAAAAAGAACAGGGGCGGCATTCTACTGGATTGTTTTCTTTCTTCTCATCCTGCTTGTGGCGGCCTTTGCAGCTATTGTCGGCGGTATGTTCGTTCGGACTCCATCCATCGCATCGGCATATGCATGGAAGATACTTGCCGCTCTAATCCTTGGTGTACTTATATACCGGGTAAAGATGAATTTTGGCCTTGCTACCATTATCGGCATCGTTATGCTGACAATCGCCATCTGGCTGGGCACGGTAACCCCTATAAAATTAAGCTACATGAACTGGATGTTGGTATTCTTCTTCTATATTGTTATTGCCGCTTCTATTCCCGTTAATATACTCCTGCAACCGAGGGATTATCTCAATTCATGGCTTCTTTATTTTGGACTGGCAATGGGCTTTATAGCGGCCATCTTTGTATTTAAGGGATTTGAAATTCCTGCATTTTCCAGCTTCTCTCCCATTCTGATGGGAGGTAAACCGACGCCTTTCTGGCCTGCGATACCGCTGGTTATCGCCTGCGGTTCCCTCTCGGGTTTCCACTCTCTTGTCGCTTCCGGTACAACATCGAAACAGCTCGAAAAAGAAAGTGACGGTCTGTTCATAGGGTACGGTGCCATGTTTACCGAGGGATTCCTGTCGACCATCGTCATTGTATCCATAGCGGGTTTCGGTTATACCGCACTAAAAAATGCGGGAGTGACAACAGAGATGTTGAATTACGGCAACTGGGGCGCCATGTTTACAAAGGTATCCGCTTCCGTTAAGCTGTCTGCGGCAAATCTTTTCGTCCAGTCTTACTCGGATATGGTTGCCTCGACCTGGCTGGGAGTTATCCCGGCTAAATACGTCAAGGTAATCGCCGGCATGTGGGTTGCCTCCTTTGCCATGACGACCCTTGACACCACCAACCGTCTGGCCCGCTACTGCCTATCCGAAATGGTTGCTCCCCTGAAGGACTCTGCCGGTCCGGTTTTCACATTGTTGACAAACCGCTGGATTGCCTCCATAATCCCTGCTGCCATAGGAATCTGGTTGGCCGCGACAGGAAACTGGCTTATCATCTGGGGGTCCTTCGGTGCGGCAAATCAGTTGGTCGCATCCATCGCCCTTATGACCGGCGCAGCCTTTATTGCAAAAAAACTGAAATCGCCGTTTGCCAATATCGCCGTAATTCCGGCCTGGCTGCTCTGGATTACCGTTACCTGCGCTATCATCTGGTTCCTTGCGGTTGTTCAGCCGGGTGCCATAGCGGCGAAGCCCGTTCCTGGATGGACAGTGACGATTATCTTGGCTATAATGCTGATACTGAATTTTGTCTTCTTCGTAGATTTCATTAAATCGAAGGCATACAAGGTAGAATAAAGCAGCAAATCAAATTTAGCCGGTGCACGGTGTGAAAGCCATGCACCGGCTCAACCAAATGCGATTCCAGAAGTGAAGCTCCCCGCCCACAGGGCGGGGCTTCCCGGTAAGGAAAACGTAGTTTCATGAGCCGAAGGCAAATCAATCGAAGATTCATGAGCAAAGCGAATAATATATTCCTTTTTTTATTGCGCCCCTTACGGATGCGCTCCCGGTCATCTTAATGAATCCATCAATCGTTAGTTTTTTCCGTCGTATCTTATCCGGCCTCTATACATCGCATCGTGAAAAAACCGTTGCTCTCACCATTTTTGAAATGGAGGAGCTCGAAAACATCTTTGCACTTCTGCTTTTGGGTTCCTTTGTCGGATTTCCCTCGCCACCAACATTTCTGGCTGTCGAGCTTCTGCCGTTTATGGAAAAGGAGCTGAGAGTTTTAAATAGAAGGGCAGGGGATGCCAACGATATGCTGGCGGAGATGTGCGGAACACTGGGCATAGATTAAATGAAGATAATTTTTTTTACAGGAAAAGGAGGGGTGGGTAAATCCACCATGGCGGCTGCTGCAGCATGGCAGTTTTCTCAGAAAAGCCGTGTTTTAATCGTTTCCCTGGATCCGGCACATAACCTGGGAGACATCTTCGGGATAACACTGAAGAACAAAGAAAAGAAATTTACAGAAAATCTTTTTATTGAAGAGGTCAACATTCAGAAACTTTCACGAGATTATCTTCAGAAGGAAATCAATGTCTTGTCAGATACTTATAAGTATCTTCAAGCACTGAATCTCGACAATTACTTTTCCGTACTGAAATATTCGCCCGGCATAGAAGAGTACGCGCTGCTGACCAGCATCGAAGAGACGATAAGGAACAACACAGATTTTGACTACATCATATTCGATACACCGCCGACCGGGCTGACACTCAGGTTTCTTGCCTTGCCAAGGATTACGATAACCTGGATTGACCAACTGACCCGGATCAGAAAGCAGATTCTGAAAAAACGCTATACGATATATAGAATAAGAGGCACTTTAAGTAAAGAAGAGACGGTGCTCGATTACGATGAAGAAGACGATAATGTTATGAAAAGGCTAAGGAGGTTAAGTGAAAACTATCATGCTTTGAACAAAACTCTGCAGGGAAAGGATTGTTCCGTTGTCGTGGTTTTTAATCCCGACGTTCTTTCCCTGAGGGAGTCCGAGAGATTGATTGAAGGTCTTCATGATCTGAACCTGCCCCTTCGCCTCTTAATAAACAATAAGATAACGGAAGAAAACAGTGAACTGGCCGCAGAGACTGAAAAAAGTATAAGCAGGATGGCCAAAGATATTCCGTTCGAGAGAGTTTCCCTGTCGAAGACCCTTCTTGACGGAAAAAAGGGGAGTCTGTACAATATCCCGGAAATTATCATATCCAGACTTCAGGAAAGATAAAAAATGTTCGATAATGTGCAGATTGCGACGCAGCCCGTTTTCTTTCTTTTCATTGCCTTTTCATTTTTCCTTACGCTCGGCTATTTCTGGGGCAGAAGAAAGAATAAGACGTTAGCTCTTTCAGTATTTGATGACATCACAGAAGTTATCAAGCCGGATGATCAAACCTTCACCAACATCGGAGGTGCAATCGGCTATCATGCTAATTTCTTTATTAAAAGGAAAAGCCCCATCTCTCGCGTTGATGTTACTGTCACGTTTCTTCCGAGGCATTCATTGCTTTATTTCCCTATATCAAAGCTCATAAAAAGGTATGATAGATTATTTATAACTTTGTACCCGAGGAGCGATCCTTCCGAGGAGTGTCATCTGATTGAAGCGAAATATGACGGGTTTCGGCGGTCGAAAATAACAAACGCGCATCTGTTAAATAGAGAAGATGTGAAGTGGGGAAACTATAAGTTTTATCTGTATTACGAAAGCGTAAAGATGCGCGATAACTTTATGAAATTTATGGATAGTAATCCTGAACCGGGTGTTATCAGGCATATCGCAATCGTTCCTGATCAGAAAAAGTGTTTCATCTTTATGATTCCGCGAAAAGAACAGGTGGCAAAATACCTGGCACCGGTTTATCGGTGGATACCCTCTGTAATTTAATTCCTTCAATTAAACTGATTGATTGCAACCTTTATAGCTGATTCCTCAGCTTTGCCCAGGCAATTCCCATGTACTCGTATACAGCCCTTTCTGCCTTACGTAGTGCCCCGGGGTTGGGGTAAAAATCGCGGGGACTTATTATTATGCCACTGCTTTGTTTGACACGATGACCGGCAGGGGCCGGAATTGGGTCCATTCCCAGTTTTTTGAAAAGAGCGATTGTTCGAGGCATATGTGAGGCGGACGTCACCAGGATAAAGTTATCGCTTCCGACGATTGATCTTATATTTTTGGCCTGATCCTTTGTGTCCCTGGAACCTGTTTCTAAAATCAGACCCTCCCGGTTTACACCGATTGCCTCGGCGACACGAGCCATAGTTTCAGCTTCGGAAACAGTATCATAACACCTTCCTCCCGAGAGGATAAGCTTGCATCCCGGCAGTTCTTTGTAAAGACGAATAGCCTCTATAAGACGAACAAGAGACTCGTCTGAAATCTGACTGGTAACTGGAAGTCTGGGATCGGATGTGTGTCCTCCACCCAGCACGGCAAGCCACTTAACCGGAGGTGAAATGTCGGATGCTGAATTTAAAGCAAGTGGTGGGTATTGATACTCCAGGGGTTCTAGGAATCTGTCTGAAACAGCATCATAACTGAGTGATGCAAACAATAGCACCCCTATCAACATAATTATTTTCCCAGTCTTCTGTTTTTTTGTAAAAAAAAGCAGGTACAGGCCCAGTATCATAATCTCCAGACATACCGATACCGGGAAAAATAAAGGTGCGACAATTTTTTTAAAAAGAAACATTATTTATTCGAAGCCCCCTTCCATTCCTTATTTTCTTCTGAGCCTATTTCTATATCACAAACTCGATTCTGAAAAAAGAATTCCGTCGGGCCTTTTCCTCAAAGAAAGAATATTTTAACGACAGATATATTGACAATATTTGGTTTAACTGGTAGCAACATCAGAGCAAATTTATGCTCTAAAAATTTACTGTTCCTACCGGGTGGACTGGCGATTGAAAGGGAAGGATAACTGAACATGCCACGACGAGATGACATAAAAAAAGTAATGATTATAGGGTCTGGTCCTATTATCATAGGCCAGGCTTGCGAGTTTGATTATTCCGGAACTCAGGCGTGTAAAGCGCTTCGAGAACAGGGTTATGAAATTGTTCTGGTAAACTCTAATCCGGCGACCATTATGACCGATCCTGATACGGCGGATGTAACATACCTGGAACCGCTCACCTTTGAAGTTATGAAAAAGATTATAGAAAAGGAGAGGCCTGATGCCATACTGCCGAATCTGGGTGGACAGACGGGACTGAATCTCACGGCTCAACTCGCCAAGAGGGGCGTACTCGATGAATACGGTGTCAAAATCATCGGGGTAGAGCTGGATGCCATCGAGCGTGGGGAAGACCGGATCGCCATCAAGGCAACAATGGAAAGTCTTGGCATCGATATGCCCAGAAGTGAGCCGGCTTTCAGTGTTGAGGAAGCGGAAAAAATCGCCGCTGAACTTGGCTATCCTGTAGTAATACGTCCTGCTTACACACTTGGAGGGACAGGAGGCGGGCTCGTATACAC
>CAZYTP010000015.1:0-41584 GCA_964650385.1 uncultured Syntrophales bacterium | reverse complement strand
GATCACGTCCCGCACTCCCTGAAAGCTGCTGGCTGTGCCTTCCTCCTGGACAAAGAACATACTGTAGTGTTCGCTTGTCGCGTCATCCATTGTCACGATCAGATCCCACTTCTTTCCCGGTACCCACTCATGGGTACTGCCGTCCTGGTGCAACATCATACCCGGCAAAGGGGAACGATCACGACGTTTTCGGTGCGTCCCCTTCCTAGCAGCCTTGGAAACCACACCATTCGACTGAAGTGTGTTCTTGACCCAGGTGTAACTGCGCTGCCCTCCGTCACGCCGATACCATGAATAAAAATGCTTCACATTCCAGCCCCGGTATTGACCCTTGTACTGCTCAACAAGAGCTATAACTTCATCCACGGGAGCTCGACGTGATGATGCCTGCGTCAAACGCTTGTCCAATAATCCTTCTATACCGCTTTCCTCATAGCGGTCAAGGTAACGCCGAAATGTCCGTGTGCATACTCCCAATATCCGAGCTGCTTCTTCCTGGTTTAATCGACCTTCTGTCCATACACCATAAGCCTCTTCAAATCGCATAATCCGAATCTCCTGTAACAACTCTGTCCGTCTCATGAATCACCTCCTGGTGACCCATTATAAACTGGGCAGATTATGTGCTACAACTCCGGACAAATTACTTGCTTCTAACAAAAGCAGAAAAAAATGTGTTAGCTAAATTTTAAAAGTGAACTGTTTAAAGATTAAAAGTGAACACCCTTCAGGTCACTGTTCTTAACTCTCTGGACATCGATAAGGTTATTTTCACACCAGAATCTGACCTCAGATATATCCTTGTTAAGAGGATAAATACGAAGCGTTACCCTTTTTCTTGTGACGGCATTATTAACCTTCAGTTGCAGATTATTAAGAGATATTTTTCTATAAGAATCAATGGTTCTCTCTATCCGCAGGCAAAAGATATCTTTCACAGATTGATAAGGTGGTCTTACTCTAAACTCTCGGAACAAAGACCTCTTTTCTTCTAGCGCTCTTTGAAAACGAAAGTAAGGAACCTTTTGGGTTGTAGAATGGACCTGGCGGTAATTATATCTATGGATCTCACGGGCAAGCACTTTTTGAGCATCCCTTATATCAGTCACATCATCTCTCACGCACGTTCGTACGATTCTGTCCTGAAGCCAGCCATAGGGCCGTTCAATTTTACCTTTGGCCTGTGGAGACAGAGCATATGATACCTTGATGTTACAGTCATACATCACCTGCTTCCATTGAGGATCAGCCTCGTCAGTTAATGTGTAGTGTTTCCGCCAGATAGAGTCTCTGCCCTGCACGAACCGAAAGATGGAATGAGAATCTACGTAATAGAGAACGGGTGCGCCATACTTCAGTACCACCGTCTGCAAGGCAAGAATGTGAGCCCAGGCTGTTTCTCTCTTTAAGAAAGTAGCATAGAGGATAAACCGGCTAAAATCATCCAGGGAGGTTATAAGGTACCACTTTTTTCTCGCAGGCGGTGACCACAAGTGATGAGAGGAATCATGCTGAATGAGTTCTCCAGTGTAATTGGTTAAGACTTCACGGTCATGGACAGTTTTTTTAGACTTCCTTTTTACATGAAACCCGTTCTTCTTAGCCCTATCGATAATGGTAGGCACAGAAATTCTCTGGTGATATTTTGTCTCTAAAAGATCTTTGATATAGCTGTAATTATACCGTCTCAACGGTATGTCTTTGTTTTCTATCAGTTTCTTTTCAATTTGCAGCTCTTTGATAATATTATCTTCGATATCCTGAGATATTTTCCTGGTTTTGCTGTTTCTTGTGTATTGAATAGAGAATTCATCCGGGTTTTCACGATAGGCCTTTATAAGAGAGAAAAACCTTGTTTTCCCAACGCCCAGAACCTCTTGAATATATTTCCTCTCGATTTCTTTTCTCAGGTAGCGCTCGATAAGTTCTTTAACCTGACTGTCTGTGAATTTCTTGTGCAACTGTACCATAACCTAAGACCTCCTCTTTGGTGTTTAGATTATGGTTTATCAGGTGTTCACTTTTAAACTTTAAATCCGTCAAAAACGGTTCACTTTTAATTCTTAAATGACAAAAGCAGAAAAAAATGTTGACACGTAAGTAAACAGCTGGTATGGACTTACAAATTTAGCTTTATAAGGATGTTAGATCGTGATCAGAGTATTTTTTGCAAACAACTGGTGGATTTATGAAAAGATAGGGGTTCATCCGCCGTTGTAAGCTGAAAACACAAAACAAAAAAGTTCAGCCGTGGAAGAGCTCTTCAGCACACTCTACGGCTTTTTTGTTTTAGGGACGGGGCCGTTAATAATAACGGCCCCTTTCTTTTTTATAGATTGAGGGAGTTTTTATGTACTATCCGAACATTGAAACATTCAAAAAACTGACAAATGAGGGGAATCTGATCCCCGTTTACAGGGAAATCATGGCTGACATGGAGACCCCTGTGTCGGCGCTGATGAAATTAAGTTCAAAGACATACTCCTTCCTTCTGGAGAGCGTGGAGGGGGGTGAAAAATGGGGGAGATACACATTTCTGGGGTCGGATCCGGAAGTTGTTTTTAGTGTCAAGAAAGAGGACGTTGTTATCCGGGAAAATGGAGAAAACCGCTTTCACAAGCATGAGGGAAAACCTCTGAAGTTTCTGAAGGATTTGATGGGAAGATACCGTCCCGTTAATGTTGATGGCCTTCCACGGTTTTATGGAGGGGCCGTGGGTTTCCTCGGCTATGAGATGGTGCGTTATTTTGAAAAACTGCCGGCAGAGGCTGTAGATGATCTGCAAACAGACGATGCCATCTTTCTCATTACCGACACACTTATTATCTTCGACAATGTCAAACATACGATAAAGGTTGTGGCGTGTGCCTTCACCGAAGGTAGAGATGATCTGGACGAAGTTTACAAAGATGCCCTCCAGAAAATCGATGCCCTGATAGAGATGTTAGATGCCCCGATGGAGAGGAGAGAAGCGTCTTGCAATCAGGATGAAGACTTTCATCTTCAATCCAACATGACGCCGGAAGATTATAAAACGGTCGTCAGGAAGGCCAAGGAGTATATTGTTTCAGGCGATGCAATTCAGATTGTTCTCTCACAGCGATTTCAGATGGAAAATCATATTCACCCCATAGATCTATATCGGGCGCTTCGTTACGTTAATCCTTCACCATACCTTTTTTTTCTGAAACTTGAAGACCTCATCCTTATAGGTTCCTCTCCTGAAGTAATGGTTCGTCTTGAAGAGAAGTCCGCGGAATTGAGACCCATCGCCGGTACGAGGAGACGGGGCAGTAGCGAACAGGAAGACAGAGAACTTGCAGACGAACTTCTGAACGATCCCAAGGAGAGAGCAGAGCATATCATGCTGGTCGATCTGGGAAGAAACGATCTGGGAAGAATTGCCCAAATAGGGAGCGTTCAGGTCAATCAGCTTATGGTAGTAGAGAGGTATTCCCATGTTATGCATCTCGTTTCCAATATCCAGGCCCAATTATCCGAAGATAAAGATTGCTTTGATGTTCTGGCGGCAACCTTTCCTGCGGGGACACTTACCGGTGCGCCGAAGATCAGGGCAATGGAGATTATTGATGAACTGGAGCCTTCCGTAAGGGGCCCGTACGGCGGGGCTGTCGGTTATTTCAGCTATACGGGAAACATGGATCTTTGCATTACCATAAGGACTATCATGGTCTATGACGGGAAGATTTTTGTCCAGGTGGGTGCAGGGATTGTGGCGGATTCCGATCCGGAAACCGAGTACCAGGAAACTATCAGTAAGGCAGAGGGAATGGTTAAGGCTATAAGAATCGCAGCCTCGGAATTTGAAATAATGGATGATATTGATTAGACATGGTGTTCCGAAAATAAGGAAGCTTTAATAAAGGAGGAAAAGATGATTTTGGTGATCGATAATTACGATTCATTTACCTACAACCTCGTGCAGTATGTAGGTCAGAAGGGCGAGGATGTCTTGGTCTACCGGAATGATACGATATCACTCGAAGAAATAAAGGAATTAGGTGTGAACGCAATAATCCTGTCGCCAGGTCCCGGTACTCCCAGGGAGGCAGGGATCACGGTCGAAGTAATCAAGCACTTTTACAAGACGATTCCTGTTTTGGGGGTTTGTTTGGGCCATCAGGCAATAGGATTTGCCTTTGGCGCCGATGTGGTCAGGGCCGACAGGATCATGCACGGAAAGACATCTGATATAATCAACGACGGGCGAACGGTCTTTGATGGGCTCCCAAATCCCTTTGTTGCAGGCCGTTATCATTCTCTAATACTGAAAACGGATTCAATTCCATCATGTCTGGAAATAAGCGCCCGGACGGAAGAAGGGGAGATCATGGGTGTAAGACATCGTGAATATCCGGTAGAAGGGATACAGTTTCATCCTGAGTCGGTACTTACACCAAACGGAAAACGCATAATTAAGAATTTTTTAGGATTGATAAATTGAGGGCGCTGTCCCTGTTAGGGAAAAGGAGTTAGAGTGATGGTTAAGAAAGCGATTGGAAAGATTGTCGGCGGTATTGATCTCGGCGAGTCCGAGATGATGGAGGTTATGAATATTATTATGGAAGGGGAAGCTACCCCCGCCCAGATTGGAGCTTTCATAACGGCACTGAGATTCAAGGGGGAGACTGTTGATGAGGTAACCGGTGCAGCCCGTATTATGAGGCGCAAGGCCACAAGAATCAATGCCCTTTCGTCGGTCATAGTTGACACCTGCGGTACCGGTGGCGATGGCATGAACACATTTAATATTTCTACAACTGCGGCCTTTGTGGTTGCAGCGGCCGGTTTGACTGTGGCCAAACATGGGAACCGTGCCGTATCAAGCAGTTGTGGAAGCGCCGATGTCCTGGAGGCCGTTGGTGTAAACATTGATGCCGGACAGGAGATAGTGGAAGAATGCATTCAGCAGATAGGAATTGGTTTTCTCTTTGCCCCCAGGCTTCATGGTGCCATGAAATATGCCATAGGCCCGAGGAGGGAAATCGGCATCAGGACGATATTCAATATGTTAGGACCACTTACAAATCCCGCGGGAGCAACTGCTCAGCTTATAGGAGTTTACGACCCAAGATTGACGGAGATGTTTGCCGGTGTCCTGAAAAATCTGGGCGCAAAAAGGGCTTTTGTAGTTCATGGATTAGACGGTCTTGATGAGGCCACCGTCGTCGGAGAGACGAGGGTTTCCGAATTAAATGACGGACTGATTACAACCTACAATATCAATCCGACAGATTTTTTTGGTGAAATATCCAATGGACAGGAGCTTATAGGAGGGGACGCATCGGTCAATGCAGAGATTACGAGAGGTGTGCTGACGGGGGAAGAAGGGGCCTGCCGAAGAATAGTTCTTCTTAACGCAGCGCTCGCAATCATGGCAGGAGGAAAGGCGGAGAATATCAGGGAAGGGATTGATATTGCCGCAGATTGTATAGATAGTGGGGCTGCCTTAAAAAAACTACAGGCCTTGATTGAGTTGAGTAACAGCTGATTTTCAGAGGTTCGATGATGATTTTAGATAAGATCGTTGCTGCTAAAAAGGAAGAAGTCGCTCATCTGAAATATTCAGAGCCGGTTTCCGAGTTAAAAAAGATCATCTGTGATCTTCCACCTGCAAGGGATTTCAGGAAAGCTTTAAACAGTTATGAATGTTCCATAATTGCAGAAGTCAAGAGAAGCTCACCATCCAGGGGGAGGTTGAGAGAGGATTTCGATCCCCTTAAGATTGCTTCCATCTATGAAAAAAACAGGGCGGCTGCCATATCGGTTCTTACAGACAGGAAGTTTTTTGAGGGTGATAAGGCATACCTTTCGGCCATCAAGAAAATTGTTGACGTTCCCTTACTAAGGAAGGATTTTATAATTGATTCCTATCAAATTTGGGAAACAAGAGTCCTGGGCGGTGATGCTATCCTTTTCATTGTGAGACTGCTGAGAGATGAACAGTTGACGGAATATATCCGGATTGCAGCACAACTCGGGCTTGATTCTCTTGTTGAAGTACATACCAGGGAAGAACTGGAAAGAGCCATTGCCGTTGGGGCCGATATCATAGGCATTAACAATAGAAATCTGGAGACATTTTCAACTGATTTGATGACCAGCATAGACCTGGCATCCAGTATCCCGGAAGAGAGGATTATCGTCAGTGAAAGCGGTATCAACACAAAGGAAGATATCGATATTTTGATGAAGGCGGGTATTCATTCCTTCCTGGTTGGTGAAACCCTTATGAGGGCGGATGATATCGGCCGGAAGCTGAGGAAACTTTTGGGAGCTAAACAGTGACTGAGATAAAGGTCTGCGGGATGACAAACGCAGCCGATGCAATGAATGCGGTGCAGTGCGGCGCAGATGCCCTCGGGTTTATATTTTACTCGAAAAGTCCGAGGTATGTTCAGCCGGGAGCAGCAAAGGAGATAATAGCCAAGCTCCCTCATGACATATGTAAGGTAGGAGTCTTTGTCAATCATGAGGCTGAAGCGGTAAAGGAAATCGTGGAATTTTGCGGTCTTGATCTTATCCAGCTTCATGGAGATGAATCACCTCGGTATTGTCGGGAATTTCCTAAATCGAGATTGATAAAGGCGATATCGGCGCAGACGTCACACCTTTCCGACTATCCGGTAAGAACCATTTTGCTTGATGCCGGTCATCCAGAGCTTTACGGGGGTACTGGTAAAAAATCAGACTGGGATCTTGCCGTGAATATAAAGGAGAACCATGCCCTCATCCTTTCCGGTGGATTGCGTCTGGAGAATATTAGGGAAGCACTGATAATAGTTTCACCGGATGCAGTGGATATAAATAGCGGAGTAGAACTGTCACCGGGGAAGAAAGACCCTGAAAAGGTGAGAAGAATCATTGAAATTGTAAGACAGACGAAAAAGATATCAAAAGACACTGTCTTTAAAGCGTAAACTAAAACCTCGAGGAGGTGAAAATATGCAACATGCTTTGCCTGACAAAAACGGACATTTCGGAATCTTCGGTGGGCGATACGCCGCCGAAACACTAATGCCTGCCCTTATTGAGCTGGAAAATGTCTACAATGAGACGAAATACGATCAAACATTCAGGGATGAGTTGTCATTCTATTTGCGTGAATATTCGGGGAGGGAAACCCCTTTGTACTATGCCAGGCATTTTACGGAGAAGCTGGGGGGTGCAAAAATATATTTGAAGCGGGAAGATCTCAATCATACCGGTTCCCACAAGATTAACAATACCCTTGGACAGGCACTTCTTGCCAGGAGGATGGGTAAAAAAAGAGTTCTCGCGGAGACAGGTGCCGGCCAGCATGGTGTGGCAACAGCCACGGTGGCAGCGCTGTTTGGAATGGAGTGCCAGGTGTTCATGGGTGAAGAGGATATCCGGAGACAATCCCAGAATGTCTTTCGGATGAAGATATTGGGGGCAGAGGTGGTACCGGTGACCTCAGGCACCGGTACACTGAAGGATGCTATGAATGAAGCAATGCGTCAATGGGTTTCACGGGTGAGAGATACTTTTTATGTTATCGGTTCCACGGCAGGCCCCCACCCTTATCCCGTTATGGTGCGGGATTTTCAGTGCGTAATTGGAGAAGAGACAAAGAGGCAGATTATGGAAAAGGAAGGAAGGCTTCCCGATGTTCTTGTTGCCTGTGTAGGAGGTGGAAGTAATTCCATGGGTCTTTTCTATCCTTTTAGGGACGATGCTGATGTGGAGATGATCGGGGTGGAGGCCGCAGGGCAGGGAATAAAGACGGGGATGCATGCGGCAAGTATATCGGCCGGGAGTATCGGTGTACTCCACGGAAACAAGACATATATCCTCCAGGATGCAGGTGGACAGGTCAAGGACGCCTTTTCTATTGCTGCCGGTCTTGACTATCCCGGTGTGGGGCCTGAACACAGCTATTTTCATGAAACGGAAAGAGCCGGATATGTGGCGGTAGATGATGATGAAGCCGTGGATGCTTTCATCTTTCTGACACAATGTGAGGGAATTATCCCCGCTGTGGAAAGTGCTCATGCAATAGCTTACACCATGAAGCTGGCTCCAACACTTGCGAAGGATAAAATTATCGTGGTTAATCTTTCCGGCAGGGGCGATAAAGACACGGGAATTATTTCTGAAAAAATGGGGGTTAGTTTGTAATGGGACGCATCGAAAGAAAGTTTGATGATTTAAAGAGAAGAGGTGAAAAGGCTCTGATCATTTATTTAACGGCGGGAGATCCTAATTTAACAAAAACCTATGAGATGGTCCTCGCGCTGGATGATGCCGGAGTGGACATAGTCGAGATCGGGGTTCCTTTTTCGGATCCAACAGCGGATGGACCCATTATTCAGGCTGCTTCCCAGAGGGCATTGAAAGGGGGAGCAACGCTTTCCAATATCCTCGATATGATAGAAAAAGTGCGGAAAGTTTCTGAAATTCCTGTCGTTCTGTTCGGTTATTACAACCCTATTTTCATTTACGGAAATGAAAAATTTGCCATAAGGGCGAAGGAGGCAGGGGTGGACGGAATTCTGGTGGTTGATCTTCCCCCGGAAGAATCGGGTGAATTAAGGAAATACACTGATAAATCCGGGATCGACTTTATCTCTTTGATAACGCCGACAAGCGATGATGATCGTATTAAAAAGATATCGGAGGAGGCATCCGGGTTTATTTATTATATTTCAGTTATGGGCGTGACAGGAACGAAAAAACCGGAGATTGTTGATGTAAAAAGGGATGTGGAGAGGATAAGGAAAATAACCAGCCTTCCTGTCGGGGTTGGTTTCGGCATATCCACACCCCAACAGGCAGGCGTAATTGCTAAATATGCCGATGGGATAGTTGTGGGAAGTGCCATTGTCAGGTTGATTGAAGAGAACAGCGAAAGAGAAGATTTGGTGGAAAAGGTCTCCTCTTTTGTTGGGGAATTCAAAAAAAATCCCGTTTAAAGAGTTGACAATTAGGATTCGGTTTTCTATAATTAACAACACAGGAAATGAAAGAACATTTTTCATAAAGTACAAAACGATCTTGAAGCTTACCTGCATTATTTTCTGAAAAATTCGGTTCATGGAGAAAGCAAATAAACCGATTTTTATCCAAATTCCCCCAAAAAACTTTTTGTACATATTGGATGTTTTTAACAAAGAACCATAACTGTGCAAAGGAGAGAATAATCATATGAATACATTGTCCAGAGATGAGTTAAAGACACTGATGCAGAAACAAACGGGATTGTGTGTCTCAATTTATATGCCCACGCATCGTGCGGGAGCGGAAACCCAGCAAAATCCAATCAGGCTCAGAAATTTGCTTCGCAAGGCCGAAGATAGTTTGATTGCAAGCGGTCTACGTGCCCAGGAAGTGGAAGAATTGCTGGCGCCGGTCCAGGCAATTTCAGGAAATGGTCTTTTCTGGCGGCGTCAAAGCGATGGACTTGCAATATTTCTTTCTTCCGAGGGGTTTCAATATTATTGTCTTCCACTCGATTTCAAGGAATTACTGGTTATCACCGACCGTTTTCACATCAAGCCTCTTCTTCCCATGCTCAGTGGTGACGGACAGTTTTATGTCCTTGCCCTTAGCCAGAATGAGGTCAGACTTCTTCAGGGTACGCGACAGAGTATAAGCGAGGTTGATTTAGAGGGTGTTCCGAAAAGCCTTGCCGAAGCACTCCAGATTGATGTTTTTGGAAAACAGCTTCGGTCTCATACCGGCACGTCGCTGGGAAGCGGTGATCGTTCAGCTATGTTTCATGGTCAAGGGGCGGGGAGCGAGGTTCCTAAAAAGGATTATATCTTACGATACTTTCATCTCCTTGACAAAGGGTTACGCGAAATGCTCAGGGACAAACAAGAACCTTTAGTGCTGGCCGGGGTTGATTATCTTTTCCCGATTTACAGAGAGGCAAATTCTTACTCCAATCTGTTGGATAAAGGAGTTACGGGAAATCCTGAAGGATTAAGTGCAGAAGCGTTGCATAGCCAGGCTTGGGCAATTGTACAGCCATACTTCCAGAAAGCTCAGGAAGATGCAGTAGCCCTGTACCGGCAATCTGTCGGAACAGGGTTAACTTCCGGCAACGTCAAAGAAATTATTCAGGCATCCTATCACGGGCGGGTCGGGACGTTGTTTGTTGCGGTTGGCCTTCATCAGTGGGGTATTTTCGATGCTGATAGTAACGAAGCACACCTACACCAGGAGGCCGAGCCCGGTGACGAAGATTTACTGGACTTCGCTGCCATTCAAACCTTCTTGAATGGTGGAACTGTTTATGCGATAGCTCCGGAGAAGGTTCCTGATAACGCACCGATGGCCTCCGTGTTCCGTTATTGAGGGTAAGATTATGTCTGATTTTAAAAATAGGATTATTCGTGCCGCGAAGCTCGACCCTGCGCTGTATGAAGAGGTTGAATCTGATGAAGGTGCAATGTTACAGGCCATGGGGGTCGTTGTCCTTTCCAGTGTTGCTGCCGGAGTAGGAAGTATTGCAAGTGGAAGCATTACAGTGGTTTTACTGGGAACGATATCCGCTCTTGTCGGGTGGTATATCTGGGCATATCTGACATATTTTATTGGTACGAAACTCTTGCCGGAGCCGCAGACTGAATCAAAACCCGGTGAGTTATTGCGGACTATCGGTTTTGCGAGTTCACCAGGCCTGATTCGAATATTTGGAATTATTCCGGGGCTGGCAGGGTTGATTTTTTGGGTTGCCGCTGTCTGGATGCTGGTGGCAATGGTTATTGCTGTCAGACAGGCACTTGATTATCAGAGCACATTTCGTGCAGTAGGTGTCTGCTTGATCGGCTGGGTAATTCAAATATCTGTTCTTATGCTGTTTCTATATGCTTTTGGTGGTTACATTGAAACGGCACACGGCTTTTGATGGGTTCTGTACACAAATTCTATTGTATACCATCGGTCGGGACAAATTTAATTAATTTGCCAGGAAAAACAATCAGAAAACAAGCTTTTATCAAAGAATGCTTTCTTTAGTTGATCCTAAATTAGAGTTACGCTTTTTCGATGTGCTTCCGATCAAGGAAAAGATGATAAATGCTTGGTGATATAATTCTATCTTTGCGGCAAGCCTTTATCTTTTCATAATCAGCTTCTGCTCGCCTTTGGGAACATACCACGTGATGAAATTGTATCCTATACCGATGGGGGCGGGCTTTATTCCCCGGAAGCGAGTATTGATTATGGGGAGCGCATCAGGAACATATAAAAACGTGTAAGGTTGTTCCTCCGCCATAATTTCCTGTATCCTGTAATAGCATATTTCCCTTTCTTTCCTGTCGAAGGTACTTCTTCCCTTTTCCAGCAGTTGGTCTACCTCATCATTCTTGTACGATATGAAATTTAGTTCTTCTGCCCCCGTTTTACTGGAATGCCATACATCATAAAGATCCGGATCAAGGGGGATGGTCCAGCCGAGTATAATTGCGTCAAATCTTCGCTTATTGATAAACTCTTTTATGAAAGCGGCCCATTCGATAATCCTGATCTTTACTGTCATTCCTATATCGGCAAGACGTCTCTGGATGATCTCGGCACACTTTGCGCGGATTTCATTTCCCTGATTCGTAATAATTTCGAAGACAAAGGATTCTCCATTTCTATCCAGTATACCGTCACCGTCGGTATCTTTCCAGCCTGCTTCCGCGAGGAGATTCTTCGCTTTTTGAGTGTCATAGCTATATCTTTTCACTCCGGAATTATATGCCCAGGTGCCCGGCTTGAAAGGACCTGTTGCCACTTTTCCCAGTCCAAGATTAACACCTTTGATAATCTCTTCTTTGTTAATTGCGTAACTGATAGCCTGGCGTACACGTTTGTCCTTGAAGAACGGATTTTTGAGGTTGTATCCGAGGTAGGTATAAGAAAAAGAAAGGTAGCGATACTTGTTGAAATTATCACGGAAAACCCTGTTTTCTGTCTGCCTTGTATACTGAAGAGGAGTGAGGTTCATCCGGTCGATTCCTTTCGCACGCAGCTCTAAAAACATAGTTGCCATATCTGGTATTATGCGCATGATATAACCATCTATGTACGGCCTTCCCTCAAAATAGTCGGGGTTTGAAATTAGGACTATCTTCTGACCGGTTTTCCATTCTTTGAACATATATGGCCCGGTTCCTATAGGGTTACGTGAGAGTTTAGTTCTGGTTATATCTTTCCCGTTAAGAAGATGCCTGGGGAGTATGGAGGCACTCCAGCTTGCGAGTGCCGGGGCAAATGGTACATCGTAAATTACCCTGAATGTGTAAGGATCGATAACTTGAGCCTTCTTGACCTTGAGAAAGTCACCGGAGTAGGCGGTAGGTGTTTTGGGGTCTATGGTAACCTGGTAAGTGAACAGAACATCTTCGGCGGTAAAGGGATAGCCGTCATGCCATTTCACACCTTTTCTCAAATGGAAGGTAATCGTCATCCCATCTTTGGAAATATTCCATGATTCGGCCAGGTCTCCCACTATGTTCAGGTCTTTATCATATTTTACGAGACCGTTGTAAATCATCGAGGCGATACCGTGGGAGGTGCTGTCCGAGGAAAGGATCGGTATCAAATTGCTTGCGTCCCCGATGGAACCTTCCACCATGATGTCACCATATGCAGGGCCCGTATCGGACGCCCCATCCTTTTTAGCAGGAGCACCCTGTTTTGTGTCGTTGCCGCAGCTGCAAATGGCCAGAAGAAAAAGTACTATCAGAATTATATAACTAAGGTGTCTCATGATTGAAGCTCCCCGCAGCAAACTGTGGGGAATCTCCTACTGTTTAGTAAGTTAGAAAATATTTTCGTTAACGCATTTATCCCCTTTAGTGGGACTTATTCCGTTTATCGGGGTAAGGAAAAATGTTGACCGGGAGCGCACCCGTAAGCCCCGCCCAAGCAGCGGGGTTAGCGCTCGCTGTTCAGTCCAAAGGCAATCTATCTTACCCGCACCGCCATTGCAATAAGATTGTGAAAACCAAAACCCCTGCGCGCTTAAAATCTGTTGACAATATAACAATTTTAAATTACATCTGTTGACGTTAAAAAATAGCATATAAACACACAGGAGAGTGAAAGTGAAGGAGATTTCAGCCGTCACAGCAGTAGATCTTGGTGGGCATTTTCATGGTAGCCTTTTGAGCATGGTTCTGGATTCGGGGGCGATGGTGCAGTTGGTGCTTCTATTATTACTTTTCTTTTCCGTAGTATCATGGGCAATTATCCTCATGAAATATAGACTCATAAGGAAAACGAAAAAAGAAAATGAGATGTTCCTGGAAACATATATAAAAAGCACCAAGCTATCGGAAGTGTTTCCTGAATCAAAGAAGTTCAAACATTCCACAGTTGCCGAGGTTTTTAGGGCGGGGTATATTGAGCTTGGAAAGATAAGCAAGAGTAAAAAAGAATCATCAATTGATGAAGGAGATACGCCTTTTGAAATAAGGGGTATAGATAATGTTGAACGAGCGCTCAACAAGTCATGTAGCTATGAGACCACAAAACTGGAGAGCGCCCTTGGGTTCCTTGCTACAACAGGTAGCGCATCTCCCTTTATAGGGCTTTTCGGCACGGTATGGGGCATAATGAATGCGTTCAGAGGCATTGGTGCCAAGGGTTCGGCAACGTTGGCTGTTGTTGCCCCTGGAATTTCGGAGGCGCTTATCGCTACAGCCGCAGGTTTGGCAGCGGCCATACCCGCTGTTATTTTCTATAATTATTACATCAGAGAAATAAGAACAATCACATTGGAAATGGATAACTTTGCCTCTGAGTTCCTCAATATTATCGAAAGATTTTATGTAAAATGAGATACGCAAGAAATCGCGGCCATTCCGACAATGGCAATAAACCTGTATCTGATATCAACGTAACCCCGCTTGTTGACGTTTTTATGGTCCTTTTGATAATTTTCATGGTTACTGCACCAATGCTACAGATGGGAATAGACGTTAATCTTCCCCGGGTAAAGGCAAGGAGTATGGATGTAAGTGAGGAAAAACTTATCCTTTCTATAAACGATAAAAAAGAGATATTTATCAACAATTACAAAACCGCTATTCCTGATCTCAAATTGAAATTAGAGGGCATCTTTGAAAATAGAATAGACAGAGAGATTTTTATGCGTGCCGATAAGAATGTTCCTTACGGTTTTGTTGTTCAGGTTATGTCTGAGGTAAGAAAAGCGGGCGTTGACAGGTTAGGAATGATTACTGAACCACCACAAGGGTCACAATGACGCCTCTCATCAGGATAAAGAGGGGAAGCGACGATGGTATCAGTCTGAACAGTATGGTTCTTCTTTCTTTTTTGCTTCACGCCCTTCTCCTTTCCATTATATTTTTATCGCCTTCAATGCCTTCCCCGAGATGGACTTTTGGCCCGGTCTATTCTGTTAATCTGGTAAGTCTCCCATCATATATTGTGGGGCAAAAGACCGTTACCTCAATTTCAGATGAAGTTGTCGGGATAGGTTCCAGGGACAGATCGATTGTACTGAGAAAAGATGTCAAAAAAGACTCACCCCTCCCGATTGAGAGGATTACCACACGGAAAAAAAGCATAAGGAAAGTTGACCGTGCAATAGAGAATTTAAGGAAAAAGGTTCAGGCTTCGTCGGATGTGTCCAGTGGAACCGTTGAAGTTAGCATGAAAATGAGGGTATATTACTCTATTATCTGGTCTAAGATAAAGGGGGAATGGGCACTTCCCGAGGGTATATTGCCTGGTGAGAATATTGAATCCGTTATTGGCGCAAAGATTTTAAAAGGTGGTGCGGTTACCAATCTTAGTTTTGAAAAGCGATCCGGGAACAGGTATTTTGATGAATCCGCCATGAGGGCAATTAAAAAGGCGAGTCCTTTTCCTCCAATGCCGGAATGGATAAAGGAAGAAAGCATTGAGATTGGAATAAGGTTTCACTCATCAGAACTGCGATAGACTTTTAAGGAAGACAGAGTGCGTCGAATAAAGCTGTATACCATCACATTATCAGGTATAATTTTACTGATCTTCGGGGTGAATCATGTCGCCTTAGGCAAGGTATATATAGACATAGATTCTCCTGCCTTTCAAAAATTTCCCATAGCGGTTCCGGATTTCAAAAAATTGAGTGATAATGGGGATAAAGAAAATCTTTCTGTCTGGTTTTCAGAAGCCCTTACAGAGAAATTGAAACTCACGGGATTCTTCCGCGTAATTAGCAAAAAAACTTTTCTTGAGGATCCGAATCAGGCAGGCATTACAGCCGAGAGCATACGGTTTCCCGATTGGACAAATATCGGTGCGGAAACCCTGATAAAGGGAGGGTTTCAATACGATGGGAAGGAACTCTCCGTGGAATTTCGCCTCTTTGATGTTATTCACGGCAAGCTTATAGTTGGAAGGAAATACTGGGGGAAAATAGAAGATAAAGAATTGATGGTTGTCAAATTTACCAATGAAATACTCCTTGCTCTTACGGGCGAGAGAGGAATATTTGACACAAAGATTGCCTTTGTCTTGAAGAGGGGTAAAACATCAGATATTTATACAATAAATTTTGACGGATCGGCGTTGGTTAGGATTACCAACTACCGGTCTATTACACTTTCACCTTACTGGTCTCCTGATGGCAAGTCGATTTCCTTTACTTCATACAGAAGGGGGAATCCTGATCTCTATATTATGGATATGGCCAAAAGAACTGCGAAAAGAGTCTCCAGTTTTGCAGGACTCAATCTCTCTGCCCCTTGGTCGCCGGATGGCAGTAAGGTTTTACTTACCCTGAGTAAGAATGGTAACGAAGAGATATATGTACTGGATATTGAGAATAATAAACTTGAGCGAGTCACCCGTAATCCTGCCATAGACATATCCCCCACCTGGTCACCTGATGGCAAAAAGATAGCGTTTGTGTCGAACCGTTCCGGTTCTCCACAGATATACCTGATGGATGCTGATGGAAATCATGTTAGAAGACTCACTTATGACGGCAGCTATAATACCTCTCCTTCCTGGTCACCAAGGGGAAACCGAATAGCATATGAAGGTGTGACAAACGGTTCTTTCCAGATATTTTCCATTGATAGGGAAGGCAATAATGTCCTGCAAATTACCTCCGATGGATCGAATGAATCCCCATCTTGGTCTCCCGATGGAAGATATCTGGCATTCAGTTCGAAGAAGAACGGAAAATTCAGGACATGCATTATAAATTCTAATGGTTCAAATATGAGAATATTGCATGAAGGTGTGTATATTCACAGTTGTCCATCTTGGTCTCCCCGCCTAAATTTATATTGACCAAAGCCATGGTCTTATGCTTTAAATAGATTCAGTGTGGAAACGGATGTTTTTCCATCGGCGGATTCGCTCAGATAAGGACAATCCATTTCCAGATTAGATAGTGTAGATTGGCATGAAATGTTAGCGGGCGTATCGATACGCCAATTATTGGAAGGAGGGAATGGTCGCTATGAAAAGAACATTGACAATTACGGGAATAATTTTTGTGTTGATTTTAGGTCTTTCAGTAATCTTTGTTACTGGCTGTGCGAAGAAAGAGGCTGTGAAAGGAGAGATGGTCACAACTGAAAAAGGACCAGCAGCGATACAACCTTCGGAAGCTGAACTGCAGAAGGAGAGAGAAGCAGCTTTGAAACAAAAGGCGCTTGCAGAAAAAGAGGCTTCCCGGTTTGAAGATGTGAATTTTGAATTAGATCAATTTAATCTCAAACCTCGAGCAAGAGCAATACTCCGGCAGCATGCTGACTGGCTTCTTGAATACCCGGGGTTTAGTGTTGTCATCGAGGGACATTGTGACGAAAGAGGAACCAACGAATATAATCTGGCCTTAGGTGAAAGACGGGCAGCGAGTGCCATGGAGTATTTAGTTAATCTCGGTGTAGACAAAAAGAGACTGACCACCATAAGTTACGGTGAGGAACTCCCTTTAGATCCGAGGCATAATGAGAAAGGCTGGGCGAGGAACAGGCGAGCCCATTTTGTTGTTACCCCGCAAAGGTAACATATTGGATTAGCTGGCAGAACTTGCAAATCTAATAATATCTTGGCGCGAATCGTAAGCCTTGAAAACACATAAAACAGCTCACTTCCTTTAGTATTTGTCTTTACTGAAATAAATTGCAGTAAAGGATTCATTTTTTGGGGAAGCGGGCCATAGAATGGTCGAAACCGAAACTTGTACTGAGTTTATTGCGGTAAAATGTCCTGACCATCAAAAAACCATATTTTCAAAGTTCTTGCTTAGAACTTAGCGACTAAAAGATTAGATTAAAACAGGGAAGGTGTTCCTATTGAAAAAGCATATATTCCTTCTTTTTGTATTCTTTATTGTATCCGTTTTTGGCTGTGCTACTAATCAGGATTTGAAGAAGGTTCAACAAAACCTTAGAGGGGAAATCCTTGTTCTACAGCAAGACGTGGAAAAGAATGTTGTTGAGTCAAACAACTCTTTACGTAAAGGGCAGGCGGATATATCTGCCGACATGACTGATCTGAGAGACGATGTTCAAAAATTCAGGGGAGTTGTTGAGGAGTTGAATAGAGATGTCCAGACTTTACGTAAGGAAAAAAATGACGGTGTGGCTATCAGCAAACAGTTAAATGAAATTTCCTTCAGAATAAATTACATAGAAAATTTCCTCGGAATAGGAGAGAAAAAAAAGCCTCTAGAAGGTGTTGAAAAAAAAGAAAAAGGAGACATCACTCCAAAGGATACAACGAAGGAAAATGTAGATAAAGAGGCGGCATACTCGGCGGCTTACAAAACTTTTAAAGAGGGACAATACGACGGGGCAAGGGTTCAGTTTCAAAGATTCCTGAAGCTGTTTCCAGACACGGAGTATTCAGATAATGCCCAATTCTGGATCGGGGAATGTTACTTCTTTAAAAAGGATTATGAAAAGGCAATCCTCGAATATCAAAAGGTTATTAAAAACTATTCCCAGGGGAATAAGGTCTCTTATGCATTGTTAAAACAGGGGCAGTCCTTTTTGAAACTTGGTGATAAATCAAGCGCCCAACTTCTCTTGCAACAGGTTATAAAAGATTATCCCAATACAAACCAGGCTAAAATAGCAAGAGCGCAGTTGACTAAAATCAAGTAAAGAAACAGATCAATCGATAAATATCGGTTCTATGCCGGGCGGGATGTCAAGATCGAAGATGGCAGGGTTCACATTTTGTGTGAGCTGAGTATCTGAATACCGTATACGGGCATTTAATTTGCTAGGTTTTCCAGTTATAATTATTACTTTTCCCGGAATCGATGTTCCACAGATCTGGTGGTGATCTTTAAGCCTTGCCGTGTATGAAATCTCGCCTTCATTATCTAAAACCTCGATTTTGACCAGATTACCATCCGGGTTTACCCAGAGTGACTGGATCTTTTTGCCTTGAGTCATAACATTTATCCGGTAGAGTTCCCCTTCTACCTGTCCCCGTAAAGTTATGTTTTGTTCTTTTATATACGGGGGTGTGCCGACAAGTATTGATATAATATCTTCTGCCTTCAGGTTTATCGGGAAAAACATGGCGAGGTTTTTTCTGGTAGCATGGCCGATGTAAAACTTTCCTTCTTTCGGAAGAAATACCTTCAAAGAATTTTCACTGATGGACAGAAAAAGGTCGGAAGGACCGATTATAGGCATCGCCTCTACCCTGAGAAATGAAGGTCTTTTGACAATCAAGGCTACCTTCATTGAATACTTTCCCTCGGGAGTATCTACAGCAATATGGGCAATGGCTTTTAGTGTATCTCTTAAATTATCTGTTCTGGAGACATTCTTCAGGACATCTTCGGGAGGCAAAACATACCCCTTGAATGGGGCTGTAACCTTCTTGGGGGCACATCCGCCAAAGGCAAGAAAGAGGAATAAAAATAAAATTGTCAGGATATATTTTTTCATCTAAAGTTCCTGAAATGAGATAAAGTTAAAAAAGAGTGGAGTGTAGAGTGAACTAAAGTGCCTAAAGTTAAGGGTTTTGGTCATTTCAACTTTAGCTCACTTTAGGCACTTCAAACTTTAGTCACTTCTTCATAATCTCATCTATCTTTTTTTGCAGTGTTTTATTGTCGGGTTTTAGCTTCAGCGCTCGTCTGTAAGTCTCGAGGGCATCCTTGAACCGACCAGCCTTCGCATAGGCATCTCCGAGGTGCTCAGCGATTGTTGGATCGTTGGGCAGGGTGTCTGATGCCTTTTTCAGATATTTTATGGCTAACTTCAGATTGTTTTTCTTAAAATATACCCAGCCGAGGCTGTCTGTAATATATCCATCACCTGCTTTCAGCTTGAGGGCCTTTTGTATCATCTTTTCGGCTTTATTGAGATTTATGCCTCTGTCGGCATAACTGTAACCTATGAAATTGAGTGCTTCCGCGCGCTCCGGGTCAATTTTCAGGATCTTCTCCATCTCGGCAATGCTGTCACTGATTCTATTCATTTGTTCGTAAAGGATACCAAGTCTGTAATGAAGGTCAATACTCTGGGGAGAGATCCGAAGACCTTCTTCTAACGTTTGTACTGCGGCCTTGAAATTTTTGTTTTCCTGGTAAAGATATGCAAGAAAACCGTACAGGTTGCTGTCTTTTCTTTTTTCATCAATTGCTTTCTTGATTAATTCTATTGCTTCGTCGGTTTTCCCATCTTTTTTCATAAACGTCCCGGCATGAATCCGGGCACTCCCATATAGATCTGACTCTGCCGGGATTTTTTGGAATTCTTTCACGGCTTTTCCGTATAGCTTCTTTTCCTCGTAGGCCGATGCCAAAAGATATCTTACACGATGGTTGAGTGGGGATTCCTTGAGGAGAGCTAAAAATTCTTTGATGGCTCTGTCATATTTTTTCCACTCAAAATAAACAAGCCCCAGCGACAATCTCACTTCTCTGTTTGAACTATCTAACTTCAAAGTATTTTCAAGCTCTTTTACGGCTTTATCATATTTTCCTTCTCTTAAGAAAAGTTTTCCCAGCCTGACCCTCATATTGATTCTATGCGGGTAGAAGTTGATTAAAGTTCTATAGATTTCTATTGCACTGTTGTTCTTTTTTTGAATTTCATAAACGTATCCCAAATCGATCAGTGCCGATTCAAATGCAGGTTTTATAGTGAGGGTTTTTTTGAACCATTTTTCAGCCTCCCCATACAATTTCATTTCGGCATATGTCTTTGCAAGGTAATAGTTGCCCATAAGATTGTCAGGGTCAATCTTGAGCATGTCCTTTAATACCTCGATTGCCTTTTCGTATTCTTTATTTTCCGAATATATGGCGCCAAGATAGAGATAGGGGTCAAGACGTTTCTTATCTAAATCTATTACTTTTTTAAATTCTCTTTCAGCGTTTTTGTATTCCTTCAGGTTTAGGTATAACCCGCCCAGCAGAAGATGGATATCTAAGTAACCGGGATTATAAATAAGGGATTTTTCGCATATTTCTATAGCTTTATTCACCTTACCCATTTTGGTGTACAGGGTGGCAAGCTCTGCCGCCAGGTAGGGGGAGGTGGGGTCAAAACTTAGGGCTTTTCTGTATTCTGTTGTGGCTGCATCTAAATTGCCCTCGAGGGCAAGCAGTACGCCAACGGAGTAATGGTAGCGGGCGTTAAGTGAAGAGTCTTCCATTTGAGGAAGGGTTGCCTGGTCTTCACGACGGTCGGCAGTAACGGCGCATGCAATCAGTGGTAATAGAAGGACTATACAAAGGAGTTTTTTCATAGAATTTGAGTACATATAAAAAATTAATTGCTTGTTAAATCTGATACCGGGACTATATTAATCCCCTCTACTTTAATCTTAGGGACAGCATCTTTAAGTGCCGCAATTGTGCATGGATAAGGATGACAGATAATTAACAGGGTCTTCCATCGGTTACGTTTCTTTAAAGGATTTGTAAACTTTTGAAGAATAATAGTAAAATCCTGATTGTTGTCAATAAATATATCTCTCGACACAAATCTGAGCCCCATTCCCTTAGCAAGTTTCTTGCCCTTTGAGTGTCTGGTGGTTAGGCTGTCCACAAAGAAAAGGC
Source organism: uncultured Syntrophales bacterium (assembly GCA_964650385.1). Classification (GTDB taxonomy): domain Bacteria; phylum Desulfobacterota; class Syntrophia; order Syntrophales; family JADFWA01; genus JAUSPI01. Next base: position 20,541 of record CAZYTP010000015.1, on the reverse strand, counting down.
CCTCTTCATTGAGTTGGTTCAAAACAATGCTCAGTTTGTCTTCGTTTTCCATAAACCGTGAACCCATATGATTATTAACTCCGGATATATATGGTACGGCTTCGATATTTTTTTTGATCTGACTTTTTATCTCTTCTTCGTTCATCCATAAAAAAAGTGCCCCGATACCGGGGTCTTTGTCGGGATAACCATAAGGCTCCATGGGAAGATGGAGGAGAATTTCTTTACCTGCACGATGCAGTTTTTCTGCCGCATCAATAGCATAAGGACTATGGGGGAGGATGGAGAAAGTAATCGGGGCATCGATTTTAAGAAGTTCATTCAGCGGCGACAAATCATATCCGATATCGTCTATGATGAAGGCTATTTTCTGCCTTTTAGAAGATGGAACAACTTGCTTACTGACGTGAATTTTAGAGTGATATTTTCGTACGTTTTCTTGTTTGATATTCTTTTTGACTGTTGTACTGTTCAATATACAAACAATTGAAACTGCTGCAACAAACAATATGAATATGCCAACTCCGATTAAAATCCGCCTGAATGTTGAATTTCCCCTTTTACTTTTCTTTTTCACCCCGCTTACCGGACCTTAACCCTTATTTCTATCTTTAAATATCTCCCAGCTTTTCAAGAGATCAATGGCACTTTTCAGCTGATTATCTTCCTTTAAGTCATCGGACGCTTTTTTTATTGAAATTTCTTTAACTTCTTTTGATGTTTCATTTGTTCCTTTTATGTGCCCCTTGAGATCCTTTTCTCTCATTCCCGTAGATGTACCAATAGAATCCTTTTTATCAGAAGGATTTATATATTTTACCACTATATCGGGGATAATACCTTCAGCCTGAATGGATTTCCCCTTTGGTGTGTAGTATTTCGCAGTGGTCAATTTCAGTGCCGCACCGTTCTCAAGTGGAATAACCGTCTGTACGGAACCCTTTCCAAATGTCTGGGTGCCGAGTATTATGGCTTTACCATTGTCCTGAAGTGCGCCAGATACGATCTCGGCTGCGCTGGCGGTACCTTCATTGACCAGGGCAATCATCGGGACAACCGGTTCATTTCCATCATTTTTGGCCATATACGTTTCATCGACACTTTTTATCCTCCCTTTTGTGGAGACGATAACCCCTGATTTGATGAATATGTCGGAGATTTTTACTGCTTGATCGAGAAGACCGCCCGGGTTGTTTCTCAGATCCAGTACCAGCCCCTTCAGGGGAACTGTTTTTTTGTTGATCTCCTCGATGGCGTTTTTGAGATCATCTGTAGTTTTTCCCTGAAATGCCAGTATTCTGATATAACCGATATCGCCATACGTCTTGTACTTGACGCTCTTTATCTGTATGATCGCGCGGGTGATCGTGAAATCCTTCGGTTGTTTCATACCTTTCCGCATGACAGTGATAGTTACCTTTGTGTTTTTAGGCCCCCGTAGTTTTTTGACCGCTTCCATAATAGTAATACCCTTTGTCGACTTGGCGTTGATCTGAATGATCTGGTCACCCGCCTTGACCCCTGCGAGAAAGGCGGGGGTATCCTCAATGGGGGAAACAACGGTAAGAACGTCCTTGAGTATTGTTATCACGATCCCGAGGCCGCCGAACCTTCCCTTCGTTTCTACCTGCAACTCTTTGTACATATCGGCACTCATGAAAGTACTGTGGGGATCGAGAGTTTTTACCATTCCCTTTATGGCTCCCTGGATGAGGGTCTTTTGTTCAACCTCCTCCACGTAGTTCTTCTCGACCATATCGAGGACCTGATTGAACACCCTAAGGTTCTTATAAGTATCCTTATCTATTGCGGAAACCTGGTTGTTGCCAAAGTACCCCGGCAGACAGAACAAGACTAAAAAACTTGCCAGGAGTATTGAAACAGGGAGACTTTTCCTAAAAAATTTTTTCATGTAAACACCCATATATTAACGAGAAAATTATTGTTAGAGGTTCAGAACTGTAAAATATAAGTAACACATCTGTCCATTAAGTAATAGTGCTAACATTATTACAGTATAAAATTCCACAAAAAAGAGCCATGTCATTGAACATAGCTCTTTTGTTTTCATGGTGGGTCAGGGCAGAATTGAACTGCCGACACCCGGATTTTCAGTCCGGTGCTCTACCGACTGAGCTACCGACCCATAAACTTACTTCTGAATCATCTGGCTTCTATCCAATCTCCCTACTTTTGTCAAGGCGTTTTTGATAGGGGTTTATTTTGATAACGCAGGTTCCTGCAATCTTGTCGTGCCATCCCTGTTTTTTTCTGTCAAAGGCTATCCATATAAAACCGAGGTAAAATATCAGTGCGGAGATAAGGTATCCCACCCATCTCAAAAAGGCTATTCCCAAGGTCATCGGTTCCCCTGTTTTTTGTACTACCTTGAGACCTAAGATTTTTTTCCCCAAGGTCTGGCCGGTTGTACCGTGAAAATATGTAAAGTATATGACATTTAATAATAGAGTCATTGTGCAATAGGAAATTATGAAATTGGAGGTTAGTTTTGTAAATGTCTCGATTGAAAGCATGTCGCCGCCAGACTGAAAGCCCAAACTCACGGCTAGAATTCCTATAAAGAAGAGTATTAGAGACATAAAAAAGAGGATCGTTTTGTCTATGAGAAATGCGACTCCTCGTCGCCAGAAACCACCGTAATTGCGTTCTGTCATACGGGTTATTCCTTTTTATAGGTAATTCCGAAAACGCCCTTCTCGTATTGAAGGATGGAAAGAATGACCAGGGCGGCTGTTTCGACCTTTAAGACTAATCTGCCAAGGCTCACTGACAGGAAACCGGCACGGGAGGCCATTGCAATTTCCTCATTTGAGAATCCTCCCTCGGGCCCGACGACAAGAAAGAAATCGGTTATACCTTCGTATTTTTTACTGTGTAGGATCTCTTTGATTCCCGTGTTGGTTTCCCCTTCCCAGAAGATTATCTTCAGAATGCCCTTTTTCGGCCATTGCAAAGCCTTTTCGTAGGTAATTATATCTGTAATTTCCGGGATATTTTCCCTGCCGCACTTTCTGGATGCCTCGATGGCTATCTTCTGCCATCTGGGTATCTTGAGATGTATTTTATTTCCGGCTACTTTCGGTATGGATCTTGAGGATTTAAACGGGATTATCCTGGTGACCCCGAGCTCGGAAGCCTTCTGGATGATGAAATCCATTTTATTCCCTTTCGGGAGTGCCTGGGCCAGGGTGATTTTTGTTGAGCTGTCAACTGAGAGCTGTTTTCCCCTGATGATTTCTACCGTTACGCTTTTGACTGTGATATCTCTTATCGTAGATTCGTATTCAAAACCCGTTCCATCAAATAGGATCAAAGGGGCTCCCCTTTTTAGGCGAAGGACATTCTTTATATAGTGTAGATTTTCATACTTTAATTCTACCGTACTTCCCTCCTCCATTTTTTGAGGAAGATAAATTCTTGGTGTGGTCAATTCCCCTTTTCTCCTTTTTTCAGGAGGTAACAAACCCATTCTTTTTCCGTGATGACACTGTGCAGGTGAACATCGTCGGTCAAGAAGCTTTCCTCTACAACTTTTCTGTCCTGGTCAATTATCCCTGAAAGGACAAGATATCCACCGGGTTCAGTCATGGATATGAGGTGGTCTCGGAGCTTTATCAGCGTTTTTGCTGTAAGGTTTGCCACAATCAAATTGAAAACATCATCATACATCGAGACATCTTCGTTGAATACGTTTGTCCTATCCTCCACTCTGTTTAGGGCAATGTTTTTAGATGCTATTTCGACAGCTTTTGGATCAATATCGAGACAGACAACCTTTTGTGCCCCTAACTTTGCGCAGGATATACCGAGTATGCCGGTGCCGGTGCCGACATCAAGCACTCGCCATTTTTCAAAAGACCTGTCCTTCAGGAGGATATCTTCGATTGCTTTCATGCACATACTTGTGGAAGAGTGTTGGCCCGTCCCGAATGCCATTCCCGGATCTATTTCAATAACTATATCACGCCCGGTTGGTGTATATCTTTCCCATGTCGGTTTAACTACGATATTTTTACTGATTCGAAGCGGTTTGAAATATTTCTTCCACTGTTCTTCCCAGTTCGGGTCGGTAATCGTTTCGATTGAAAGGACAGGTTTGTCTAATTCAGGAAATATTTCAGAAAGATTGTCTATGTAAACTTTCAGGGAGGCAATTCTGTTTTCCGCTGAGGTATCGGAGGGGAAATAGGCCATTAATTCTTCCCGTTCAATCGATTTGGAAAAATCGTTATTGGAAAAATCGTTAAGAGAGCCTGGCGCCAGCTCTTCTTGAAAGACTCCCTGGATGCCAGTTTCAGCTATAAAATTTGACAGGGGATCAATCAGTTCGAGCGGTGCTGATAAGGTAATTTTTATCCACTCATCCCTTTTTCTTTTTGCCGGCATTTTTGTCTCCTCTCATACTATGGGTGCAGCAGAGAAACCCTTTATGTTTTGTCTCAGGATAGTTGCCAATAGACTTCAGTATACGGAATATATCTTCTTTTTGATTATATTTCAAGGTAGAGTCTTGCTTGAATTTTGATAGTCTTCGTGATAACAGACAATGCATGAAATATTACCCGATATGTCTCAATATTTTACGGAGAAAGTGTGTCGTCGTTGGCGGTGGGGATGTTGCTGAGAGAAAGGTAACGAGGCTCCTTGAAGCCGGTGCCGATGTCGAAGTAGTGGGAAAGGTTCTTACACCAAAGCTGGGGACGATGAAAAATGAGGGAAAGATAAAACATGTTGATGCCGATTATCGGGAAGATTTTATCAATGATGCTTTTCTGGTAATAGGAGCAACCGACAGGGATGATATTAATAACAAAATATACGTGGATGCAGATAGAAAGGGGAAGCTGGTAAATATTGTAGATAGTCCTGACAGGTGCAATTTTATCCTTCCTTCTATCGTCCAGCAGGGTGATCTCCAGATAGCGATATCAACTGGTGGAAAGAGCCCAGCTCTTGCAAAGAAATTGAGAAAAGAGATGCAGGGAAGTTATGGGGCCGAATATCGAACCCTACTCGATATAATGGGTCAAGTGAGAGAGAAGGTCATCATTAGAGGACACCCCTATGAAGAGAATAAGAGATTGTTTGAAGCTTTGCTGAATTCAAAGATCTTTCAATATATTAGAGAAAAAAACTGGAGTGAGGTAAAAAAAATAATTATTGATATCGTTGGCGAAGATATTGATCTTGAATAAAGGAAAGAGAGATGGCAAGCAGGATAGAGATCGGTTTTAAAAAAGGACTAAGAGATGCTCTCGGCGAAAAGATTAGAAAAAGGATTATCGAACACCTTCACCTTACTATTGATGGGGTTAAGACGGTTGAGGTTTACACCATAGATGGTGATCTCGATGAGGCCGAACTTCAACAGATTGCACGAGGACCTCTTTCTGATCCGGTGATTCAGGACTACGCTATTAACAAGGGACTGGCCGACAGATTTGACTGGATGATTGAGGTGGGCTTTAGACCGGGCGTCACCGACAATGTGGGGAAGACTGCCAGGGAGTCCATCGAACTTTTGATCGGAGAAAAGACAAGCGGTATTTATACCTCAAGACAGTATATAATTAATGGTAACATTATCAGGCGGGACACGGAAAGAATAGCATCGGATCTCCTCGCCAATGAGCTTATCGAGAGATTTGAAATAGTAGACGGCAATGAGTGGAACCAGGAAAAAGGAATGTCTCCCTATGTCCCGAAGGTAGTTGGGGGGGAGAGTCTCCGGACGGAAGAGATCGACCTGAATGTCAGCGACCAGAGACTCGTAGAGATAAGCAGTGAAATGATCCTTGCCCTGAATCTCGGTGAGATGAAGATAATACAGAATTATCTGGCCGATGAGCGTGTATTTAAAGAAAGAGAAAAGGTAGGTCTCGGTAAAAAGATTACGGATGCCGAGCTTGAATGTCTTGCCCAGACCTGGTCTGAACACTGCAAACACAAGATATTTAACAGCCTTATAAATTATGAAGATGAGCATGGCACAATCACAGTTATCGATTCCCTCTTCGACAGCCACATCAAGGCTTCTACAAGGGAGATCAGGGACGAGATGGGAGAAGGCGACTTTTGCCTTTCCGTCTTCGTTGACAATGCCGGCATTATAAAATTCAATGATGAATACAACCTTGTTTTCAAGGTTGAAACACACAATTCCCCGTCAGCCCTCGATCCCTACGGCGGTGCACTCACAGGAATTGTCGGGGTGAACAGGGATCCTTTCGGAACCGGGAAGGGTGCAAAACTCATCTTCAATACTGATGTTTTCTGTTTCGCCTCACCGTTCTATACAGAGTCGCTTCCGAAGAGGATACTCCATCCGAGACGTATTTATGAAGGCGTCAGAGAAGGGGTTGAGCATGGTGGGAACAAAAGCGGAATACCCACGGTAAACGGCTGTATTGTCTTTGACGACAGATACCTGGGGAAACCGCTTGTTTACTGTGGGACGGGCGGGATTATGCCTTCTAAAATTGCGGGAAACCCAACCCATACGAAGGAGATTCTGCCAGGTGATCTCGTTGTCATGACAGGTGGAAGAATAGGGAAAGATGGCATACATGGAGCCACCTTCTCATCAGAAGAACTCCATGAAGGGTCCCCTGTTACGGCAGTTCAGATCGGTGATCCTATAACCCAGAAGAAGATGACCGATTTTCTCCTGATTGCGAGGGACAAAAACCTTTACAGGTGTATAACAGACAACGGCGCCGGCGGTCTTTCCTCATCGGTGGGAGAAACTGCCACTCTCTCAGGCGGCTGTGAAATCAATCTCGAAAAGGCGCCTTTAAAATATTCAGGACTTCAGCCCTGGGAAATTCTCATTTCAGAATCCCAGGAGAGGATGACACTGGCCGTAGACCCGAAAAAGATTGATCAATTTTTGAAACTTGCAGGGAAGATGGATGTGGAGGCAACCGTCGTCGGCACCTATACAAATTCCGGAAAGTTTCATGTCCTCTATGGAGATGACACCGTTGCCTATCTTGACATGGATTTCCTCCATGAGGGACTCCCCCAGATGCGGTTAAATGCAAAATGGACACCGCCACAACATGAAGAGCCTGATTTTCAGGAACCGGAAGATATGGGCCGTTTCCTCAAAGAGATGCTTTCGAGATTAAATATATGCAGCAAGGAATCGGTCGTCAGACAGTATGATCATGAGGTACAGGGGGGAAGCGTTGTCAAGCCATTAGTTGGTGTAGCTAATGATGGCCCCAGTGATGCTGCAGTAATCAGACCGATACTGGATTCCTTTGAAGGTGTTGTCGTGGCCAGCGGTATATGCCCCCGTTATAGTGATGTAGATACCTACCACATGGCCGCATGTGCCATCGATGAAGCGATCAGGAACACTATAGCCGTGGGCGGATCACTCGGCAGCATCGCCGGACTGGATAATTTCTGCTGGTGTGATCCGGTACAGTCTGAAAAGACGCCGGATGGTGAGTACAAGCTGGCACAGCTCGTCCGTGCAAACATGGCCCTTTATGATTACACAAAGGCCTATGGGGTTCCATGCATATCCGGCAAAGACAGTATGAAGAACGACTATCAGATAGAGAACACTAAGATATCCATTCCACCAACCCTTCTGTTTTCCACCATCGGGAAAATGGAGGACGTGAGAGAGGCTGTCACCATGGATGCAAAACAGCCGGGGCATCTGGTCTATGTCTTAGGTGAGACATATAATGAACTTGGCGGTTCTGAATGGTTTGCCATGCATGGATACACGGGAAACAATGTCCCTAAAGTAAATACACACAAGGCAAAGAGATTGTATAAAGCACTGAGCATGGCAATCAAGAAAGGGCTTGTAGCCTCCTGTCATGATTGTTCCGACGGAGGACTGGGTGTTGCCCTTGCGGAAACCGCCTTCGCAGGCGGTCTGGGTATGTTTGTAAAACTTGATCTTGTTCCGTCTGATGGAATTGACAGGAATGACTATATACTCTTTTCCGAATCCCAAAGCAGATTTGTGGTAACAATTTCCCCTTCAGCAAAAAATGAATTTGAAAAGCTTATGATGGGCAGCACCGTAAGCAATGTCGGGGAGGTACTTTCCGATGGAATATTTAAGGTAGGCGGAATCGAGGGAAACATAATAATAGAAGAAGACATCAGCAAGTTGAAAGAAACATGGCAAAGACCGCTTAACTTCTAAAAAATAATAAATCGCAAAAAGGAGGCAGAAAAAGTTATGAGTATCATTAAGGAAGAGGCAAAGAAGCTCATTGACAAATTGCCGGATCAAACAACCTGGGATGACATCATGTACGAATTTTATGTCAAAAAGAAGTTAGCAGTTGCCTTGAAAGCAGCCGAAGAAGGACGTATTGTCTCTCACGAAGAAGTTAAAAAAAGGATTTTTTCACAATGAAAATAGAGTGGACTGAGCCAGCACTGCTGGATTTACAAAACATTCGGGATTATATTAGGAGAGATTCAGAATATTACGCAACTCGATTTGTCGAAAGAATTATTGAAGTGGTAGAAAATCTGAAGAAGTTTCCTGAGATGGGACGGAGTATTCCAGAAGCTGAGCAAGAAAAAATTCGTGAACTTTTGTTCTACAACTATCGAATTATGTATCGTGTGGAAACCAAACGTATTTTAATCCTGACCATTATACACGGGGCTCGGGATTTTAGTCAGAAAAAGCCCAAGCCATGGGACGTTACCTAACAGGGTTATCTGGTTCGGGTTTTCAGCCCTCCTTCAATTCGCATTCGGCAATTTAAGATACGCGTAAAACGTTATGTGACATTACACCTATACTGAAACCTGTCTGCAACGGTAAACCACTTAACATATAGAAAAAAGCAGGGCAGAACTAATATGGAGAATGCTCGGCCAGGATATGCAGTCGGAGATATATTGGTGCTTAATGCAGACCCTTCTCGTAAGGGTTCGGTTATTAAGATACTTTCCCCAGTGCAGGGACAATATAGATACAGGATATTTCATTCACCAGATGACATCCGGGAGTACCTTGAAGATCAAGTCTCTCCATATTCTAACTCACCTGATAACATTTTAGTCGACAGAGCGCTAAAACCTGAAGAGTTCCTTGTCCGGTTAAATTCTCTTCGATTGAGTTACCCGCAGATGGATGCCATCTATGCTCTCCACGCCGCAAGGATTCAGTTCATTTCTTTTCAATTCAAACCATTACTCAGATTTCTTCGCGCGGACAGGCCCCGGTTACTGATTGCGGATGAGGTTGGGGTAGGAAAAACAATCGAAGCGGGGCTTATATTGCGCGAGATACAAAGCCGTCAGGAGCTGCAAAATATTCTTATTTTATGTCCCAAGGCCCTGGTTTCAAAGTGGCGAGCCGAAATGAGACGTTTCGATGAGGATTTTCGGCCACTCACGGCAGAAAATTTGCGGTACTGTTTGAGGGAAACCTATCAGGACGGTGTCTGGCCCAGCCAATATGCACGTTCTATCGTGCATCTGGAGTTATTGCGACGTGAAGAGTATTTGTGGGGGACTCAGGAAAGAAAGGTAAGACCTGGATTGCTCACCCTGAATCCTCCGCCTCAATTTGACCTTCTGATTGTGGATGAGGCCCATCATTTAAGAACCCCGGATAGCAATACCAATGAATTAGCCCGTTTTCTCTGCGGAATATCAGAGGCAGCTATCTTTCTTACCGCAACACCGATGCAATTGGGTTCAAAAAATCTCTTTACCCTGTTAAACCTGTTACGACCCGATCAATTTATAGAAGAAACGCTATTTCAGGAAATGATTGCTCCTAACAGATACCTTAATCAGGCTATCCGTCATATTCGCACAAAGAGGCCGAAAGATACGTGGCAAAGCGATAGCGGTTTTGAATTGGATAATGCCGCAAAGACCCCATGGGGTCAAAATGTGCTTAACCATGACCCCCGCTTTTCCAAGTGGGTGCCCCGCCTTAAAGCAAAAAGTGAACTGACAAGTGAAGAGCGTGTCAGGTTCATCAGGGATATGGAAGATATCCATACACTTGCCCACATCATGAACAGAACCCGTCGGCGGGATATCGGGCGATTTACCATTCGTGAACCTTTCACACTATCTGTTCAGTTTACCAGAGAGCAAAGGCATTTTTATGATGCATTAATTGCATTTCGTAAAGAGTTCTTAGCTCTATCCTATGACCCCAATGTTATTAGACTGATTATAGGTACGCTTGAGCGTCAGGCTGCCAGTTGTTTACCCGCATTGGTTCCTTTCCTGGATAACTTCATCCGGACCGGAAGGTTCACAACAACAGCCATAACAGACGACCCTGAATTGGATAACGATACCGAAATACCACGTGATATAATTGAAAAAGCAAGGGGACTGAGAAAAGTAGCATCTTCTTTATCCGCTTACGATCCAAAGTTGGATCAACTGGTTCATATTATTTCTGAGACCATGAATATCGAAGGACCTGGAAAAGTTCTTATGTTTTCTTTTTTCCTCCATACACTTTCATATCTGGAGAAACATTTGCGCCAGAGAGGCTTTCGAGTGGCAGTCGTTAATGGTCAGGTTGCGGATGATGACCGGGAGAAAATAAGGGAAAGGTTTCGTTTAAACAGGGAGGAGGGTGATGCAATTGATGTATTGCTTTCTTCAGAGGTTGGATGCGAAGGGCTTGATTATGAGTTCTGCAGTCGTCTCATAAATTATGATATTCCATGGAATCCAATGCGTATTGAGCAGCGCATCGGGCGTATTGATCGCTTTGGTCAGAAAAGCGAAAAGGTTCAGATCTATAATTTCATTACCCCTGGAACAATAGAAGAAAGGATTTTCTTCCGCTGTTTTGAACGGCTCGGTATTTTCAGAGATACTGTGGGAGACATGGAAGAGGTTCTGGGCGGGTTGACCGAATCTCTTACCCAGGCGGCATTAAACCCTTCATTAACTCTGGAGCAGGCAGAGGAAAAGGTTAGGCAGTTAGCTGACAATGCCCTGAGAGTGATAGAAGAGCAGAGACGACTGGAAGAGGAAAGCATTGAACTTTTAGGTTTAGATCGTGCCTTCCAGGAAGAAGTGGAAGACATTCAGAAAGAAAAACGTTTCGTGACACCTGATGAACTCCAGCAGATTATCAACACCTACCTTGAAACCAGATGCCGGAATGTCAGGATCCTGTCCAATAGTAAAAAGGACAGGTTGGTCAGAATCCGTTCAAGCAGAGAAGATAAAGAAAAACTGCTTGAGGACTTGCGTAAGCTTGGAAGACAGGATCGCCAGACACTGGAATTTATTCGCTGGCTGGAAGGCGGCGAGCCCTATCTTACTGTCACATTTGATCAGGAAACGGCACTTGAGCAGAGAGACATCCCCTTTATTACCCCTGTTCATCCGCTGACAAAAATAGCTATATCTTACTGGAACGTGCCCAAGGGATCATTATTCACTTACCTCAAGGTGGAAGATAATGATGCAGAACCAGGAAGTTATGCCTTTGCCTATTATCTCTGGGAAACTATCTCTCTCCACTCGGAGGTGCGTCTGCTGCCAATGGTATGGAATTTAAGTGAAGAAAAGATAGAAGATGCCATATCGCAAAAATTATCCCACTTGTTAAGGCTGTCAAGCCCTGCTACAACTCCTCTATCTTTGCCGCAAAAGCAGATAGAACATGCATTGCACAACCTTGAAGAGAACATTCACGAAGAGCGGTCAAAGGAAGTTGAAAAATTGAGAATGACCAATTATCAACTGGCAGAGCAGCAATTAGCCACTCTTGAGAGATACTATCAGCGAAGATTTTCAAGAGTAGAGGAGGAACTCGCATCTGCAACGGATGATCGTATCAGCAGGATGAAAGAATCCGAACAGGCCAGGATTCAGCGGGAATGGGAACATAAAAAACAGGAGATTGGAGAAAGGAAGAAGGCTGATATAATCAGCCGAAGGGTTGCGTGGGGGATTATGGAGGTAAGACCAGATGCCAAGTGATTATGAAAGCATTGCTGAAAAAAATATCAAAAAATACGGTACCGATATTGATCGGTATGGCCCTGTTATCCTTGCCAATCTATATAGTGATCGTACCCATTTTGTCTACGAGATCCTCCAAAATACTGAAGATGCCTGTGAGAGAGCAAGAAAAGCAGATGAATTTTGTGTAAGCTTTAAGTTGTCTCCAGGCAGATTAGAGGCCCGCCACAACGGTATCCTTTTTGATGGAGACGATGTGAGAGGGATCTGTGGCCTGGTTGAGGGAACCAAAAATGAAGACCTGACCCAAATAGGCAAATTCGGAATTGGTTTTAAGTCTGTATATGCCTATACCAGCTCACCTGAAATCTATTCTGGAAATGAAGCCTTTCTTATTGAAGATTATGTACACCCGCGTGGCATAAAAAAGGTTGATATTAAGGACAACGAAACTCTCTTTGTCTTTCCTTTCAATCATAAAAACGTATCTCCCGAACAGGCATTCGAAGATATTTCTAAGCGATTGCATGGACTGGGGTCTCAAACGTTATTATTCCTCAATAATATCAATGAAATTGGCTGGGAAATTGATGGTGGAGAATCAGGAACTTACATTCGTGATCCCAAGCCTCAATCCGGGCATTCAAAAAGGATTTACATAATATCCAAAGTTGGAAAGGAGGAAGATAAAAGTGAAGAATGGCTGATTTTTGACAGACCAGTTAAAACAGAGAATCCAAACGCATCAAATTTGAAAGTTGAGGTTGCCTATAAAATTTGCAGGGAAAATAAGGACGAAAAAGACACCATTATTCCGGTCAATACTTCTCATCTCGTTGTCTTTTTCCCTACCGAAAAAGAGACTCATCTAAGATTTCTTATTCAAGGAGCATATAAAACTACACCGGCAAGGGACAATATCCCCAAAGAGGATGCCTGGAATAAAAAATTGATAAAAGAAACCGCGAGACTGGTTGCTGATAGTATTACAATGGTGAAAAAGATGGGCCTTTTGACGGTGGATTTTCTGAATGTTTTGCCCATTTCAGGGGAAGATTTTCCCGAAGACGATATGTTTCGACCCATATACGATGCTGTGCTTGACAAACTTAAAAGTGATGAAAAACTCTTGCCGGCAAATGATGGCGGGTACATCAGCGCAAAACAGGCGTTTCTTGCAAGAGGCCGAGATTTAATAGATTTACTGGGAACGGAACAATTGTCACTATTGTTCGGGAAACAGGATGCACATTGGCTTGACTCAAATATAACAGAGGCCTCATCTGTACGGAATTACCTCGACAAAGAACTCGAAATTCCGGTAATAAGACCGGAAACTTTTGCAAACCGCTTAGATGAAGAATTTATGGGAAAACAAACCGATGAATGGGTTATAGAATTTTACAGATTCCTTTTAAAACACGAAGATTTATGGAACGAGCCATCATCGGTTCTGAGGAAAAAGCCATTCCTTCGGCTATCTGACGATACTCATGTTATTCCGTTTCATGAAAACGGTAATCCACTGGCATATTTGCCAACAGATTCTACGTCAGACTTTCCAACAGTCAAGCAAAGTATTTACGATGATCCAAAAGCACATGAGTTTCTGGTAAAATTAGGTTTGTATGAACCCGATATATTATCTGAAGTAATCGATCATATTTTCCCTAAATATAACGATCCTGAAATTGATATACCCAAAGAAGAAAATGTCAAGCATATCAAGAAAATTGCCAAGGCGTTGCAACCAGAGTCCTTCGCTAAAAGTCAAGATGAGCAGTTATCTAAATTAAAAACGTTATTGCGTAAGACTGGGCTTGAAAATCATTTTAACGTGCTAAGTCAGCAAGATATTTCAACAACCAAGTTAATTCAAATACTTAAGCATATGGTATTCAAAGAGATACCATTTATAATATCAACTAATAAAACAGCAGGGAAATTAAGCTATAAAAAACCCTCGGGCATTTATCTTCCCGTTGTGTATACAGGCAATACAGACCTTGAAGTATTTTTTGAAGGTAATCCAGATATATGGTTTTTGGATGCATCCTATAGCAATATTCCCGAGATGAAAAACATAATTGAAAACTTGACTATCTCTGATAAACCGAAAATTGTAACTGAAGAATTTGAAACCTATAAAAAATACACACAGGGTTTTACCAAAGATTACAAGATGGATGGATTGGAATTTATTCTAAAGAATCAGACAGTTAATAAAAATACATCACGGTATTTATGGAATCTTCTGATTTTTTCTCAAACAAACGAGTCTTATAAAATAGAATTTCAAGGTACTCTTGAATCTTCAAACAATAGAACCTTTCCTGTTAAATCAACCAAGAAAGAAAACAAAGTTACAACCATCCTAAATCTCTTAACTCAAAACCATTGGCTACCCGACAAAGCTGGCAATCTCCACAAGCCACCTGGAATCCTTTTATCCGATCTGCCGGACGACTTTGATAAAGTGAGTCTTGAAGCAAGGAATCTTGCAGAGAAATTAGGGTTTAAAAATGACATTGAACAGGAGTATTTATCTCAACTCCCAGAAAAAGAGAGACGGAAATTTGAATTGGCAAAAACGCTGACCGACGATGAAATAAAATTGATAGAAGAAAAAAGGAGACGAGAAAAAAAGGATCAGGAGAAAGCTGAAGACGAAGATTGGAGCTATGTTGATGAACTTGAACGAGTCTTCAAACATCCACAAATAAAAAGTCCCGACGACAGCCATATGCCTCCAGGTCCAAGTCCAGACCCCTCTCGTAGAAGAGATCAAACACAAAAAGAGATTAAAGAAGGCATAAACAATGAACCTTTCCCATTTCAGAGATTTAAAAGGGTTCCGGCCAAAAAGTGGGAACAAAAGAATAATGAGGTCAGAGCCTTTCTTAAAGAACAGTATGGGGGCAGGTGTCAGATTTGCAACTTTACCTTTGACAAAAGGGATGGGAACCCATATTTTGAAGGCGTTTATCTGGTCTCCAGGACAAAGGCTGCGTGGATTGACCGCCCTGGCAATGTCCTTTGCCTGTGCGCCAATTGTTGCGCCATGTTTGAACACGGCGAGGTGGAAGCGGATGGTATCTCGGAACAGATAAACAATTTCAAGTGCATCATTGAAGGCGGAAACGGCGATCCGACTGTTAAATTAAAGTTGTGCAGGAAAGATGTGGAATTAAAATTTTTAGAAAGACATATACTTGACCTGCAGGAAATATTAAAAACAAACATAAAGGATCATAATTAGGTAAAGATAGATCGTTCAGCTCTGAGAATATAAAAGGGAATGGGATAGGCATGTGTATGTTTAAGAGAATAATTCTATCAATTTTGTTTGTTTCGCTGCTCTGCGTAACCTCAATAGAAGCAAAAACCTTTAAGGTCGCTAACTATAATGTAGAAAACCTTTTTGATCTTACCAGGGATGGAACGGAATACACTGAATATATTCCGAACACCGGCTATGGTTGGACTAAGAATATTGCAGACATCAAATACACCAATATTGCCAGGGTGATAAAGGACGTGGGAGCCGATGTTGTCGTTCTGGAGGAGGTCGAGTCAAGAAAGGCCCTCATCTTTTTACGGAACAAACTGAGAGATTTAAATATGGATTACCCCTACCTTGAAATTGCCGACTCCAAGGCAACACCGGTGAAATGCGCTGTTCTCTCCAGATTTTCAATTGTTGGGAAAGAGGAAATACGGGTCGATAACGAAGAGGCGAGAAATATTCTCAAAATAACCCTTGATATTGATGGAAATCGTTTGATTCTGTTTATCAATCACTGGAAATCGAAACGGGGGCCTGAAAGTATGAGAATGGCTTACGCAAAAAGGCTTAAGAAAGAGATTGACAAACTAAAAGAGAATACCGACTTTATCCTGATAGGCGATTTTAATTCGAACTACAATGAGCACAAAACCTTCCGAAATTATAGCAGATTGAACGATACTAATGGCATTACGGGAATAAATCATATCTTAAAGACCATAAAGGATTCCGAAATGGTCAATGAAGAGATACTGGCAAAGCAGGCTGTAAATAGCAGGTATCTTTATGATTTATGGCTTGAAGTCGGCAAAAACAATCGCTGGTCCTACATTTTTTACGGGGAGAAGGAAAGTCCGGACAATATTCTCGTATCCAAAGGACTTTACGACAGCAGAGGAATTTCCTATATCGATAATTCATTTAACAGGTTTACCTCAGATTATCTGTTTAAGGGAAATGCCATCTATCGGTGGCAAAGGGCCGAAAATGGCATGGGCAGACACCGGGGGACAGGGTATTCGGATCACCTGCCGATTTTTGCGTGCTTTTCCACTCAACCCTTCTGTTTTAAAAAGAACATTCCCCTTTCAGATAATATGACTGCCCTGAAATCGGGAAAAGACAAATTTCCACGGGAATTGATTGACCTGAACGGCACCACCAGAGAGGAACTTATGTCCATCAATGGAATCGGCCCCGTTCTTTCAGCGAGGATAATAGCGGGACGGCCATATAGAACCATAGATGATCTGCTCAAAGTGAAGGGGATTGGACCAAAAAGACTTAAAAAATTTCGCCCTTATTTTAAAGCCATAACGTCTCTTACGGGAGCCAAATAGACATGAGGATACATAGAGGAATTTAGAGATGCCCAAAAACGTAAAATCAATTGTTATTACCGGTAACGGTACGAACTGTGAAATGGAAACGGCACACGCCTGCAGGCTTGCCGGCTCTGATGAGGTCGATATCGTCCATATCAGCGAATTGTTGCATGGTGAGAAGAGGCTCGATGATTATCATTTCCTTAATTTAGCCGGTGGGTTCCTTGATGGGGATGATCTGGGATCGGCAAAAGCGGGGGCAAACCGTATTTTGAATGCGAAAATAGAGGATAAAAGCGAAAAGCTTTATGACCAGTTGATTAAATTTATCAATGACGGAAAGCTCATACTTGGTGTATGCAACGGTTTCCAGCTCATGGTAAAATTGGGCCTTCTACCCGGCTTTAAGGGAGACTATCTGCATCAAACGACTACTCTTACCTTTAACGATTCTGGAAGATTCGAAGACAGGTGGGTTTACCTTAAGATTAACGAAAAGTCTCCTTGCGTGTTTACAGAAGGACTTGAGCGGATATACCTTCCGGTAAGACATGGTGAAGGAAAATTCATCACAAAAAGCGAGGAAGTACTTAAAAGATTGCTT
The DNA here is from genome assembly GCA_964650385.1 of uncultured Syntrophales bacterium. Classification (GTDB taxonomy): domain Bacteria; phylum Desulfobacterota; class Syntrophia; order Syntrophales; family JADFWA01; genus JAUSPI01. Next base: position 3,359 of record CAZYTP010000015.1, on the reverse strand, counting down.
AAAGATAATCTAATTGTTGCACAATACAGCAATGAAGAGGATGAGGATGTGGCGATGAATTATCCCTGGAATCCCAATGGCTCAGTTGACGGTATCGCCGGCATATGCAATGAGACGGGGAGGCTTTTCGGTCTTATGCCCCACCCGGAGGCCTATCTTCACTACACCAACCATCCCCGCTGGACGAGGGAGAAACTGCCCGAAGAAGGTAGGGGACTTTTGATCTTCAAAAATGCGATAAACTTTATCAGGAAAAGCGATCTATAAGGCGCAGGATTCATAAAATCCTCTTGATAAAGATTGATAATCTCGTAAAAAGTTCTAACAGCTTGTCATTTCGAGTGAAACGAGAAACCTTTAAAACGTAACATGCTGAAAAGATAAGATTTCTCCCTGTGGTCGAAATGACATATTCGTCGAATTTCACTTTTTACGAGACTGTCAAGATTGAACCCTTGAAAATTAAGAAAAAATATAAGTGGTAGAGTTAAGTTCACATGTGCGGACAAACTTCTATGAACCGTGAGCGCGAGGACTAAACTGATGAATAAATGCATTTTGTTAATAGCAGTGTTGATAGTATCCCTTGCCTTTACCGCGGGTGCGGTTGCGGCGAACAAGGTGGTAGAAGTGGAGGGCAATAGTGTTTTGTCCAGGGAGGATGCTATACGGCAGGCGCAGCGATCGGCTGTGGAACAGGCAGTTGGCGTATTTATTCACTCTAAAACCGAAACCGAGAACTTCGTGCTCAAGAAGGATAAGATCATGGCCCGGACACAGGGCTACATCACACGCTTTAATGTTCTGAAAGAAGGGAAAACAGGAGACCTGTACAGGGTCATGATCACAGCGGTAGTATCCCTGGACAAGATCAAAAACGATCTTTTTGCCATGAAGATTCTCCTGGACAGCATGGATCGGCCAAATGTCATGATCCTGATCGAAGAAGAATATATCGGCATGGACAACATAGGCGCTCGTTTTGCCGAAACGGAGCTTTATTCCCTGCTTGCGGCTAAGGGATTTGATCTTGTTGACAAGGCCCAGATGGAAAAGATAAGGGTTCTCGCTCAGACAAGACAGGCTTTGGCCGGGAACATGACTGCGGCCAAGAGTCTGGGGCTGCACTCAGGAGTTCAGTATTTGATATTGGGGAAAGCTGTCGTTCAGGATATCGGCGAGGCTTATCCTGGTTCCGGTATGAGGTCTCTTCAGGCCAGCCTGCAGGTCAGAGTCATCCAGATCCAGACCGGACTGGTTTTAGGATCTGTAGTAAAAAACGGGGTTGTCCCCCATATTAGCCAGCTGACAGGGGCTACCCGGGCTCTCCAGATATCTGCCAGAAAGGCCGTGAACGAATATCTGGTAGACACTATCACAAACTCCTTTCAGGAATATCTCAATAACGGCGCGCCCGTTAAGCTGCACATCACTGGCGTGACAACCTTTCAGCAATACAATCTAATCACCTCGACCATTGAAACTCTGGACAGGGTGGTTACCAGCAAGAAGGAAGGGTGGAGTAAAGCTGGTGGCCTGCTTGAGCTGGATCTACGCTTTAAGGGTACGAGCGAGGAATTGGCCCAACTTCTCGACGGCCTGAGTTTGGGTAGTAACCACCTGTCAGTAGTTCATCTCACGCCGGACAGGGTTGACTGTACCTTCCAGTAATAACGACAAAAACATCGTTTTGGGAATACCATATTTGATTCTATATGCCCGTAAACAGGATTATGATTTCTGAACTAATGTGCTGAGTAAGAAGAGAATTGATGCAGAGAGAAAGATGGACTAGTAGACGTTATCTTATATTTGCGGCGATTGGATCTGCCATCGGCTTAGGTAACCTTTGGAGATTTCCCTACCTGAGTTATAAGTACGGGGGCGGGGCATTCCTGATACCCTGGATGATTGGTCTTATTGTTATCGGTGTATTCCCTGGCTCATGTTAGAGTTCGGCATGGGCAGGTACTTTCAGCGGTCTGTCCCCGGGGTATTTGAAGGAGTCGGAAAGAAATGGGAATGGGTTGGATGGTGGGCGGTTTTCTGTGCTTTCTTGATAGACACCTACTATACCGTCGTAATGGCCTGGTCTTTATATTATGCCGGTGTTTCTCTCGGTCTGCCCTGGGGTGTAGGAAAAGCTGGAGCCGCAGGGGCCAAGCAGTACTTTTATGGAACAGTTTTAGGGTTTTCTTCGGGACCGGATGTGCTGGGCGGTGTGCAGTGGCCACTGGTCGGACTCCTGGCACTTACCTGGATAGCCATATTTCTTGTCGTGTTTAAGGGGGCTGAAGTAATTGGGAAGATAGCGCAGTGGGCGGTTATCATCCCCTGGATTTTACTCGTTGTCATACTTGTGAGAGGCCTCACCCTCCCTGGAGCCGTTGAAGGTCTCAACTATTACCTTACTCCGGACTTTGCCGCCCTGGGAAATTTGGATGTATGGTTTGCCGCAGTTAGTCAGATTGCGTTTACCCTCTCTCTCGGTATGGCCGGAATGTATGCCTATGGGAGTTTTACAGCGAAGAAAGCGGATATAACTAATAATATCTTTATAACATCGTTTTCCAATTGTGCCACGAGCTTCTTTGCCGGTTTTGCCGTGTTTAGCATTGTAGGATTTATAATGCAGTCTTTGGCAATCCCCGTTGATAAGGTGAGTACTTCAAGTATTGGTCTGGCCTTTATAACGTTTCCTGTAGCGATATCCATGCTGCCGGCAACACAGGGGATTTTTGGTGTCCTCTTTTTCCTCTGTCTTTTCCTTCTCGGTTTGACATCGGCGTTCTTTCTCGCCTATGGCGGTGTAATCAGCCCTCTTATGGACAAATTTGGCATAAGCAGGATAAAGGCCACCGCGATCGTTACTGGTACCGCTTTTCTAGTCGGACTTTTATTTACCTCAAATGGAGGCCTGTACTGGTTGGATATCGTCGACAGGGCAGTTTCCTTCTACGGGCTGCTTCTAACAGGGGTGATATCTGCGATTGTCGTTGGCTGGATATTTGGCGCTGAAAAGCTTAGACAACATTTGAATGAAACATCGGACATCAAGGTTGGCAAGTGGTTCAACGTAGTGATAAAGGTTGTTGTTCCTGCCGGCTTGCTCTTTGTTGTAGTTTATGGAGGCCTTATTCCTGATATGTCTAAGTCTTATGGAGGATATCCCCTCTGGGCTTCTTCTATGATATGGGTAATACTTGCAGTAACACTGGGGCTCAGCTTTATATTTCAGCGAATTAGAACCAGAGATCCGAAGGAGGGGAACGAGAAATGACAACAGGCGCAATAGTTACAACAGTTGTTCAAGTAAGCCGCTGACGCGGCAGAATTGACGGTTTCAACTCCATCTTTTT
>CAZYTP010000014.1:0-43169 GCA_964650385.1 uncultured Syntrophales bacterium | reverse complement strand
AGATCGCTCTTAAGCGGGCACTGGATAAACAGAATTTACTTGCTGAAAACAGGCGTTTGCTGGAGGAAAAAGTTAAAGCGGAGGCAGTGAAAAAGAGCGAAGCCAAATTCCGAAGCGTAAGTGCTGTTGCTAACGATGCCATCGTTATAATGGATGATAAAAGGTGTATCGCATATTGGAATAAGGCGGCTCAACAGATATTCGGATATACTGAAGAAGAGGCAGTCGGCAAGGATTTGCATAATCTTCTTGTCCCCCAAGGACACCACGAAGCTTTTGCAAAGGGATTCGCCATGTTTTATGAAACAGGACAAAGCCCTGCAATTGGAAAAACAATTGAATTAACGGCTCTCAGGAAAAGTGGAGACGAATTTCCAATAGAGCTTTCCCTTGCAGCAATGAATATAGACGACAAATGGAACGGAGTGGGGATAGTTAGAGACATTTCCAAACGCAAGCGGGCGGAGGAGGCATTGCGGAAGAGTGAGGAAAGCTTTCAGGCTGTTGTATTCAAGAACCCCTCCGGCATAATTGTTGTTGACAGTAAGGGAATAGTACTGTTTGTCAATCCCGCGGCTGAATCACTGTTCAACAGAAATGCAAAATATATCGTGGGCAGTGTGTTGGGCCTTCCCCTGGTTGACGGTGAATCTACAGAAATTGATATCGTATTAGATGGTGGGAAACCCGGTATCGCGGAAATGCGGGTAGTTGAAACCGAATGGTTGGGCAAGCCCTCCTATCTCGCGACGCTTTTCGATATTACAGCAATAAAGACGGCAGAAGAAACATTGATTAGGGCTAATAAGGAACTTGTGAATCTTTCTCAGATGAAGACGGAATTTATCTCTATTGCTTCTCATGAACTCAGGACCCCTCTTACCTCCATAAAAAATGCGATTGATATACTATCATCCCAAAAAGCCGGAGAACTCAATGAAAAGCAAAAGCAATTCATAGAAATGGCCGCCCGCAATATTGGCCGGTTAGCTATATTGATCAATGACCTTCTTGATATCGCCAAATTAGATGCCGGCAAAATAAAGCTTGATTTAGCAGAGCTGGATTCGGCCAGTATTTTTCAAAAGGTTGTCGAAACATTTAAACCTCAGGCAGATGCAAAATCCCAGACACTTGAAATAGATTATGATGGTTTAAATGACGTTCCGACAGTTTATGCGGATTACGCCAAGATTGAACAGGTCTTGGATAATCTTGTAAGCAATGCCCTGAAATTTACCCAGGAAGGAGGCAAAGTGATCTTGAGCGCACGAGCGATTTCGGACTTCGATTCCGCAATCCGCAATCCGCAATTCGCAGTTGAGATAAGCGTGACAGATAATGGCCCCGGACTTTCGCCGGATGATCAAACGAGGGTTTTTGAGAAATTTTATCAGGCCGGTAATACCTTGAATGATAAATCGAAAGGCAGCGGGCTTGGCCTTAATATTTCCAAAGCATTGGTAGAGGCTCATGGCGGACAACTTTTGATAGAGAGCAAGCCCGGCAAAGGATGCAGATTTTTCTTTAACCTTCCCATTTTTTCACCTGAAGCCGTTGAAATGTCTTTGTTGGAAATAGAAATTCGCAAACATATAGCTTCCCTGCCGTTCTCATTATTATGTATAGATCTCAGTGGAAGTGTACAATTGAACAAATATCCCGGAGAGCCGAAAATCAACACACAGTTTCCGGCGCAATTAAAAGATGTTGTCGATAGAGTGATTAAACGGTATCCGGATAGGATTATTATGCAACCGCACCTTGGAAGGTTGATAATAGTATTGCCGGGAGCAACAAAACCAAACGCCATGATAGTGAAGAAAAAACTCGAGCGGGCTTTTCATGAAAATCCTATCTTTTTTGATGGGGGGACTTGGCTGCCATTATCCATGATTCACATGCCTGTTACCTTTCCGGAAGATGGTGTCACAGGGGAAGAACTCATTAAAAATGCAGGGGGCGATAAAAGAAAAAGGTGAATAAGAGAAAGATACTGATTGCAGATGACGAAAAGGATATTGTGGATACTATCCGGTTCAACCTGGAACTTGAAGGCTTTGAGTGTCTGGCGGCCTATGATGGCAAAGAGGCTTTGCACAAGGCCAAAACAGAAAAACCCGACCTCATCATTATGGATGTGATGATGCCGGAAATGAATGGATACAAGGTTTGTCAAAAATTGAAATCCGAATCAGAGACAATGGATATTCCTGTTATTATGTTGACTGCGAGAGACCAACCTGATGACAAGATCAAAGGGCTTGAGCTGGGAGCGGTGGATTATATTGCAAAGCCCTTTCATGCCGGCGAGTTAATTGCGCGAGTTGCTACCCACATCCACATAAAGGAGCTGAATGAAGCCGTTCAAAAGAAAAATAGACAATTACAAAAGCTGGCCAACAAGGACGTATTAACCAATCTTTATACCCGCCGCTTTTTTGAGGAACATGTCGGTAAAGATCTGCAGCGTGCCCAAAGATATTCCGAATCCTTGTCCTGTATGTTTATCGATATTGATCACTTTAAGCACTTCAATGACACTTACGGCCACCAGGCCGGTGATGAGATTCTAACAACAATGGGAGCGTTAATACGCGATTCTCTCAGGACAAGTGATCTGGCAGCTCGATATGGCGGAGAGGAATTTGTAGCCATACTCTATCATTCGGATTTAGAAAATGCTCGCGCCGTTGCGGAAAGATTGAGGAGATTGGTAGCATCCCATGCCTTCCGAATAAAGGAAGAGGAGCTTTGCGTTACCATCAGCATAGGCGTGGCTAAAATGTCTCCTGAGATAACCAATTTACGGGAATTGATAGATGCAGCCGATCAGGCTCTTTACGACGCCAAGAGAAACGGTCGAAATCGGGTTGAGGTATTCAAGGCATAGCAATCGGGAAACCTGGAATGGGGAATAAAGATATGGTCGAATCGGTAAATACGGAGAAGATAAACAATGCTGTATCAACGGTAGACCGTTTCAAGAAATCTCTGGTCAGTGAAGTACTGATAACACAAGAGCAGTTTAAGGCTGCTGAGAAAGAGGCAAAGCAAAAAACAAAATCCTTGGCAAAGTCCTGTTGGAATCAGGGTTTGTTACAGAAGAACAGCTCTATGGCTTCATGGGGGAGAAGATCCATATACCATATGTAAACATCAGCAAATATACTATAGGCAATAGAGTGCTGAAGCACATTAAACATACAATATTCAATTTTTATGGAACGTTTGCAGATTTTGTTACGATAGGAAACATGGATAAAAAAAGAGTTCTTATTGTTGATGATGAGCAGGATATTGTTGAGTCTATCAAATTTAACCTTGAGCTTGAAGGCATTGAATGTCTGGAGGCATATGATGGTGAACAAACCCTTGCAAAGGCAAAAAAAAGAACGCCCGGATCTTATTCTCCTGGACATCATGCTTTCTAAGATCAACGGCTACCAGGTGTCAAGACTCCTAAAAGCCGATGAGGCATATAAGCATATTCCTATCGTAATGTTAACAGCCAGGGCGCAGAAAACCGATATAAAGCTTGGCGAAGAAACCGGTGCGGACGAATATATCATAAAACCTTTTGATATGGATAAGCTTACAAGTTTAGTCAATAGTTATCTCGGACGTGAACAATAAAAGTGCAGAACGACAAATAATCACAACGATGGAATGCAATTTTTATGGAAACACGAACCGTCCTTTTTGTAGATGATGAGCGGAATGTCTTAAACGCTCTGAAAAGGCAGATGCGCAAAGAGCCGTACCGATTGCTTTTTGCTCAAAGCGGACAAGATGCCCTCGATCTCCTGGAGAAAGAAAGCATTCAGGTCATTGTAACCGACCTGAATATGCCTGAGATGAGCGGTTTGACCCTGCTCGGCCGGATTGAGCAAAAGTTTCCCCACACTGTCCGACTGGCATTGACAGGCCATGGGGACAAGGAATCGGTTCTTGATGCCATTAATAGAGGACACGTATATCGATATATTCTAAAACCATGGGATGACAAGGAGTTGAAGATAATTGTCAGGCAGGCAATTGAGATGCAACAGGAGAAAAGAAGATTGGAACTCCTGGCGGATCTGGTTGAAAGTGCCCGGCATGTTATTATTTTTATCGTGTATCCAGACGGCCGGATTGCGTATTGTAATGACTTGGCCGGAAGTACGTTCGGCTATTCTAAAAGCGAAATGCTTACCCGGACAGTGGACGGCCTCTTTAAACTCGGTGCGGAGGGATGGGAAAAGATCGCCGCCGTTGTTGAGCATGAATTACACTGGAGGGCTGAGCTTGTCGGGGTGTGCAAGGACGGCACTCAACTGCCTGTGGATCTGGCTGCCAGCAGAGCTAAAAGTGAAGAGGCCCGTAGCGCGAACATTATTTGTTTTGGGAGGGACCTGAGCCGGGACAAAGAGATAGATTTCATGAAGTCGGAGTTTGTCTCCGTGGCATCCCATGAAATCAGGACGCCTTTGACCTCCGTTAAGAACGCCTTGGATCTTGTTCTGGCAGGCAAAACCGGCGCGATAAATCGGGGACAGGAAAAATTTCTGTCCCTGGCAAAAAGAAATACAGACAGACTGTGCACTCTTGTTAATCACATGTTTGATATTTTCCAAATGGAATCCGGAAAAATGGCGTTGCATCCCGGGCAGATGGATATCGCGGATTGCATCGGAAATGTAATCGACACTTTTAAGCCGTTGGCGGATGAAAAATCCGTTTCATTAGAAATGCTCATCGATCCCGGTATTCCGCTCACTTACGCCGACCGGCACAGGATAAATGAAGTGATCGGCAACCTTGTGGGAAATGCGATCAGATATACGCCTGAAAACGGAGCCGTGACCATAAAGGCTTATCAAATCAAGACAATGCCGGACATGGCCAACGAGGCTGCCGAAGCTTTCGACCAGCGTTTCCCGTCCATGGTTTCACATTTCGTGGAGGTCACGGTGACGGACAACGGCAGCGGCATCCCGGATGAGTTGGTCGATCATATTTTTGATAAATTCCGTCAAGTGGAATCCTCTCTATCTACAGAGGGAAATAGAGCCGGTATGGGCTTGGGCCTCGCCGTATGCAAATACGCGGTTGAAGCACACGGCGGCAAGATCTGGTGCAAAAGCAAAAAAGGCGAAGGCAGTACCTTTGGTTTCAAGCTGCCGATATCGGGAGATCCGAGCTGAGGAGAGGAAATGACAGATAAGGCGAAAATACTCTTTGTTGATGATGAGCAAGCTTATCTGAATTGCTTTAAACGCCAAATGCGGTCCGAGAAGGCTTTCATGATTGAAACCGCATGTGACGGCCAAGACGCCTTGGAAAAACTCAATTCTTTTCCCGCAGATATAGCAATCGTCGATTTGATCATGCCGAATATGGACGGATTGGAGCTTCTGAAAAAGATCAGGGAACTTTATCCGGATATTTTGGTGATGATCCTTACAGGCAGTGTGAATATCGATAATGCGATCCTGGCCATGAAGTTGGGGGCCTATGACTATATCCTGAAGCCTTTTGAGCCGGATATGCTTGCAGAGGCCATACAAAAAGCGGCCAAGCACCAACTTATACAGAGAGATATAAGGGCAGTCCATGAAAAAGTGAAGCTTCTTGGAGATCTGGTCGACCAGGCCGGTTACCTTATGGTATTGGCCGCACACCCTGACGGTCGTATCACGGAATACAACGCATTGACCGCAAAGACCTTAGGTTTCAACAAAGAGGAGATGCTTTCGCATAACATGGAACGATTGTTCATGATGAACAGCGGTGAGGTATGGGGGCAAATCGCCGAAACGGTCCGGAAAAAATCGCACTGGAGGGGAGAGCTTACGGCCGTTTGTAAGGGCGGTAGACAGTTGCCCGTATATATGGCCGCCAACCGATCTAAAAGTGATGAGCCGCGCAGTCCGTACATTGTTTGTTTTGTGCGGGACATCAGTATGGAAAAAGAGATAAATCACATAAAGTCGCAGTTTATCTCCGTGGTGTCGCATGAATTGATAATGCCGTTGACCTCCATCAAGAACGCCGTGGATATCATCCTGGCCGGCAAAACCGGCGTGATAAATCAGGGACAGGAAAAATTTCTGTCCCTGGCAAAAAAGAACATAGGCAGAATGACCGCTCTCGTTAATAATTTGCACGAAATATACGAAATGGAGTTCAATTTTACAAGCATGGATATCGCAAATTGTGTGGGCAATGTGACCAAGATCTTCCAGCCGTTGGCAAATAATAAATCGATTGCATTAAATACGGTAATCGAATCCGGTCTCCCTAATGTTTATGCGGATGCATCAAGGATAGAGGAAGTAATGCTCAATCTTGTGGCCAATGCACTTAATATGACGCCTGAAAACGGGGCCGTGACCATAGATCTGCATACAGTCAAAGGCTTGCCGGATATACCTGATAACATAAGCGGCGTAGAGGTTTCAGTGGTAGACAACGGCATTGGAATTCCCGATGCAGTCGTTAACCTTGATTTTGAAAATTTCTATCAAGCGGAATCCTCTTTATCCACCGAGGAAAGAGCCGGTATGGGCTTAAGCCTGGCCATCTGTAAAAGAACGGTTGATGCACACGGCGGTAAGATCATATGGAAAAGCAAGAAAGGCGAGGGCAGCGTGTTCAGATTTACCCTTCCGATTGTCGACGAAGAGGAAAACTATCACATTACTCTTTAAAAACAGATCTCGGAAGTCAACATCGGAATAAAATAATGATAATTAGTGTCCATACATTAATCCAAAACAGACACTAACGAGTTTCCAATTCAGAAATGAGCAATTTTTTACAAGATCAAGGAAATCAAGGATTTGGGCGGAGGCGTACACATGTACGCCGCACAACCAACTCCGCCGATTGACGCTGAGATTGCGAAAAAGGGCCATTTCCGGATGGAAACTAATTAAGAGAGGAGGCTTAGGGCCATGAAAAAAGTACTCATTGTTGATGACGAAGCGGATATTGTGGAAACCATAAAATTCAATCTGGAGCTTGAAAATATCGAGTGTCTGGTAGCCTATGACGGCGAAGAAGCCCTTGCAAAGGCAAAGAAGGAAATGCCGGATCTTATTATCCTTGATATTATGCTTCCAAAGATAAATGGTTACAAGGTTGCAAGGCTCCTTAGTTTTGATGAAACATATAAACACATTCCAATTATAATGTTAACTGCCAGGGCACAGGAGAAAGATATAAAACTGGGAGAGGAAACCGGTGCAGACGAATATGTTACAAAGCCTTTTGATATGGACATGCTCGTAGCCCTTGTCAATAAGTACTTGCAAGAAGGATAATTATGGTTAATCAAACCCAAACAATGGACAATGTCGTCAGCATAAGGGTGCTCGACCGCCTGAAGCAGGAGATGGTCAAAGAGGGTTTAATAACTATAGAAAATCTCAGGATTGCCGAGACGACGGCACAGCAGGAACAGAACACCCTGAGCAGTACATTGATAAAATCAGGGTTTCTATCGGAAGAAGAGCTGACAAGCTTTATAGGGAAAAAGACGAATATCCCCTATGTAAATATCAGGAATTATTCTATTGACCGTAATGTATTGGCGCTTGTCTCCGAAAAGCTTGCCCGGCACTACAGGATCATACCCCTGTTTATAATAGAAAATGTTCTGACAATAGCGATGGCCGATCCTCTTAACATCATTTCCATGGATGACATATCAAAACTGGTAAAGTGCCAGATTGAATCCGTCATAGCTTCAGGGGAGAGCATCGATATAGCCATTGATCAGTGGTACGGCTCGGGACAGGCAAGGGAAAAACTTATTGAAGAGCTTGCCGAGGAGATCAAGCAGGTAGAGAAGAGAGATGATTCAAAACACATTGATCAGATAACCGAAATACATCTTAAATCACAGGCGGCAGAAAAACCGATCATCAAGCTCGTCAACAGTTATATCGCTCAGGCAATGCTGGAAGGCGCCAGCGATATCCATCTGGAACCCAAGAAGGCTTCCATGATAGTGCGTTTCCGTATTGACGGATTTCTTTATGAGAGAGAGCCGCTGCCGTTCAAACTTATTCCTCCAATTACGTCCAGAATAAAGGTTATGTCCGGGCTGGACATAACAAAGAGGAGAGTACCCCAGGACGGCAGGATGGGTCTTATTATCAGGGACAGGAATATTGATGTTCGCACATCCACTTTTCCATCCATGTATGGAGAAAATGTTGTTTTGAGGCTTTTGGATAAAACCAAGGGTGTCCCCACACTGTCGGAACTCGGTTTTTCTGATGGAGATTTTAATGTTTTCAAAAAAATGATCAGGGCTACAAAGGGAATAATCCTTGCTACCGGCCCAACGGGGAGCGGGAAAACAACGACCATTTATTCAGCTGTCGGTGAGCTTAATAAGGAAGACAAGAATGTAATGACCATTGAGGATCCGATTGAATATGAAATTGAAGGTATTGTTCAGGGACAGGTTGATCACCAGGCAGGGATTATATTCCCCAGCGCTCTCAGATCTATCTTACGTCAGGACCCCGATATTATTTATGTGGGTGAAATAAGGGACTTTGAAACAGCAGAAATTGTTGTACGTGCCGCTTTAACCGGACACCTGGTTCTCAGCACCCTTCATACTAACGATGCTATCGGAACCATAATGAGGCTCAGGGATATCGGGATTGAATCCGGCTTAATGGAGGCTGTCCTTCGCTGTTCATTCGCCCAGCGTCTTGTCAGAAAGATCTGTCCCAGATGTATTAAGGAATATCAGCCCGATGAAAGCTTGCTTGTGAATCTGGGTCTTCCTTCAGGTACCAGGTTTTACAAGGGTAAAGGATGTGGATTTTGCGGCGGCATCGGATACAGGGGCAGGATAGGGCTGTTTGAAATACTGGTTATTAATAAAGATATTCGCAAGTTGATAGCAGATAACGCTTCAGAAGAGCAAATCAGGGAAGCTGCAAGGGCTCAGGGTATGCAAACCCTTTTTCAAGATGGTCTTAAAAAGGTTATGGAAGGAATTACAACAATAGAGGAAGTGAAGAGGGTGACTGAAGAGGAAGAACAATAAACAAGACTTTGTGTGTTGTGCGGGTTATATGATTAGAAACATTAACGATAAAGCAATCTGGTTTCAATATAGATTTAGGTAATTGATTAAGTTATGTTTTTGAAAAACGTTAACAGCACTTCAGTCTGGGTTGGTAATTTTTTATCTGCGTGAAATGCGGGCATTTCATTTGTTGTTGACATATTTTTTCTTCTCTTTGTAATCCTTGACACTGCTTTATTTTTCTGTGATAAGCGAAAGACCTTTGAGCCCTGCTGGAATAGTATTCTAAAGGTTGAGCTTTTTTGTAAACTGTTAATTCTAGGTTTTGCTATGTCAGGCACCGAAAAAAAATCGATTCTCTGTCCCAATTGCAAGAAACTTATCAGCTCGGATGAAGCTTCCTGTCCCTACTGCGGGACAACCAGACCTGGTTCCCGGCTGAAAAGAAGCTTCTTCAAAAAACCGAAGGATGCTATAAAAGTTATTATTTACTGTAATATTGCCATATTCATTTTCTCCCTTATATTAACTCCTCTCAACATCGGTTCTCTGGCAAATCCACTGACGTTTTTATCCCCTTCCAACAACAGCCTGCTCCTTTTAGGCGCTACGGGCACTATCCCAATCGACAAGTTCGGCCGCTGGTGGACACTTTTATCGGCTTCGTTTATCCATGGAGGCATACTTCACATATTCTTTAACATGTTCGCTTTGCAGCAACTGGGACCTTTCGTACTACAAGAATACGGGTTCAACCGCTTTGCAATTATCTACCTGCTCAGCGGAATTCTCGGGTTCTACATATCCTATCTGGCCGGCGTCGTCCTCACTATAGGGGCATCCGCCAGTATCTGCGGGCTGATTGGTGCTATCTTATATTACGGTAAAAGCCGTGGAGGACTTTACGGAGAGACGTTTTATAAACAGGCCATGGGATGGGTAATAGGTCTTGTACTCTTTGGCCTTATAGTTCCCGGTATCAATAACTGGGCTCATGGAGGAGGACTCGTCACGGGTATGCTGATCGGCCTGATCTTAGGCTACAATGAGAGAAAAAGTGAAACTTTCTTTCACCGAATACTGGCAAGCGGTTTTATCTTGCTGACCTTGCTCGTTTTAATCTTCGCCATCTTCCAGTCTCTTTTCTACCGCTTAACCATGTAGGAGCCATTCCCGTTGACTCATAAACAGAAACTTTTGTAAAAGTAAATCTCTCTCACTCTAAAAGGGGTAGTGGAAATATCAGGATTTTGAAGCTCCCCGCCTACAAGGCGGGACCTGCGAGAGCGCTCCCGGTCAATAAAGAAAATTACATTTTGAGGGCTTTTGAGGAATTCTGCAACATTATTTTTCTGCGCTAAAGCTTTTTTGTCTGCTTTTCCGTTAACGTTACCTCTTTTTTTTTCTCCTTTGCCAATGCTTTCAATGTTTTTTTCTCCTGCTTCGCCCGTTCTTCGGCCTGCTCAGGAGACATATCTTCCGGAATTTTCGGGAGATCTCTCTCTCCGGTTATTTCTATCCTATCTTCCTGTTCCTCAGTTCCAGCGGGGGTTGCCTTTTTCCCCGCCTTGATCCGTACCATCATATGTTTGGCGAATGTTTTCCCGAACTGTCCGATGAAACCGGCCACCAGTACAATTAAAACCCATTTCAATATCCGCCAAAAATCGATTCCATCCGTCATAATTGCAAAAAGCGCTCCTCTATAATATCAACCACCCCTGATATATCATTAATGTCGAGGCATGGAACATCGATATCCAATTTGTGATCGCTCACGATGGCGATGAGGTTATCATCATTTGTACATAACAGTCCCTGCTTCATCTCCGTACGGTTGACTTCAATCTTGGGATATGGATTTCCTTTATACCCCTCAACCAAAATAATGTCTGCATCTTTGATATATTTATCACTCAGCTCGGCAATATTATGATCTTTGTCGATATCTTCAATCATGGCCACTCTCCGTGGTGATGCTATTACAACAGTATGTGCGCCCGCTCTTTTATGGCGCCAGCTGTCTTTCCCCTCGTGGTCTATGTCAAACCCGTGTATATTATGCTTGATGGTAGCCACCCGATAACCCCTCCTGTTTAATTCCGGGATCACTTTTTCTATCAGTGTGGTCTTGCCGGCACCCGATTTACCTACAACTGACACGATGGGTATCATGTTTTCCTCCATGTGGACTTTTCACAAAGCCATCAATCTTTATCCAGCAGGATATTGACAAACCTCAAATAGGGCCGCAAAGCAGTTGTTCCTCCACCTTCAGAAATAATCTGCATAATCTTTTCTGTATTGAGCAATGCGGAACCTCCTAAAAGGCTTACCTGCGTCCCTTCAAAAAGATCCCCGCACATCGGTGTTGAAGGACCCAGCACCGCAACATGCCGGGGACTCCCCAGGCTGTTCAGCACCTCCTCCATGGTATCATTCAATAGTGTGGTAGCGGTAATAATCGCAACTGTACACTCTTCGAGGATTCTTTCTCTTTCCTTCTGACCGAGAATCTCCATCCGAGCCGGATTCCTCTCAATAATGGAAAGAGATGCCCCGGTTTCCTTTATCCTTTGCACCAGAGGACGAAAAAGGCCTATCATGGCGACCCTGTCTTCTGATCCAAGATTAATCAATTCAAGTGTGTTCTTATCCTCTTCAGTTGGCTCCGGATGAATTATGGCATTTGCCGTAGCCAGTCCCAGTGCTTTTTCAAGGGGGTTCCTGCCGTTGACGAGACGCCTCAAAAGATCAGAAGCCTTTGAACCAACGAGTTTGCCGGCCTCATCAAGAACCGAACAGCCCGGGGTTAATTCGTGCCTCAGCACCGCAGCCAGTCCCATCCGGTCTTCTTCCAGTTTCACACCCAGATAGCTGAGACCGACTCTGACCTCCTTTACCAGAAGATCTCCCTCTCTTCCGGAAAGATATTCATAAAAACGGCTTGATATTTCACCGGTTGGTATCATTTCGTTTTACTCTCTCTCCCAAAAAGATTAATACACGAAAAGTCCCTTTTTGAAAAGCTTTCTAATCATATATTTATCACCACACCTTAACGGAAAACAGGACCAATCGTTAAGAAATACCTGCACTATGTTGAGCTGTTTATTAAGACTGTAACGGTCCCAAAATTCATCCTGGACAGCTTTCATAACACCTTAATTCTAAAATAAAATTGAAGCATTAAAAGCATAGTCTGTTAAATCACACACATTTACAAAATAATCTTGACATTGCTCTAATTTCTTGTTATTAGCGGAGCTCAGTTTAATGCTGATAATGGGTAGGAGTATTTAGAAAGCACTTTATCGTTATTTTTATTTTTTAGTGAAGTTATAATGGGATTCCCTTTCCGGTCAGTTAAGGGAATTTCCGGGCTGTACCGGTATAAAAAGTTACTTTATTAGGAGGTTGGAAATGGGAGTTGAATGGGGAGAAGCATTGAAAGTGTTCGTTGTTGGATTCAGCGGTGTTTTTGTCTGCCTTATACTATTAATGTTATCAGTTATGATCTTTGGGAAAATCGCGGCTCTGTTCACGAAAAAAGAGAAGAAGGAAGCTTAATCTAAAGAAATTCCATCTTCCGGAAGGTAAAATTAAGGAGGTAAAATAATAGACATGGATTTTTCTATATTTATAAAGGTCTTTGAAGGGACAGGGTTTTTAAACTTAACCTTTGGAAATCTTATAATGTGGGTAATAGCGTTTACTTTTATATATCTTGCTATAACTAAGAATTATGAACCTTTGCTTCTGGTACCCATAGGTTTTGGAATATTCGTTGTAAACCTTCCCATGACAGGTCTTATGACGGAAGGTCATGGCCTTCTCTGGGTATTTTATCATTTCACTATCGATAAATGGGATTTGTTGCCGCCGATTATCTTTATGGGTATCGGTGCCTTGACCGATTTTGGGCCGGTTTTGGCCAATCCGAAGACCCTTCTTCTCGGCGCGGCGGCACAATTCGGTGTTTATATAGCTTTCTTTATTGCTCTCATGTTAGGATTTAACCTCCAGGAGGCCGCCTCAATCGGAATCATCGGAGGGGCCGACGGACCTACAACGATATTCTTAACGGCGCAGCTTGCTCCACACCTTCTCGGTGCAACAGCATTGGCAGCCTATTCATACATGGCGATGGTACCGATTATCCAGCCGCCGATAATGAACCTTATGACGACCAAGGCAGAGCGCAAAATCAAGATGAAACAGACACGGCCTGTCAGCAAGCTTGAAAGGATCTGCTTCCCGTTGGTGGCAACAGGAGTCATCTGTCTCCTTATCCCGGAATCAGCACCGCTGATGGCGATGCTGATGCTGGGTAATCTGTTCAAGGAATGCGGTGTGGTGGAACGTCTCTCCAAGACGGCAGCGAATGAACTGATAAATATTGTAACGATATTTTTAGGTCTCTGTGTTGGCGGTGCTATGCCGGCAGAGCTCTTTTTGAAACCGCAATCTCTGTTTATATTCTGCCTTGGATTGGTTGCCTTTGCTTTCAGCACATTAGGAGGCCTTGTCCTTGCCAAGATATTCAACCTTTTCCTAAAAGAGAAGATAAATCCTCTAATCGGATCGGCTGGTGTGTCGGCAGTGCCCATGGCTGCGCGTGTCTCGCAGGTTGTGGCGTCAAAGAATGACAAGCGTAACTTTATTCTTATGCACGCGATGGGGCCCAATGTAGCCGGTTGTATCGGCACAGTTTCAGCAGCAGGGCTATTTTTAACTTTATTAAAGTAACAGGAATTAATCCCCGTTCGTTTAAGTATATGGGGTAATTCGATAAAAAACTTAAAAGGAGGAATACAAATGAGTGAAGAAATACTCGCTCCAATGCCGGGAAACATTTGGCAGATTCTTGTGAAACCTGGTCAGGAAGTAAAAGAAGATGATGAACTTCTGGTACTCGAGGCGATGAAAATGGAAAATCCCATCTTCTCTCCAATAGACGGTGTAGTAAAAGAAATCAATGTAAAAGAGAAAGATGCCGTGGATGTTGATCAGCTCTTGATGACCATAGAATAAAGACATCGTATCGGCACAAATGATACACCAAAAGTAGCTTTAGTTTATACTATCGGTAAAAGCCCCTCTAATGGTTATATTAGAGGGGCTTCTGCGTTTTCGAAGGCAGAAAACTGTCCTCGTCCTTTTTCCCCCTGATTTCTTTGCCATGCCTCTCAATAGCAGGCGAGGCGCCACTGTATTGGATCTCCCCGCAACAAGTTACGGGGAACAAAGTAATTCGAAGAATAATCTCCGACTGTTTAGTAAGTTAGAAAATATTTTCGTTAACGCATTTATCCCCTTTAGTGGGACTTATCCCGTTTATCGGGGTAAGAAAAATGTTTTTTTTATTCGCTCGCTGTTCAGTTCATCCATGGGAACATATACATCTGTTTCCCTAAGCTTGACTTACCATTTATTTACAGATATCATAACGTTCAAAAAAACTAATCTGCCGGTTTGATTGCAAGTATCTTATCCCAGGCTGAAACACTGGCAGATCAGACCTGGCCTTCGGACACAAAATTTTCTATGGAAACTTTTGCCTTAGCGGCGATTAGCCTTACAATTTCGATTTCCCTTTTAATCAAAAAAAAGAGGAATCCCGTCTACCTGTCCTTTGCCCTTTTATGTTTTGCGCTGTTTTTACAAAAGACAGGTGTCTTTTTCTACGGAATCTTCAATATTGCTTTCTGGAAAGCTATCTACTATCTGGGTTTTCTTTCAATCCCTCCACTGCTGCTCGCTTTCAGCCGGTTCTTCATCAATCGGCAAATCTTTCCAAAGAGAGTCATAGCCTTGACCACATTCGGCAGTTTCTTGATAGGAGGCGCACTGTTTACAACTTTCCACAGATGGTCTCACCTGGATATCATCCCGTACCTCTACGTTGGCCTCGCCGCGGTTTACTGCTATGCAGCTTTTCTTGCTTCCATTAAAAAAAGGGCATCGGATATAGAAAAAAAACGGATGATTTACTTAGCCATCGCCTGCGCCATGGCAGCAGTGGTAAGCATTTCCGATATATTTTACCACTATGGTTATGCAATTCCTTCCCTCTCAAACATCGCAATAGCTGCCCTGATATACTTTACTCTGATTATTATTGCTTATCCCCATCTTCCGGAATTCTATGAAATTATGGCCAGGGCTCTTATAATTTTCATCCTTACATTGTTCGCAGCCATCGTATTTTACCTCGTCATCGGCCTATTTGGAGAGAGTTCGGCATTGCCCCCCATTAACATTATTTTCATGACGTCTTTCATAATCGTTATCTTTATTGATCCAGTCAAACTAATACTAAAAAAAATCGCCAGTTTCCTTTTCTTTGACGGCAGGGATGTATTCACATCCCTTTATGCCATCGAGGAAAAACTGGAGGATGAAAAATCAGTGCTTCTGGAGGAGATGGCAACCGGGCTTGCCCATGAAATAAGAAATCCTCTCGGTTCCATCAAAGGGGCCGCACAGTACCTGAGATCAGAAGTGGATACCGCTGAGAATCGAAATCTCCTCGATGTCATCACAGAGGAGGTGGATCGTCTGAGTAATGTCGTTTCACAGTTTCTCAATTATGCCAAGCCCTACACGGTCAATGCAAAAAAGCAAAATGTCAACAATATTATAGAAAAAGTTGTCGCCTTGATCAAAGCAGATAAACTGTCAGAAAAGATTAGCATCAAAAAATCTCTTTCCCCCGATCTGCCGGAGATAAATGTAGACGGTGAGCAACTGATGCAGGTTTTTCTTAATATTGCGTTCAATGGGATTGAGGCAATGCCCGAAGAGGGGACTTTGAGTTTCACTACATCACAGATCGAGAAAGAAGATGCCACCATCATAGACATCTCTGTCCAGGACAACGGCAGAGGTATCAATAAGGAAGACATGAAAAACGTATTCAAACCTTTTTTCACAACCAAGGAAAAGGGGACTGGACTTGGTCTCCCGATCTGCCAGAGGATTATCAAAAAACATGGTGGTCATATTGAGGTAACATCACGTCCAGGAAAGGGAACAACCTTTTATATAAGGATCCCGTCATTACATTGAGGACAGCCTTGAATCAAAGAAAAACGCTACGAAAAAACGAAGTGCCCTGTCACACTTTTTTTTGCCGATTTCCGATTGCCGGCCAGATAAAATAACCTTGACAGCAATACAATGCCATAATAGATTAGTAAGTTATGCAAAAAATTTTAGTTGTTGATGACGAATTAAATATGCGGCTGGTTTTAAAGGCCATGCTCAAAAAGGAAAACTATGAGGTTGCTACTGCCGCCGATGGCCTTAAAGCACTAGATATACTGGCGACCAGTAACGTTGCAGTCGTTGTAACCGACCTCAAAATGCCCAGACTTGACGGCATGGGTCTTCTGGAGAAGGTAGTTAGTGAATATCCCTCCATACCGGTTATTATCATTACCGCTCACGGTACGATAGACACAGCGGTAGATGCCCTGAAAAAGGGGGCATTTGATTACATTACTAAACCATTTGAACAGGACGACCTGAAAAATGTTATCAACAAGGCATTCAAAACCAGAATGTTTAGTGAAGATGAAGTAGTTTTGAGTCCCGACGAAATAGACCGATATGAAATCATAGGCTACGGCAAAGGAATGACTGAAATATTTGATATCATTAAAAAAGTGGCGCCCACTACTACAACGATCCTCATTACGGGAGAAACAGGGACGGGAAAGGAACTTGTTGCTAACGCAATCCACAGAAACAGTACCCGTAAAAACGATCCGTTCATTAAAATTAACTGTTCCGCCATCTCAGAAAATCTGTTGGAAAGTGAACTTTTTGGTTATGAGAGAGGCGCCTTTACAGGTGCAATTTCAAGGAAGCCGGGGAGATTTGAACTCGCCCACAAGGGAACCCTCTTTCTCGACGAGGTAGGCGACATTCCAAAGGAGATGCAGGTAAAACTCCTCAGGGTAATACAGGATCACGAGTTTGAAAGGGTAGGGGGACTTCAGACAATAAAGGTAGATGTAAGATTGATTACAGCCACAAACAGGAACCTTCTTCAGGACGTAAAGGAAGGAAGGTTCAGGGATGATCTCTACTACAGACTCAATGTTCTACCCATCCATCTTCCGGCTTTGAGAGAAAGACAGGAAGATATTAATACCCTGGCCGATTATTTTATCGAGAAGTTCAACAAAAAACTTAATCGAAATATCAAACACATTGATTCGAGGGCAAGAAGCCTTTTCCACAATTATAGCTGGCCAGGGAATATCAGGGAGCTTGAGAATCTTATTGAAAGACTTGTGTTGATGGCCAAAGGACATAGTATTACCATCAAAGATCTCCCGGAAGAATTCAACTTTCCGGATGAAGCAGTAATAACTTTTCGGCCTGAAGACCAAAAAAAATCTTTTAAAGACATCATCAAAAGCAAGACGGGGGAAATAGAAAAACAGATGATCATCAAGGTTCTGGAGGAATGTGACGGCAACATAACAAAGGCGGCAATGTGGCTCGGTCTCAGCAGAAGAGGCCTCCATCTTAAAATGGAAAAATATAACCTCCGGAAATAAAGAAAACACCTCTTAAGTTCCACTATAAAGAGAACCAAAAATG
This sequence comes from uncultured Syntrophales bacterium, assembly GCA_964650385.1. Lineage (GTDB taxonomy): Bacteria > Desulfobacterota > Syntrophia > Syntrophales > JADFWA01 > JAUSPI01. The sequence continues at coordinate 25,513 of CAZYTP010000014.1, read as the reverse complement.
GATGTTTTATTATTTAAAATTGCTCTTTGTGCTTATTTTATAAGTACTCTGGGATATATTACATCTCTTCTCGTTAAGAGGGTCTTTGTGGCCAGGGTTTCTACATGGATTCTTGTCCTAGCTTTTATTATACACGGATTTTCTTTTCTTTTCCGGTGCATGGAAACCGGTCACAGTCCATTTATCAATCTGTACGATTCCCTTTCTTTTTTTGCATGGACAATAACCGGCACCTATCTTGCCTTCCAGGTTAAGACAAAAACAAGGGTTCTCGGTGCTTTTGTGTCACCCCTTGCCTTCTTGCTAATGATGGTGGCATCTGTCCAATTAGGCGGGGAGGTGTCGATGTCGTCCATCTTACAGGGACGGTTGGTAACTGTTCACGTGATATTATCTGTCTCAGGTGAAGCCCTTTTCACCCTTGCGTGTTGCGCCGGTGTTATGTATCTGATTCAGGAAAATCTTATAAAAAATAAAATGTCCAGCGGTTATAGCAGGCTACTGCCTTCGCTACGGGATCTGGACAGAGTAAATCACATCTGTCTACTATGGGGTTTCCCTATGTTAACAATGGGAATTATTGCCGGATCAATCTGGGCACGGACTGCTTGGGGTAGTCACTGGCAGTGGGACCCAAAACAGATATGGACCCTGTTTGCCTGGATATTCTATGCCATTTTATTACACCAAAGACTTGCCATAGGATGGAAGGGTAGAAAAGTTGCCCTTTATTCGATTGCTGCTTTCTTAATTTTGCTTTTTGCCTTTGTCGGAACGAACATGTTTTGTATGACATCACACAGGTTTATGTAAGAATAAATTTCAGGAGTCAGAATCCAGGATTTAGAAGGAAATCAAAATATATCACCAATATAATCTTTTTGTTCTGACCCCTGAGGTCTGGATTCTATCCTTGGACTAATGAACATACTACTGATTGGAATAAATCACAGGACAGCTCCTGTGGAAATAAGGGAAAAACTTTCCATTAACTGCGAGGATAACGACCAGCCTCTGATAGAAATAATGAGTGTCCCGCAGATCAGGGAAAGTTTGTTTCTTTCTACCTGCAACCGTGTAGAAGTGCTTGCAGGTGTGTCTGACATCCATGCCGCCGTAGAAAACTTGAAATCCGTTATTTTTTCTCTCGGCAATTTATCTCCAAATCAGTTGGAGCAATGCCTGTATATTTATCATAGCGATGATGCGGTGAGGCACCTGTTCCGGGTGGCGTCAAGTCTCGATTCGATGGTTATGGGTGAACCACAGATACTGGGGCAGGTAAAAGATGCCTATCGCCGCTGCGTAAAAAATAACTCGTCAGGAGTTATTTTGAATAAACTGCTTCACCATGCCTTCCGAGTGGCAAAGAGGGTAAGGACGGAAACCGGTATTTCCAACAATGCCGTTTCGGTAAGTTTTGCGGCAGTGAACCTGGCGAAAAAGATCCTTGGTGATCTCAGGGGGAAAACCATTCTTTTAATAGGTGCCGGTGAGATGTCAGAGCTTGCAGCAAAACATTTGATGAGCAATGGGGTCTCCAAGATTATTGTAGCTAATAGAACCTATGGGCAGGCTGTGAAGCTGGCAGATGATTTTCACGGAACACCAATAAATTTTGACCTTATCGAAGAAAAACTAAATGAGGTGGATATAGTAATCAGTTCTACAGGCGCGCCCGGATATATTATCGGAAAAGCAATAATCTCCTCCGCATTGCGCAGACGCAAGAATAGATTAATGTTCTTGATTGACATAGCAGTACCGAGGGACATCGATCCCGAGGTGAACACAATAGACAATGTTTATCTTTATAATATCGATAATCTCCAGGAAATTGTTGATGAAAACATAAGCATCAGGATGAGAGAGGCCGACAAAGCAGAGACAATCATAGATGAGGAGGTTCTTAAATTTTCTGGATGGCTAAAGACGCTCGAAGCAGTTCCAACGATCGTTTCTCTCAGAGAAAAAGTGGATGAGATTACTGAGAATGAACTGCAAAAATCAGCTTCCTGGATGAAGAATTTAGGTGAAGAGGAAAAGGAAAACATAAAAATCCTGATTTCTTCTGTGACAAATAAAATGATCCATGATCCGATAACAGGTCTCAAGGAGGAAAGTCAAAATGACGGTGCCGCTCCTTACATAGCGGCTATCAGAAGATTATTCAGACTAGATAATGAATAAAAATATATTGAGAATAGGAACACGCGGAAGTAATCTGGCGTTGAAACAGGCACACTGGGTAGCCGGCAGGCTGAAAGAAAAATACCCCGACATGATTACGGAGATTTCCGTAATTAAAACAAAGGGAGACAGGATGCAAACTATTTCTTTGGCCAGTATCGGGGGAAAGGGTGTCTTCGTCAAGGAGATTGAAGAAGCGCTTCTTAAAGGCGACATTGCGATTGCTGTGCACAGTATGAAGGATGTTCCCACAGAACTTCCGGAAGAGTTGGAAATAGGCATAATAACCGAGAGAGAGGATCCCAGAGATGTTCTGATTGCAAGGGAAAACAGGAAATTAGAGGATCTGCCAACCGAGGCCCGGATAGGTACAGGTTCCCTCAGAAGGGCATTACAACTGCGTAATTTAATGCCGGATATCAAAATCGTTTCTATACGGGGCAATCTGGACACGAGAATAAAAAAGCTAAAAACAGATAATCTTGATGGCGTGGTGGTTGCAGCGGCCGGGATGAAACGTATGGGATGGGAAGATCGTGTCTCTCAATTCATCCCCATCGAAGTAATGGTCCCCTCCCCCGGACAGGGTGCACTTTGTATAGAACTGCGAAAGGATAATGAAGAAACAAGAGACATTGTCTCCTTTCTCAATCACAGTTCATCATCGATTGAAGTTAGGGCCGAAAGGGCTTTTTTAACACAATTGGGGGGAGGATGTCAGGTACCGATAGCGGCCTTCGGTACAAAACAGGGCGACGAACTGATTTTAAGAGGCCTTGTGGGAACTCTTGATGGCAGGACCATTGTGGATGACGAAGTCAGGGGAAGCATTAATGATTGGGAAGAGCTGGGGAAGATGCTGGCCGAAAGAATATCGTCAAGAGGCGGTCGGGAGATACTGGAGGAGATATACAACATATAAACGATCAGCTATCAGCGTTGCGCATGGCTTTAACCCTGCATTATAAGAGATGGCAGCTAATCTCCCCTGTTTTAGGAATGCTAAGGCTTTTAACGCAACAATAACCAGATGCAATGCAGTGTGCTAAAAACGGAGTCTTAAATTAATGGAAAAGATAGGCAAGATATATATTATCGGTGCTGGACCAGGCGATCCCGGGCTTATGACGGTCAGAGGGTTACAATGCCTTCAGGAGGCCAATGTAGTTCTCTATGATTATCTTGTCAGCAGTGAACTTCTCAACCATACGGCGGAAAATGCCCGGTTGATCTACGTGGGTAAAAAGGGTGGAAACCATACCATCCCCCAGGATAAACTGAGTGAACTCCTTGTAAAGGAGGCGAAGAGCGGGAATGTCGTTGCCAGACTTAAAGGAGGAGATCCCTTTATCTTCGGAAGGGGTGGAGAAGAAGCAGAAATGTTTTCAAAAGAAGGCATCCCTTTTGAGGTGGTCCCCGGTGTCACCTCTGCAGTAGCCGTTCCCGCCTATGCCGGGATACCCCTGACACACCGGGATTATACATCCACAGTTGCCTTTATAACCGGTCATGAAGATCCTACAAAGGGTAAAAGCGATATAGACTGGGAGAGAATCTCCGCCATCGGAACCGTTGTCTTCTTGATGGGTGTCAAGAATTTGAGGCATATCGTGGAAAACCTGGTCGGCAGCGGGAGGGATGCAGAAACACCGGCTGCCCTGATAAGGTGGGGAACAACGGCGGATCAAGAAACCCTGACAGGAACTCTTCGAAATATAGTAGAGATAGCGGAAGAAAAAAATTTTTCACCACCGGCGATATTTGTCGTGGGAGAGGTGGTAAAATTAAGAGAGTCTCTGAACTGGTTTGAAAAGAAACCCCTCTTCGGTAAAGGAATCGTTATTACGAGACCCGTTGAACAGGCAGGAGAATTTGCAGATATTTTGCATAGAGCGGGGGCACGGGTTATCTATTTCCCCACGATAAAGATTGTTCCGCCCGAGAATTTCGATGATCTGGACCGGGCGATAGAAAATATAGAAAAATACCACTGGATTGTATTTACCAGTGTAAACGGGGTTAAGTTTTTCTTCAAGCGCCTTGATGATTTGAATAAGGACATAAGAGACCTCAAGGGAATCAGGATATGTGCCATCGGACCCGCTACCTCTGCTGCTGTGGAAAATTACGGGATCCGCATCGATATCATCCCCGATGATTATACGTCTGAAGCTGTTCTGGAAAAATTTAAAGAACAGAAAATCAGGGACAAGAACTTTCTTCTGCCAAGGGCGGAAATTGCCAGTGACGTGATTCCGGAGGGCCTTTCAAAGCTCGGTGGAAACGTAGACGTCGCGGTAGCTTACCGGACAGTTAGTTCGGGAAGAGACAAGTTAGAGCTTTATGACTTGATAGGGCAAACTAAGGTTGACGTCATTACCTTCACAAGTCCTTCCACTGCGAATAACTTCCTGAATATTATGGGAGAGGACATCCATCTTCCCGAAAACATAAAGACAGCGTGCATAGGACCTGTGACGGCCGCTACTGCGGAAAAACTCGGTTTCAAGACCGATATCATGCCGGAGACATATACCGTTTCCGGCCTTGTAGATGCACTGATTGAGGCTTTTAGATTATGATTGGAATTTCAAAGCTATATTGCGGGGCTGTAGAGCCGTCAGATGTTCTTCGTTATGGGAGGGACTCCGGGGCACTCCCTTCACATCTTCTCCAGTTTTCCAAGGATAAGAAGCCTGTGGTCGTCTGGAATGCAACCAGAAGATGCAACCTTAAATGCATTCACTGTTACTCGAGTTCTCAAAATATACGCTACAGCGATGAATTGAATGCCGATGAAGGAAAAGAACTGATATCTGACCTTGCCTCGTTCGGATGTCCGGTTATTCTCTTTTCCGGCGGTGAGCCGTTGATAAGAAAGGATCTTCCCGAGCTTATCCGGTTCGCTGTGGATAAGGGTATGCGGGCAGTGATTTCAACAAACGGCACACTGATGACAAAAAATCTGGCAAAGATCTTTGGGGAAATCGGCCTTTCATATGTTGGCGTGAGCCTCGATGGAATGCAGGAAATACATGACAGGTTCAGGGGGGTTAGTGGAGCTTTTGATGCCGCCCTGAAAGGAATCAGTCTCTGTCAGGATGAGGGTATAAAGGTGGGAGTTCGCTTTACCATAAGCAGAAAAAATTCCTCCGAAATCCCTTCCATTTTTGACTTCATTGAGGAAAGAGAAATCCCCCGGGCATGTTTCTATCACCTCGTCTATGCGGGACGCGGCTCCGCGTTGATCAATGAAGATCTGTCCCACGATGAAACGAGAAAAGTGGTAGATATTATCATGGACAGGACAAGGGATCTTTTTGATCGTGGAATGGAAAAAGAGATACTCACCGTGGACAACCATGCCGATGGCCCTTATGTATATTTACGTTTGCTGAGGGAAGACCCGAAAAGAGCCGCCGAAGTCTTTGAGCTTCTCAAGATGAACGAGGGAAACAGTTCCGGAAACGGCATCGGGTGTGTGAGCTGGGATGGTGAAGTCCACGCAGACCAGTTCTGGAGAAATCTGTCCTTCGGTAATGTCAGGAAACGTCCTTTCAGTGAGATATGGCTGGATACATCGAATGAATTGATGGCAAAATTGAAAGATAAAAAACCTCACGTGACGGGGAGATGCGCAACCTGCCGCTGGCTCGATATCTGCGGGGGCAATTTTCGGGTGAGGGCTGAGGCGGTATCAGGTGACATCTGGACATCTGACCCAGCCTGTTATCTGACGGATGAAGAAATTTAAGTTTGATGTTTAAACTTTACACTCAGGAGAGAGACCATGTATTATCCAGCTTATAGGCCAAGGAGATTGAGGAAAAACGCGAGTTTCAGGAGAATGATACGGGAGACAAAATTGTCCGTTGATGACCTTGTTTATCCCCTCTTTGTAACCTCTGGCCGTAATGTCAAGAAACCGATCAACTCCATGCCGGGCAACTTTCAGATGTCTGTTGATCATCTGGTGAAAGAAGTGCAAAAAACGAAGGATCTCGGTATCCCTGCTGTACTCCTTTTCGGCATTCCGGAAAAGAAAGACGAAGTCGGTTCAGGCGCATTTGCCGACGATGGGATTATCCAGCAGGCGACAAGGAAAATCAAGGAGAAAGTCTCTGATATCATTGTAATTTGTGATTTATGCCTCTGCGAATATACCAGCCACGGTCATTGCGGTACAATTAAAGACAATGATGTGGACAATGATGCCACCCTGGAAATCCTCGTAGAAACAGCCCTGTCTCAGGCGAAGGCCGGTGCAGATATGGTGGCCCCTTCCGGCATGATGGACGGCGGTGTCGGGGCAATCAGGGAGGCCCTCGATGAGGAAGGATATGATGCCCTCCCCATTATGGCCTATTCGGCAAAGTATGCCTCTTGCTTTTACGGACCCTTTCGCGAAGCCGCTGAAGGTGCACCGCAATTCGGGGACAGGAAATCATACCAGATGGATCCGGCCAATTCCGATGAGGCTATCCGGGAGATAACCCTCGATGTTGAAGAGGGGGCGGATATTATTATGGTGAAACCTGCACTCCCTTATCTCGATATTATCTACAGGGCTAAAGAGGAATTCGACCTGCCGATAGCGGCCTACAATGTCAGCGGGGAGTTTGCCATGATCAAGGCTGCTGCCAATCTTGGCTGGCTGGATGAGGAAAAGGCGATGATGGAAGCCCTTCTATCAATAAAGAGGTCTGGGGCGGATATTATAATAACCTATTTTGCCCGGGACGCAGCGAAACTGATAGTTTAGTTTCTCTGCCGTAGCTTACCGTCGTGATTGACACCGGGCCCGAGAAATACATATGAACGGACATCTTAAAGAACTACCTCATACACTCCGAATGATTGCCTGGGAAGTAACGAGGAGCTGTAACCTCTCCTGTATACACTGCCGGGCTTCATCAGAATCCGGCCCCTATGAAGGGGAACTTACTACGGATCAGTGTTTTAAGCTCGTTGACGACATAGCATCCTTTAGCAAACCGGTAATTATCCTGACCGGAGGGGAACCGCTTATGCGGGAGGATATTTTCGATATCGCCTCTTATGTGGATAAGAAGGGTCTGCGAGTGGTACTGGCCACTAACGGTACACTGGTAACAGAAGATATTGCCGTAAAGATGCTTGAATCAGGAATCAAAAGGGTCAGTATCAGCATCGACGGTCTGGATGCCGAAAGGCATGATGCCTTTCGGAGGGTATCCGGCGCTTTCGAGAAGGCGATGGCCGGGATTGCGGCCATGAAAAAAGCCGGACTGGAATTTCAGATCAATACCACTATAACCCGGGTCAATCTAGATCAAATTCAGGGGATCCTGAATCTGGCCATCGGGCTGGGTTCCGCCGCTCACCACATCTTTCTCCTTATACCCACAGGGAGGGGAAGAGAAATGGCTGATCAGGAGATACCACCTCAAGATTATGAAGAAACGTTGAACTGGTTTTATGAACAGAGTTTCACTTGCCCGATTCAGCTCAAAGCTACCTGCGCTCCTCACTATTTTCGCATTTTCCATCAGCGAAGAAAGGAAAGACCAGCGGAATCAAGGGAAGATAGGGATTCATTGCATACCATGACCAGAGGTTGTATGGGGGGCGTTTCGTTCTGTTTTATTTCTCATACCGGGCAAATACAGCCTTGTGGTTTTCTTGAGATTGACTGTGGTCAGCTTAAGGAAAAAGGGTTTGAAGATATCTGGAATAATTCTTTTGTTTTTAGAAACTTGAGAAATCTTGACAACTATAAGGGAAAATGCGGCAGATGTGAATTTCTCAAGGTGTGCGGCGGTTGCCGTGCCCGCGCCTATGAAGTCACGGGAGACTACCTGGCTGAGGAACCATTTTGTATTTATGAACCAAAAAAAGAAGGTTTCAAATCTTAAACCCGATTATCAGACATTCGAAATTCAAGTTTATTTAGATTAACGATGGATGAAACAGACAAAAAGATATTGAACATTATCCAGACCGATTTCCCGGTTCATGCAGAGCCCTTCAACGTACTGGCCAAGATAATCGGTATTGATGAGGATGAAGTCCTGAAACGTGTCAAAAAACTTAAGGAGACAGGGATCATTCGCAGAATGGGAGCAGTGTTTGACACCCGAAAACTTGGTTTTGCAAGCACTCTCTGTGCCGCTCGGGTCTCAAAGGAGAAGCTGAAAGAATTTGTCGAAATCGTCAATTCTTATCCGGGGGTAACCCATAATTACAGAAGAAACCACGAATACAATGTCTGGTTTACTTTCATGGCTTCTACCGAAGAAGAGATAAAAGAATCGCTGACGGAAATTAGCGAAAAAAGTGGCGTTTCTGATATACTCAACATGCCTGCCAAACAGAATTTCAAGATTGATGTTAGTTTCGATTTCTAAATTTCATTTTCAGGATACCCAAATTTAAAACAATAAGGAGGGCAAAATGATAAGAGATTTGATACAGAAAAACAGAAGCTACAGAAGATTTTATCAGGATTTTGTTATCGAACTTGATACACTTAGAGAACTTGTTGATCTGGCGAGGCTCTCTGCTTCAGCAGCCAATATGCAACCGCTAAGATATATCCTTTCCTGTGAAGTTCAAAAGAATGCCCTTATATTTCCACACCTTGAGTGGGCCGGTTATCTGAAAGACTGGCCCGGTCCATCAGAAGGGGAAAGGCCATCCGCATATATCATTATACTCGCAGACACACAGATAAGCCGATCCACTGGCTGTGATCACGGAATTGCTGCCCAGAATATCCTTCTTGGTGCAACGGAGAAGGGTTTCGGGGGCTGTATGATCGCTTCAATCAGGCGGACAAACCTTCGTGAGATCCTCAAACTACCGCCGCACCTCGAAATAATTCTTGTCCTGGCCCTCGGAAAACCAAAGGAAACGGTAGTAATAGAAACCGTCGGCCCTGATGGAAACATAAAATACTGGCGCGACAGCGAAGGCAAGCACCATGTGCCAAAGCGATCAATTGATGACATTATAGTTGGTTAGGTTTAACCTCAAACAGGAAAGTGGAAATTGTTATTGTAGAAAGGAGTTATAATCTATGCTTGCTTCAGAAAACATGGTCTTAATCGTTATCGACTTTCAGGGTAATCTGGCCCATTCAATGTATGCAAAGCATCAACTTTTCGAAAATGCGCAGAAGCTGATTCAAGGGGCACGTGTCTTGGAAATTCCCATCATCGTAACAGAACAGATTCCCGAAAAACTTGGCCCAACAATACCTGAAATCGATCATTTTCTGCCTGACATTCAGTATATAAGTAAGGTAAATTTCAACTGTTGCGATAATGAACCTTTTATGCACGAGCTTAAATCGCTTAACAGAAGTCAGATTTTGCTCTCAGGAATCGAAACACATATCTGTGTCTATCAGACGGCCATGGGTTTACTCAATATGGATTATGAAGTTCATATTGTTACAGATACCGTTTCTTCAAGAGCAGTAAGAAATAGAGATATTGGACTGGAGAAGATGAGAGATAGTGGCGCAAGTCTGACAAGCACAGAAATAGCACTGTTTGAATTGCTGAGAACCGCAGAACATGAGAAATTCAGAGACATCATAAAGATAGTGAAGTAAGAAAACACGTCTCACAAAAAAGGCCTGCTCCTATGGAGCAGGCCTTTTTTGTTTAAGAGATTAAAATAACTCTCTTTATTATATTAATCTTCCATCCTGCTTATCTCAGTTCCCTCATCGTCAGATTTAGGCTCTCGAGTTATGTAACGTAAGAAGGATGGTCCTATTAAACCACCTGCCGCAAGCAAACCAAACGGTTTGAACAGGTTCTTCCAGAGTGTAGCCTGTTTTTCCGGCTTCACGGGAAGCTCATCATATACGTCCACTTTTTCTGTAAGAACATAGATGACGTGGGTTCCATCTACAAATTTATCTCCGTAGACCGATGCATCTCCCCCTAGTTCCTTAACCCGCTTGTAAGCCTTTTTCAGCATATCTGCCTGGTCGCCGAACTGAAGGGCTCCGGTGGGACATGCCTTGACACAGGCAGGCAATAAATTGTTCTCCAGCCTGGTCATGCACATGTCACACTTAAAGGCCTTCTCGAGTTCTTCGTCCAGCTTTGGAATCCCGAAAGGACATGCATCGACGCATGCTCCACAGCCTATGCAATTTTCACGGCGCACACCAACCGTCCCAAATTTGGTATGGTATAGTGCGTCTGCCGGGCATACCTCTACACACGCGGCATCGGTGCAATGCATGCATCCATCTTTTCTGAACAACCATTTAACACCGCCGTTGCCATCCGATATCTCCTGGAACCTTATAAGCGTCCAGGTATTTGGCTGAAGGTCGGGTGGATTCTGATATGTTCCTCTATTCGTGGTCTGCTTTGCAGGGTTTGCATTCCACTGCTTACAGGCAAGCTGACAGCCCCTGCATCCAGTGCATTTTGAAAGATCAATGAGCTTAGCTTTATTAGACATTTATTTCACCCCCTTCTTTTCAACATTTACCATGAAGGCCTTGCTCTCAGGTATCATGGTATTGGCATCTCCGATGAATGGTGTAAGCAGATTAGCTGAATCACCAGTAGTAAAAATTTCCGGCTTCTTATCACCTTTGACATACTTCCTCATGGCTGTCGTTACCCATCCATAGTGCCATGGAATACCGACCTGATGAACAACGGTGCCATTTAGCTTAAAGGGTTTGAATCTGTCTGTAACAATGGCAACTGCTTCGACCTCGCCCCTTATCGATTTTACGATGGTACGTTCGCCATTCTTGATGCCCTTCAGCTTGCCAAGTTCCTTACTCATCTCGACAAACATCTCGGGCTGCATTTCCGCAAGCCAGGGACACCATCTTGTCATGAGACCGGTCTGCCAATGCTCACTGACTCTGTAAGTGCTACAGATAAAGGGAAATTTCGGATCGCAGGTTGCCCTGGCATCCACATCTGTTCCCGTTCCCTCTTTATCCCATCTCTTGATAGTCGGATTAACCATTTGAGGTGACATAAAGTTCTTTTCTACGGGGCATTCCAGAGGTTCATAATGTTCCGGAAATGGTCCATCAGCAAGTCCCGGTCCAAAAATACTACCGACACCATGAGTTTTCATGATGAAAGGAGGTCTTCCCGAACCTGGCGCGGCAACACCATCAGGTACATCCCCTACCCACTTTTTGCCATTCCACTTGATGACAGGTTGCTCTTTATCCCAGGGGTTTCCCTTCAGGTCAACTGAAGCGCCATTGTAGATGATCCTGCGATTGACAGGCCAGCACCATGACCAATCAGAGTAAAGGCCTATGCCGGATTCATCCTTGCCTCCGCGCCGTGCTGCCATATTCCCTTTTTCAGTATAGGAATTACAGTACAGCCAGTTGCCGGAAGAGGTCGACCCGTCATCCTGGAGAAAGGCAAAGCTTGGAACGAGTGTGCCTTTCTTATAGAGCTTTCCTTTAATCGTCTTGTCTTCCAGGAAGTAACCATTGATCTCTTTAGCAATGGCATGGGTATCCAGATGCTTGATCTTTCCGTCAGCACCTTGTGGACCATACTCCCAGGTCATTTTTGTAACGGCTTCTTTAAGAGGACCGCCTTCTTTTTCGTAAAGCTCTTTTAACTTGTAGAAGAGCTCGGTAATGATTTCACCATCAGGCATGGCGACTCCCGGAGGATTAACAGCCTTGTATCTCCATTGCATCCAGCGGCCGCTGTTGCTGATACTGCCTTCCTTTTCTATCGAGGCGGCACATGGAAGCATGAAAACCTCAGTCTTTATCTTCTTCGGATCCATACCGGGACCCTTCCAGAAGGACCCGGTTTCGTTGTCAAAGATATTGACATTGACCATCCAGTCAAGTTTGGTCATGGCCTCTCTCGTTTTATTAGAGCTGGCACCGCTGCAAGCGGGATTCTGTCCCCATGCGAAGAATCCGGTGAACCCCCCCTTGTACATCAAATCAAAAATACTCAGCCAAGAGTAATTTTTACCGTCATCCAGTTTGGGAAGGTACCAGTATGCCTGGTCCAAAGTGACGTCTTTCCCGTAGTGAGCCCGCAATAAACTCGCTGTGTATTTGGGGTAATTCTTCCACCAGTTCAGGCTGTTCGGTTCCTTCGTTGTGGGCGTATATTTGGTATTATACGAAGCCAGCGTGGGCTGAGATGCCTTGGGTGTCTTGAGATACCCGGGGAGGATGTGGAAGAGCAAACAATGATCGGTAGATCCCTGAACATTGGCTTCTCCTCTGAGGGCGTTGACACCACCGCCAGCGACACCCATGTTTCCAAGGAGGAGCTGGATCATGGCCATTGTTCTAATATTCTGAACTCCCACCGTATGCTGGGTCCACCCCATGGCATACATAATAGTCCCAGCTTTTCCTACCTTGCCGGTTTTGGTATATTCCTTGTAAACCGCAAGAAGTTTATCCTGTGGTGTACCGGTGATCTTGGATACTAGATCAGGGGTATACCTTGAATAATGTTTCTTCAGGAGCTGGTAAACACAGTTAGGGTCCTTCAGGCTTTTATCTTTTTTGACGACACCGTTGGCATCCGTCTGGAATGACCATGTGGATTTCTCATACTTGCCGTCAGCGAGCCCGGAGAAGACTCCCTTATTGTCTCCAGGAAGTTTAAATTTCGGATTTACCAGGAAGGCGGAATTCGTGTAATTTACGACATACTCATTCTGAATAAGATTATTGTCCAGGATATATTTGATCATGCCTCCAAGAAAGGCTATATCCGAACCCGACCTCAAAGGAGCGTAAATATCGGCCTTTGAAGAGGTCTGTGTAAATCTGGGATCAACACTGATTAGCTTAGCACCCTTTTCCATAGCCTTGGTGACGTACTTGAAGGAAATGGGATGGTTTGAAGCAGCGTTGCTCCCCATAACTAATATACAATCACTGTTTCCAATATCGATCCAGTGATTGGTCATCGCACCGCGTCCGAACGACTCTGCCAGAGCCGCAACAGTTGCGCTGTGTCAGATACGGGCCTGGTGTTCAATATAAGTCAGGCCCAACCCCCTTAATAATTTTTGATAGATGAAACACTCTTCATTGTCCATGGCAGCGCTGCCAACCGAAGCTATTCCGTTTGTCCGGTTGACCACCTGACCCTTGGCGTTTCTTTCTTCGAAACTCTTATCACGACTCTTCTTTACATTTTTGGCAATCCTGTCAAGCATCCATTCCCAGGGTTTTTCCTCCCACTTATCGGAATAAGGTGCCCGGTAAAGTGGTTTGTCAAGCCGGTTTTTATTAACCGACAGCTGGTAAATAGACCCACCCTTGGTACACAAAGAACCTCGGTTGATGGGGTGATCAGGATCACCTTCCGTATTGATGACCTTACCCTTGCTAGTGGCGACAATTATACCACATCCGACAGCACAGTAAGGACAAATTGTGGTGGTCTCTTTAGCATACTTGATCTTCAGTGGTTCGGCGTGAGCCAATACCGGCTTCAGACTGATTCCGATACCGCTTGCCATCAACGCCACACCGGAGATCTTCAAGAAACCTCTTCTGGTAACTTTCATAACAATGCACTCCTTTCTCAAAGTTTAGTTAGGAAAACAACATCTTATTTACTCTCCTTTCCAAACACGGGAGGCATAACTGTTTCCGGTCATACCCACTGTCCGCCTCTTCATAGACAGTTCCTTTAGAAGACGCGGATCGGAGAAACATAAGCTAGCAACTGACGGGTCCAATTAAAATATGGCGGATCCCTTTATTATACTCTCTGGAGCCGATGAGCGGAGTCGAACCGCTGACCTACTGATTACGAATCAGTTGCTCTACCGGCTGAGCTACATCGGCAAACATAACCTCATTTTTTACCGCTTCATAAGACTGTTTTGGCTACCATAAAGCATATCCTTTGTCAAGATATTTGTTATTTCAAACATACTCCATATGCTATCTATGCAATCTCTCAAATCCTTTATCTTGACTTTCAAAAAGGGTTTGATATTATTTATTAAATCCTCGAACAAGGAGTCCCCATGAACAACCTTTTCAAGAGACTGCTGTCAATATCCCCCCTGAAAATAAGCATTGTTATGGTCCTAATAGCGATCATCTTCTATTTCATGAATGTTCCCTTCCTTAGATTTGTGGAGCTAAAAACCCTGGATCTGAGGACTCTTTCCAGGGGCGAGAGATCTCCCGGAGGAAATATCGTAATTGTAACCATCGACGAGAAGAGTTTAAGTGAACTGGGGCGATGGCCATGGCCGAGGGCAACAATTGCAAAACTCATTGACACCCTGAAGGAATGTGGAGCAAAAGCCGTGGGGATGGATATCGTCTTTGCCGAACCTGCAGTTACCGATCCGATACTCGCCGAATCAATCAAGAATGCGGGCAATGTCACCCTCGGCTACTTTTTCCACACCACAGAGAAGGAAATAGCACACCTGAACAAAGAGGACGCTCAGAAATGTGCCGATAATATTGCTTACTCCAAATATCAGATAGTACAGTTCATAGGCAAACCGGATGAATACATTCTGCCAAAAGCATGTGCGGCGGCAGCAAACGTGGGGCCGCTGTCCGATGTGGCAGAAAATAGCGGATACTTTAATTGTTTTCCCGACAGTGACGGAACTATACGGTGGTCCCCTCTCGTTATTAAATTCAGGGACGATTTTTATCCCCCTCTTTCCATCTCCGTCCTGCTTCAGTACATGGACTGGCCTATGATGACCCTGAAGATGGCCGACTTTGGCGTTGATTCCATACGGATAGGTGCTCTTGATATCCCGACCGACGAGTCGGGGAGGATGTTGATAAATTATCTTGGGCCGGCGAAGACCTTCCCCCATTATTCGATTGCCGATATCATAAGCGGCCGCCTGAAACCGGCACTTTTCAAAGACAAAATCGTTCTGGTGGGCGCTACAGCTACAGGTATTTACGACATGAGGGTAACTCCCTTCAGTACGACGTATCCGGGAGTTGAAATTCATGCCACTGTGATAGACAACATACTTCGTCAAACATTTCTTAAGCGTCCCGGCTGGATCGGGTTATTTGACATTACCGCTATAATTTTCTTCGGTCTTATCCTAGGCATTGTTCTGTCCAGGGTCAGGGGTTCTTACGGTGTTCTCTTCAGCCTTCTGTTACTTGTAACGTATCTCCTGATCAACTGGTTCATCTTCTCCCATTACAACATCTGGCTCAATCTCATCTACCCCGTCATTACAATACTTACCGTCTACCTCGGCATAACGATCTACAAGTACATAACCGAAGAGCGGGAGAAGAAAAAGATACGCAGTGCTTTCCAGTATTACCTTACCCCTTCCGTAATCAACGAACTGTTGAAGGATCCTTCAAAGCTGAAGCTCGGGGGGGAAAAGATGAATCTTACCGTTCTCTTCTCTGATATACGGGGGTTTACCACCGTTTCCGAGAAACTGTCACCGGAGGAACTCGTACACCTCCTCAATGAATATCTGACCGCAATGACCGGTGTTGTATTCAGATACGATGGCCTTCTCGACAAATATATGGGAGATGCTATTATGGCGGTCTTTGGTGCCCCGCTGCCCCAGGATGATCACCCGGTAAGCGCCTGCAGGTCCGCCCTTGGTATGATGGATGAACTGAGGAAACTTCAAAAGAAGTGGGCAGATGAAAACAGGCCTGTGCTTAATATCGGAATAGGTATGAACAGCGGTGAAATGGTAGTAGGTAATATGGGGTCCGATATGAGGTTTGATTATACGGTGATGGGTGATAATGTAAATCTTGGTTCAAGGTTGGAGGGAATCAACAAAGAATACGGAACAAATATCATTATCAGTGAATACACATACAACGAGGTTAAGAATAAATTTTTGTGCCGGGAACTTGATTTTGTCAGGGTCAAGGGGAAGAAACTTCCTGTAAGGATATATGAGCTTTTAGGGGAAGGGGGCGATGTTGAAAACCGGGAAGAATTTGTTAAACGGTTTGAGGAGGGACTGGTAAAATATAGACAGGGCAAGTGGGATGAGGCTGTTGCCTTTTTCCAGGATGTGTTGTCTCTTCATCAGGGTGATCCTCCCTCAGAGCTGTATATCAAAAGATGTCAAGAGCTTAAAAAAACCCCACCTGACGGTAAATGGGACGGGGTTTATATTATGACGAAAAAATAAAGTTTAAAGTGTGAAGTGAGCTAAAGTGCCTAAAGTTAAAAAATGCGCTTTCAGCGCAGCCTGTTTCAAATTTGACCGCGCCAAGGGCGTGTACATTAACTTTAGCTCACTTTAGGCACTTCAAGCTTTAGGCACTTTTGGAGTTACGGCTTATCCAAGTTAGGAGATTATATTTGAAATGTCATTAAAAAATTCTCTAAAATACAGAAGCTGGGTCGAGGTTGATCTCGAAAACTTCAGTCACAACCTGGACGAAATAAAAAAAATTGTTGGCCCCGATGTTAAGATTCTCCAGGTAGTCAAGGCAGACGCCTATGGTCACGGAGCAATTGAAATTTCCAATGTTGCTCTGAAAAATGGTGCCTCTTTTCTCGGAGTTGCCAATGCAGATGAAGGAGTACAATTACGGGTAAGCGGGATAACCTCACCGATACTGATAATGAGTCCGGCCACCGTTTCCGAAATAAATGAGATAATCAAATATGATTTGATCCCATCGATTTCCGACCTCGGTTTTGCCAGGGAGTTACAAAAAAGTTATGCAAAAGCAGGCGTCAAAGCCCCAATCCACATAGAAGTGGATACAGGAATGGGAAGGGGTGGAACTACTCATCAAGAAGCCTTTAATGTCATTAGAGAAATTCTTGGCTTTCCCAACATCATATTAGAGGGCATCTTTTCGCACTTCTCATCAAGTGAAATTGAAGATGAAGACTATAACCAAATGCAGTGGAAACTGTTTAAGGAACTTGTCGAAATGCTAGAGGAAAACAATATACATATTCCCCAAAAACATATGTCCAACAGCGGTGGACTCCTGAACTTTCCACAATTCAGTCTTGATATGGTACGGCCCGGTCTTATGTCTTATGGTATTTACCCATCCCCAGACACAGAATCAAAAGCAGCCCTAGCTTCGGTTATGAGCTTCAAGACAAGTGTGGTTCTTCTGAAAAATTTCCCCAAGGGTTACAGCATAGGGTACGGCAGAACGTACGTTACGGAAAACCCGACCAGGATAGCAACCCTTCCCGTCGGATACGGCGACGGTTACGGTTGGATACTCTCAAATCAGGGAGAGGCCCTGATACGAGGAAGCAAAGTGCCCGTTGTGGGACGTGTCTCCATGGATATGTGCACCATAGATGTAACAGATATACCGGATTGCCAGGTAGGCGACGAGGTCGTCTTGATGGGAAAACAGGAAAGCGAATACATCTCCGCCAATGAAATTGCCCAAAAAGCAAAGACAATAAGTTATGAAATACTATGCGCACTGGGCAAGAGGGCTCCCCGGGTATTTGTACATAAGGGGAAAACCGATACAGTAGAACCACGATTAAGGAGAATATACATCCCCGATGAGGAAAAATCCATATCACGGATAGACAATATAATCCGAAACTGCTTCCAGACAAGAGCGCGGGATACGGAATTGGGCAATGCAATCTACTATGAGATGTTTGAAACACTCTTCGGGAAAAAAGACCGGCAGCTCGAATTAAGGACGGACTTTAAATACGATATAAACGTGACCGATGACGACCCTACAAAAAACTATTTCACTGTAACAACCCATATAGAATATGCCAAAACCCTTAGAAATAACACATTCATCATTGGGTGTGCTTTAAACAACAAACAGCTCTCCGCCCTTTTCGAGGATGAAAGATGTGAGTACAGATGGCTTCTGAATCGGGGGGAAGACCTGTTCAAGGAAAGCGACTTCAATGTAAATCGTGTTCGTGTTAACGGCGAGGATATCACTATTATCAGAACGGAAGAAACAGACAGGGGATACGAGGTCTGGTGCGGGGGAAACACGCTAAAAAAGGAATTGAACAAACCGGTTAAGATGGAGATTGAAATTATAACCAAGAAGTTCAAGGCTAATAATATTTTTTCTGTATATCTCGCTTACCCCACAAGAGGACTTAAAATCTCTTTTAACTACGATGGTGCAAAATTGAAAAATGTAAAAGAGGTGAGTTTCTTTGCCGGAAAACATCCCTATCCTGAGGTGGTCAAAGAGGAGGGTAAATCGATAAAGTTGAAGATAAGCGATGATGAATGGATATTCCCGAACAGCGGAGTGACGTTTATCTGGGATCTGTAATAAGTTTCAATGGTAGGATCCAAGGTTTAAATTTTCGAGGTCTGAGTTAAACTGAAAGAAAGGCTGTTTTTTGATGGGAAAATTAAGAGTCGGTATCATATTCGGTGGTATGTCCTCGGAAAAAGAGGTTTCCTTAAACAGCGGCAGGAATATCTATGACAACATTGACAGGGAAAAGTATGATGGAATACCAATATTCATGGATGATACCGCAAGATTATGGATACTCCCCTGGCAGCTTATATCTCAAAACACAACCACTGATATCTCGGAACAGCTTGACAGGAAGGCAAGAAGGATATCCTATGAGGGACTTAAAGATGAAATCGATTTTGCTTTTATTTCTCTGCATGGAAAATACGGAGATGATGGGTGCATCCAGGGTCTTCTTGAACTGCTGCGTATCCCCTACACGGGGCCGGGAGTATTAGCATCGGCTCTCGGAATGGACAAGCATATCCAACAGAAAATCCTCAAGTTTTACGGTATTGGCGTGCCCGAAAGTATGGTAATCCAAGAGGAAGAGTGGAAAGAAAACAAAGAAAGTGTTGAAAAAAAATTGACAGAAAGATTTGGTCTTCCTTTCGTCACAAAACCAACACGGGAGGGATCAAGTATAGGGGTAACAATAGTCAATGATTCTAGTTCCCTGGAGAGGGGAATGGCTGAGGCCTTCAAATGGGATACCGTTGCTCTTGTGGAGGAGTATCTTGATGGTATAGAATTTTCGTGCATCATCCTGGAAGAGAATGACAATCCTCTTCCTTTGGCGTTGACGGAGATTTATCCCCAAAGCGAGTTCTACACATACGATGACAAGTATATGCCTGGGAGATGCAGAAAGTTCACCCCTCCGAAAAATATTCCAGCCGACGTTGCGGAACAGATCAAAGAGGAAGCCGTCCAAGCCTTCAAGGCATTAGGATTCAAGTCCTATGGCAGGATTGACGGATTCGTTTTAAAAAACGGTCGGGTGCTTATCACAGACCCGAATTCATCGTCCGGCATGGCACCTTCTTCATTTTTTTTCGAACAGGCAGCCTGTGCCGGTATGCTCCCCTCCATGATAATATCAAGGCTTATTGAAATTTCTCTCAAAATTCATAGAGAAAAGAAAGGGGCATTGCAGGGATAAAAGTTCATACTTTACAAAACACCCAAATAACATTATAGTCTTGCACAACTAACGCATTGGAAAGAAAATGGACGCTAAAAACGCTAACAAATTGAGAGTCGGAATCATTATGGGGGGAATGTCTTCGGAAAAGGAGGTTTCCCTGGAAAGCGGCAGGAATATCTTCAGCAAGATCAGTCGTGAAAAGTACGAACCTCTCCCTGTCTTTATGGACAGCCAGGGTGGCTTCTGGGAGATCCCTCTTAAGTTGTTGATGCGAAACAGTACCAGTGATATTGAGATAGATCTGGAGGAGGAGGCGATCCCTATCCCTTATGAAGAGTTGAAAGCGCGTGTAGACTTCGTCTATTTAGGTCTTCACGGGAAATATGGAGAAGACGGATGTTTGCAAGGTCTGCTGGAACTTTTGAAAATTCCTTACACCGGATGCGGCGTGCTTAGTTCTGCCCTGGGTATAGACAAATATACTTCTAGAAACGTACTCGCAATGAACGGGATAGATGTACCTAAAACCGTGCCGGTGACCAGAAAAAGGTGGGATAACGAAGACAGGAATAGGATTCTCGAAAAAATTGAGGAAGAGACAGGCTTCCCCTGTGTGGTTAAACCCACGAGGGAAGGGTGCAGCACCTCCGTCAAAAAGGTAATGTCAACGGAAGGAATTCCTGACGCCCTCGCCTCTGCCTTTGAATGGGACAACACGGTACTCGTTGAAGAGTTTATCGACGGGACTGAAGTTACATGCGGGGTCATAGGGAATGATGATCCTACCCCATTGACGCCTTCAGAAACCGTTCCCACGGAAGATATCCTTTCCCTCGAAGATAAATTTCTCTACGGCCAGGGTGAAAATAAGACCCCCGCCAGACTTCCGGAAGAAACGTTGAAAGAGATACAGAAGGTAGCTGTGGATACATATCGCGCCCTCGGGCTGAAGGTATATGCAAGAATAGACATGTTTGTGAGAAAGAATGGAAGGGTGGCGGTCCTCGAGTCGAATACGCTCCCGGGGATGACTCCTTCGACAGTCCTCTTTCACCAGGCAGCCGCTTCCGGAATAGACCAATCGGGTTTGATCGACCGGGTCATTCAACTATCGCTGAAAGCTCACACAGAAAAGAGAGGCCCTTTATAAGTGTAAGGCTCAAAGAATAATAAAAAAGTGAAGAATGAAGACTTCTTGACCTTTGATCCTTAGTCCTTAATTGGTGTTTTATGAATAAAGCCGTAACCGCCATCGATAATCTGGGAAGGTCCGTCCTGCAAAATGTAGAGGAGATGGGCAATCTTCTGCTCCTCTTCATTTCGGTCTTAAGCTGGATGATCAGGCCCCCCTTAAAGCTCCGGAACATCTTCAAGCAGATGGAATTTGTCGGTGTCAAATCAATTTTTGTCGTTGTCCTGACCGGCACATTTACAGGCATGGTTCTGGCTCTCCAGGGATATCATGGTTTCAGAATGTTCAGTGCGGAGAGCCTGGTCGGCTCTACGGTAGCCCTCGGCATGACCAGAGAACTCGGTCCAGTCCTCACGTCTCTTATGGTAACGGCACGGGCTGGTTCCGCCATGGCTGCAGAGCTGGGAACCATGCGCGTTACTGAACAGATCGATGCCCTCTCCGTCATGGCAGCAAATCCCGTCAAACATCTCATCGTTCCGAGAGTCATTGCAGGGGTTGTTATGGTTCCTGTTTTAACCATAGTGTCAGATTTCATGGGAATACTGGGCGGCTACTTTGTAGGTGTGGTCCTCCTGAACATCAATTCAGGCATCTTTGTCAAAAATATCACCAGGTACGTTGAGCTGGACGATATTTATAACGGATTGATTAAAGCGACGGTCTTCGGCCTGATCCTGTCCCTGGTCGGCTGTTACAAGGGATTCAATACCAGCGGGGGTGCAGAAGGCGTCGGGAAAGCAACAACGGAGGCGGTGGTATTGGCATCGATAACCATACTGGTAAGCGATTATTTCCTCACCGCTATTATGTTCTGATATGGCAAATATAATTGAAATTATTGATCTTCATAAATCGTTCAGAGAACAAAAAGTCCTGGACGGGGTTAATCTCGAGATCGAAGAGGGGAAGACAACTGTGATCATCGGGAGGAGCGGGGGGGGGAAGAGCGTTCTCCTGAAGCATATCATAAGGCTCCTCAAACCGGACAGCGGCCATGTTTTAATAAAAGGCATCGATATTACCACCCTCAATGACAGGGATCTTAACGAAATCAGAAAGGATTTCGGAATGCTCTTCCAGGACAGTGCTCTTTTCGACTCGATGAATGTGGGGGAGAATGTGGCATTCCCTTTGAGAGAACAGACCAAGATGAAGGATGCTGAGATAAAAAAAATCGTCGCCGACAGGCTCAGGGCGGTCGGACTCACCGGCATCGAGAATAAGATGCCCTCCGAGTTGAGCGGCGGTATGAAAAAGAGGGTGGGACTGGCGAGGGCGATCGCTATGCACCCCCAGATGGTTCTCTTTGATGAGCCCACAACGGGCCTTGATCCAATCATGACCGAAGCGATAAACGACCTGATCATCGATACCCAGAAATTGTTCAACCTGACAAGCATCGTCATCAGCCACGATGTCCAATCGATCTTCAAAATCGGTCACAAAATAGCAATGTTACATGAAGGAAAGATAGTGGAATACGGGACACCCGAAGAAATCAGAAAATCAAAAAATCCGGTACTGGAGCAATTTCTTTCAGGAAATACTGAAGGTCCGATTAAGGTGATATAAATCAAGAGTTTCGAGTGAACAACAACGTTTCATTCTACCTCTTTACCTCTTAACTCCTAAAGTGGAGGCGTAAGATGTCGTCAATTAGTTCAGAAGCAAAGGTGGGTTTGTTCGTTCTGGTGGGATTAATCATATTGGGATACATGTCATTCAGAGTGGGGGAGTACGGCTTCGGCTTAAAAAAAGGGTATATTGTAGATGTTGTATTTGACAATGCGGCAGGGTTGGAGAAGGATGCCTCGGTCCAGATCGCCGGTGTAGAGGTGGGAAGGGTTGACACGATAAGACTCAAAAATGGAAAGGCCCTTGTAACCATGCGGATACTTCCGGAGGTTAAGCTGGAACAAGATGCGGTGGCATCTATTAAAACTCACGGCATCCTGGGAGAGAAGTACATAGAAATTGTGCCGGGAACAAAAGGCGAGGCTTTCATTGCGGAGGGGGGAGAGATCACAAATGTGCAGCGTCAGGCCGATATCGACAGACTGTTGACACAGGTCGGTTCGATAGCCGATGACGTAAAGGTGATAACCACATCCTTGAGCAGGGTTCTGGGAGGAGAAGAAGGTGAAGAATCGCTTAAAAGTATTGTCAGAAACACCAGAGATCTCACTGAGAACCTCAACAAGGTCGTGAAACAAAATGACGAAAAATTCTCCCAGATGATCTCAGGTCTCAGGGATGCATCCATACAGATGGAGAAAACTTTTGCCTCTCTCAGTGAAATAACAGATGGGATAAATAAGGGGAAGGGAACGATTGGCCGTCTTGTCAAAGACGATTCTACTATCGACAAGCTCAATAAAACCCTCACTTCTCTTCAGGAGATCTCCGATAAGATCAATGAGGGCAAGGGAACAATCGGTAAACTCATACATGATGATGAAACGGTTGATAATCTTAATGAAACCCTGTCCGGCATCAACAGATATGTGACCAAGGCGGAACAGTTCAGGACATTCTTAAGCTACCGGGGCGAATACCTCTTGGATAAAAGTAATGCAAAAAGCTATCTCGAGCTGAAGATCCAGCCCAAGGAGGATAAGTTTTACATTTTCGGCCTTGTAACTGATCCGAGAGGGAGAAGAACGGTAAAAGATTCTACAACTAACGGGGAAACTACCCGCACAGAGGAGTGGGAAAAAAATGGACTCCTCTTCAATGTAGAGATCGCCAAGAGATGGAAAGATGTCGTTCTAAGGGGTGGTCTTCTGGAATCTACCGGTGGTTTAGGAATAGATTACTTTGCCTTTGATGACAATCTTATGTTCACCTTTGAGGCGTTCGATTTTGATCCAGACAGACGTGGACATCTCAAGGCATTTGCCGAATACAGGATCTTCAAGCACCTGTATCTCTCGGCAGGGTGGGATGACTTTATCAGTGACGAGGGGAATGAATCACCCTTCGTCGGAATTGCGATACGGTTCGAAGATGAAGATCTCAAATACCTCCTGACCAGTGCACCAATCCCCAAGGATTAATCCCTGGGGACTCTCTATCGGCCACAGCGTGAACATTGCCACAAAAGATGAGATGACAGCTTCGTTATCCCCGTTCAAACGATCTGCCTGAACGGATCAATAATGAGTAGATAATGAATACTATTGCTGTCCGAACAATCCTTCCTATACTGCTTTTGATAGGAACAGGTTATCTGTCCCGGAAGATAAATGTCTTAAAGGCGGGGGACGAACGTGTACTCAACGCCTTTGTCTATTATTTTGCCCTTCCAGCTCTTTTCTTCATCAATATGTCTGAGTTGCGATTTACTCAAGCAACCTACATATTTGCCGTTGCTGCCTTTGTTCCTGTTTTCGCAGTGGTCGCAATTTACATACTCCTTTACTGGATAATCGGGTTCTCGCGTGACAGGCTTTATCTTCTGATTACATGTACCGTTTTTGGAAGCCATGCCTTCTTCGGAATTCCCTTTATCGTCTTTGCCTTTCCTACAATTCAGGGCGAACAGCTTGCGATACTCTCCGCATCTTCTATCTCTATCGTCGGGGTATCATTTTCCCTCATCGTTCTCGAATTTTATAAGTTGGGGAGCGTCAGAATATGGGAAGGAATCAAGCAGGTTGCAAAGAGGCTTTCGAAAAATCCCTTAATCCTTTCAATTGTTTTGGGGTTTCTCTTCTCATTTTTCCACGTTGAGGTGCCTCATGCTTTTTCGACCTTTTTACACATGTTAGGAAAAACGACGGCAACCGTGGCGATCTTTATGCTTGGTGTCTTCCTTTACGGGAGGACATACTCAAAAATCGGCGAGGCTTTCAAGCTCAGCCTGCTGCGGATAATAGTGTTACCGGTTATCGGGCTCATAACTACAAGGATTTTTGGGCTTCATGATATTGAAAGAGCGGTTCTGGTGCTCATGTACAGCATGCCGTTGGCGCTCTCCATGATTATCCTGAGCGAACGATACGATTTCCACGTAGAAACGATTGCCTCCGTGATTATGATTTCTTCACTTGCAGCAGGGTTATATTTAAATATCTGGCTTATGATTGTGCAATAAAGAAGGACTCAACAAAGTTATGCAAGAAGGACGTTCTTTCCGTTATTTAGCAATAGTCCTACAAATGAAGGGAAAACGCCCTTTTCTCTTGCAGCATGTTTGTAACCCCGCTGACCGGTACGCACGGGGAGATGAGCTTGAGCGGCGCTGAAGTTCCTTGCGCTGCAACTAAAAACCTCGTCCCGCCGGGAAAAGTTTACATCAGTGCATTGACCATGGATGGCGAGGACATATTAGGAAGAAAAGGACAGGAGGATAGCATGATACTTTACGAATTTTGGAAGAAATCATTAAGAATATTGATTTTAATCATCGTAACGTCTATGCTGACGTTACCGGCGGCTGTTTTCGCGGAGGACTACCTGACGGTCGGTGGCACCGGTAGCGCACTGGCATCAATAAAGATCCTTGGGCAGGCTTTTGAGAATTCCCATCCCGGTATAAAAGTTAAGATTATACCTAGTGTCATGTCAAGCTTGAAATGACGCATTAAATGTGGTATACTTTTTCATAACCACCCATGGAGGACTGAATATGAAAAAATATATCGTCACTTTAACAAAAGAGGAAAGGGAATATTTAGGCAAAATCGTTTCCAAGGGCACCCATAAATCACAGAAAGTCATAAATGCCTTGCTT
>CAZYTP010000013.1:0-44171 GCA_964650385.1 uncultured Syntrophales bacterium | reverse complement strand
AACAATGGATTGAGTTCGACCGCTTCGCGGATCGACTCAATCCTTATAGGTTATGGATATCATTCCCCTATTCAGAACACATGCATCTGAGTCCGCATCTTCCGTTTCGGAGATCCGTGTTTCCCCTGCCAGCCAGTAATATATATTATCTCTCGGGTCTACTCTCCTTTCATAAGATTCCACCAGGCGGGCCTTGCCTTGTTTCGCAACGACAACGCCCTTAATCTCTTCTTCGGGGATTGCTGGTATATTTACGTTAAGGGGGATGTTCTTGTTAGGATTGTGTTTCAGCATGAAGACGGCCATTTTTCTGGCAAATTGAGCGGCAAAGGAAAAGTCGGCATCCCTGTCATGGGTGTCCAGTGAGATTGCCAGGGAAGGAACTCCCAGGATAGACCCTTCCGTGGCTGCGGATACCGTCCCGGAATAGATTACATTTATTCCCACGTTGGCACCAATATTTATTCCGGAGACTACCAGATCTAATGGCTTTTCTGCCAGTTCTCGTATCCCTATCTTTACGCAGTCAGCAGGGGTGCCGGCTACGGCATAACCGAGAAAACCCCCGTTCTTTTTGGCGCGTCTGACCATAAGTGGGCGTGAAATGGTGATGGCATGACCAACAGCGCTCTGCTCCACCTCCGGGGCCACTATCAAACATTCCGCCTCCTTTGACAGCTCCTCGTATAGGGCGGTCAATCCCCTGGCATATATTCCGTCATCATTCGTAAGAAGAAACCTCATCACTCCTCCTCCGAAAAAATAGCACTTTTACTCTTATCTTGCAACACTAACGGCTATCGGCTTGAGTATTTTTGTCAGATCTCCCGGGTTTGTTTCGACCAGTAATCCCCTTTTCCCTGCATTTATGAGGATGTTGGGAAGATCGAAGATTGATTTTTCAATGTAGATGGGGAGGGTTTTTTTTGTTCCGAATGGAGAAGTTCCTCCAACTACGTAGCCTGTATGCTTTTGCGCAACTTTGGCATCGCATGGGTTTACAGATTTTACTCCAAGGAATCTGGCCATTTCCTTTGTGGATACCTGCTTATCACCATGCATCAGGATGATAAATGGAGTCTTTTGTTCATCTTCCATGACGAGCGTCTTGATTATAATGTGCTCATTGATGCCCAGTTCTCTGGATGCGACCTCGGTCCCACCTTTTTCCTGATATTTGTACTGGTATATAGTGAAATCGACATGATTTCCTTTAAAGATGCGCAAGGGGGGAGTTGATGGGATCTTCATCTTTTCGAAAGCCTTTTCAGTG
This sequence comes from uncultured Syntrophales bacterium, assembly GCA_964650385.1. Classification (GTDB taxonomy): domain Bacteria; phylum Desulfobacterota; class Syntrophia; order Syntrophales; family JADFWA01; genus JAUSPI01. Next base: position 42,898 of record CAZYTP010000013.1, on the reverse strand, counting down.
TATAATTTGTGGAAAGATGGTATTATAAATACGTCTAAAAGTAAAGTTTGAGGAGCTGTTTCTATACCGTATGTCAAACAGTTAGAATTGAAGCATGGTATTTTTCAGGATGGGAGAGGGTGGACATTAAATCCGCTCAAGATTGCCGATATTCCGGGTAAGTTTTCAGAGGGCCTACATGTTGTTTCTACAAAACCCGGTGCAATCCGGGGGAATCACCATCATCCGGATGCAACTGAATGGCTCCTAATTTGCGGGGGATTGGCAAGTCTTGTCTGGCGAAGGGTTGGTGATGACACGGTGAATCAATTTTTAACAGAAAGGGAAGCGCCGGCATTATTTGAAATACCGCCGAGTTGTGAGCACGCCATAAAAAATTTATCTCACGACGATATATACCTGATGGTGTTCTACGATATTTCCAGCCCGGATGTCGTCAGGTGTTCTCTTTTTTCTTGTGTCGGATGAAATTGCATACCGAACGGGGCATTGTTGCAACAAATACACTTTTACAGGTAACTCCATTTATGATGGTGCTTTCTGTTATTACCACCTTCTGTATGGTGCCTGGGATAGTTTCTATGGGAGTTGGGCTTGGTGCGATTTATCCGGATTTTCAGTCAGAAAACCCGGCTCAGTCTGTTACAAGTTTCGGGGGGCTGGTCTTTATGATACTGAGCGCTGGTTTCATAGGGGGAATAATTCTACTTGAGGCAGGACCTGTTTATAGTGTTTTTATGGCTGATGTGAGTGGAAACGTCCTTACGACAATTCAGTGGATCTGGCTCATAGGTTCATTTTCCATTGTACTGATTCTGTGTGTACTTGCTGTCGTGGTCCCGATGAGGTTGGGGGAACGGATGCTTTTAAAAAGGTAATCAGTGTGAGCTATCCCCGGTGAAGTTTGAAAGTTTTGAGATTGCTTCGCTTTGCTCGCAATGACGGAAAAGTTTCGTAATGTGAAGCTCCCCGCCCTGTGGGCGGGGAGCTTCACAAAAGTAAAACATCACTATTTCTTTTTAAACATATCCATAAGCTTGTTAACACTCTTGCTAACACTTTCGTTGGCATCCTTGAGCATATCTGAAGCCTTGGGTATTGCCGATTTGTCTTCTCCCTCCTCACCTGTAGCCTTCTGTTCTTCCCCTCGTGGAGGTGTCATTGATTTCTGTCTCATTCCGGGAAAAGAAGGTATGGTCATCTTCTGATAACCGGAAGGAGCTTCGAATACCGACTTTGAAAGGCGTTTCGTTTTGATATTCTTGTATTGCGTAGATACAGCTTCATTTTCAAACTTTACAGGTAATGGGAATTTTTGGAATATCCAGAAATATGATTTTCGACCTTTATCAGTTACTACATACTTCTTGCATTTAAGGCCGGAAACCTTTTCTTTACCCAGATATTTTGCTTTTTCCTCTCTTTTTTCGTTCCACTTCTCTAATTGTCTTTCCTTCTGATCTATTGGAAACACCATATATGCTTTTTCTGCCGGATTCACCATCCAGACCTTATTTATATCCGGTCTTAAAATCATGATGACATTTCCTCCTTCTTTGTTAAGGATTTCTTGACGTATCAAGTTTCCCTTAATAAAGACCTTACCCTCTATGATTTTCTTGCCGTCCGACGTCGTGACATAATCGGCTGTGCAATCCGCAGAAGCAATGCCCACGCCTGACAGTAGAAAAATAACAAATACCACTATAACTTTTGACAATATTTTTTTTGTCATGTTTTTTTCTCCTCTTGATTTTTCATACTCATTCTATCAAGGCTTGACACGTTGCCGTGCTTTGTGTATGAGGTAAGCTTATGAAATTTTAGTCAAGAATAGCACATTATTAATATTCACAACAGGGAAGATAGCACAATTTAAGGTATATCTCAAATCATCAGTGGTCCGTTCCTGAGCGTCAGAAGTCTTAGTGTGGATGAAGGAGTTTAAGCCGGTGAAAATTCCAGCCTCTGTATGCACAATGATTACAGAAGTCTATTTGAAAGTGCTTCCGGATGTTCATCGTTACCTGAATGGGTGGAAAGAACGTGCAGGGCAGATTCCGGATCCGGAGCTTCAAAAACAGGCATTGATGAGCATCAAGACAAAAACCTTTCATTGTGAAGGTGGGTCCATTCTTGGATTGTTAGCTGGTGAAAACAGGAGTGATACAATTCGTTTTATTGTTGCCTACCAAACGATCAGCGATTATCTTGATAATTTGTGTGATCGGAGTACTTCGTTGGACCCTGTCGATTTTCGTGCTCTTCATCAGTCGATGCTTCACGCGCTAACTCCGGAAGCTGCGTGTTTAGATTATTATCGATTTCGTAGCGAGCGGGATGATGGCGGCTATCTGGTGTCGCTTGTGGAAACATGTCAGGAAGTACTGAAAAGACTTCCATCGTACGATAAGATTTCTTCTGTGCTGTATGAGCTGGCCGGTTATTATTGTGACTTACAGGTCTACAAGCACGTTAAAGTGGATGAGCGTGTCCCTCTTTTGAAGGATTGGTTTCAATCTTATCAAGACAGCTTTCCTGAGATGAGCTGGTATGAATTTTCGGCATGTTGCGGTTCGACTCTTGGCATCTTCTGCCTTGTTGCTTATGCATTTAATGATGAATACTCGGACGATGTAGCCCCGCAGGTTAGAGCCTCCTATTTTCCATGGGTACAGGGGCTGCATATCCTGCTGGATTACCTTATCGATCAGGAAGAGGACAGAGTCGGTGGCGATCTGAATTTCTGTTTTTATTATGAAAACAATGAAGAAATGTTAAAACGATTGACTCATTTTTTTAAACAGGCGGACAGAAGCGTTTCCCGATTGCCCAACACAAGATTTCATCAAATGATTAATCGTGGGTTACTCGGTGTTTATCTTTCAGATAAAAAAATTGGAAGGCAAGGAATAGTCCATCGGATGGCAAAAAAGATTATTCGCCTCGGTGGCTGGCCGGCACTCTTTTTCTACTTAAATGGATGGATTTATCGGCGGATAAAGGAACAGGATTGATTATAGCCGTTATTTATGTAATGTCCTCTACCCTGCGGCCTATTACGAATAAACATTCCCCAATCGGAATCGGCCCCCGATTAAAAACTTTTCTCAGCCATGTAGTTTGCAAGATCGGCAACGCGGCATGAATAACCCCACTCGTTATCATACCATGCAATAACCTTTGCCATGTTGCCCTGTAAAACATTGGTAAATTCCATGTCCACTATTGAGGACAGGGGATTGCCCTTGAAGTCTGTCGAAACCAGTTTTTCCTCTTCACAAGCCATAATGCCTTTAAGTATTCCCCCTGCCGCTTTTTTCAAAACTGTTCGCAGCTCATCAGTGTTGGTTTCTGTTTCCAATTCGACCACAAGATCTACCACTGAGACCGTTGGGGTGGGTACCCTGAGAGCATAACCGTCGAAACGGCCCTTTAATTCGGGTATAACCAGAGAGATTGCTCGGGCTGCGCCGGTGGTGGTAGGAATAATATTTTGCCCTGCGGTTCGAGCTCGCCGGAGATCTTGATGCGCCAGATCCAGGATACGCTGATCGGTGGTATACGAATGAATGGTTGTCATCATACCTTTTTTTATTCCAAAGGCCTGGTGAATAACCAGGACAGGCGGGGCAAGACAGTTGGTGGTGCAGGAGGCGTTTGAAACAATATGATGCTCTTTGGGACGGTAAGCTTCCTGGTTGACTCCCATGACCAGAGTCAAGTCCTCATCTTGTGCTGGAGCGGTGATGATCACCTTTTTGGCACCGCCTTCAAGATGGGCTGATGCCTTGGGGCCGGTCCGGAACAGGCCTGTGCTTTCGATTACAATATCCACACCTTCTTCTTTCCAGGGGAGAGACGCAGGGTCGCGAAATGCAAAGTTCTTGATTTTATTACCGTTAACAATAAAGTTATTTTTTCCAACCGTGACTTTTCCCGGAAAATGGCCGTAGCTGGAGTCGTGTTTAAAAAGGTGAGCGAGGATTTCCACATCGAAGAGGTCGTTAACAGCCACGACCTGTAGAGATTCAGGGTGCCTTTCCATGACGGCCTTCAGCACTTGACGGCCTATTCTGCCGAAACCATTAATACCGATACGAATCATATATTCCTCCTTTAGTTACACAAATATATCAGATTTGAGATAAGTTTAGCAAAAAGTTTTTTCAAATAACATGACCCGTCAGCTTCTCAATTATTTATTTTACCTCCGGTGAGGCATTCGGATCAAAAGGATTCGTTCTTTTGGCAAGAGAGAACAGATAAGGATAATCATTCCTTAAATGTTTCATATAATGTAACCATTCTGAAATTAGTAAGACATGTGCCCGTTTTATATCACCGGCTATGTGTTCGCAGTCGGTGTCGGTCAGTTTTCCGACATCCGCCCTGCTTTCTAACTCTTCTGTTAAGTGAAAGACAGCCCAGAGAAGGTTTGTAAAGGATTCATGTTCTAATAAATTAGGATTTTGGAGCAGATTTATCAGAAAATTTCTCTTGCTTTTAAGAAAATTGAGTAGATCGTTCAAATCGCCCTGACGGCAATCAATTTTATGGTCGTAATTATTGAAAGCCGTGGCGACGCTGACAAACTTCTGATCGGTCCAGTCATCCTCCAAGATAAAATCTCCCTTGATTTTGTCGGAATGGAGGTCAAAGTCAGAAAATATTTTCATAAGCCCCGTTCCGACTTCGCTGAAAAAGGACCCTATCGCCATGTTCATCTTTTTCAGCATGGCCTGTTTTTCTCGATAGCTTAACAGCTGATGTAGAATCAGGGTAACGAGAAGCACCTCGATAAAGACGAAGGCGACATCGCCAACGAGATAAATGAAAATATGGTGTGCGTCTCTAAAAAGGGCATAATGGATGAAGTAAAAGAGTGCAGACAGTAAAATCAGTGATAAGCCTAAGAAAATTTGTGACTTGTCGGTCTTCATGAGTCAATACTCCTTTTTCAGGCTATGCTACGTTTCGTATCCGGCAGTGATATAAAAATGATTCAATACTGGCATCTTTCCTGATTCCCAGACGCGTCAGGGCGAAATCGTACCGTACCGGGTCGGTAGGGTTAATCATTCTGAATGAGTCAGTTATTTCCATTGCCGTTTTCATGTCTGCCTGTTTCCGTTTTGTAAGTCCTAATGTGAGGCATATCCTGTGAAGATGCGTGTCGAGCGGCACAATTAGCCTCGCGGGAGACACATCGTCCCATCCACCGGGATCCACGGAATCCTTTCGTACCATCCATCGGAGAAAAAGATTGAGTCTCTTGCATGCACTGCCTTTTTCCGGTGAGGGTAACAGGCTGTTATTCTCGGCATTAAAGCCGGCACGTAATTCTTTTACAAACGAGGTAAGCGCCGGTTGGATTGTGTCGGCATCGTTGCCGAGAGCGGATTTAAAACATGCATAGAGTGAACCGTATTTCGTTATAACGCGTTTAGCGCCAAAGAGCATTACTGCAAGTTCATCCCCGGTAGTAAACCTGTGCTTAAAATCGGAAAATATGTATAAAAGTGATTTCATAGAGGCATCTTCAAGGAAACGAAAAGGAGAGGGAGCCATTTTTTCAAGAACAGTTGAAATACTTTTTAGTATCTGAGAAACTCTGCCGTAGGCGAGCGAAGAGGCAAGAAGTCCCGCAATTTCCCGATCACGAAGATTATCGTAACAATAGAGAAATTCCAGTGGATCTGGATGAATGAACTCGTGCCTGTTGTACTTCTCGTACAGATGTTCGAGTGCTTCTTCTAACAGCAGTGGTGACATATCAGCTCTTATTTGTTCAATTTTTCCAGTTCACCGACAATAGACTCGAGGCGAGGCCTTTCGTTAATATCATGGACATCAATATAACGGATAACCCCTTTTTTATCTATGACAATAATTGCCCTTTCCGCAACACCATCGGAACGCAGCACCCCATAACTGTCAGCTACTTTGCCATGAGGCCAGAAGTCGGAAAGAACCGGAAACCACAGCTTCCCCATCTGGTTTGTCCATGCAAAAAGAGTTGGAATGTTGTCAACCGTTATTCCAAGGAGAATGGCATCATTTTTATCGAATATGCCTTTCACAATGGCGTAGCCGGGCCACTGGTCCGAACAGACAGGTGTCCATGCGGCAGGCACGAAAGAGATGACGACATTCTTTTTCCCACTATATCGGCTTAGGGAAATTTTCTCCCCGGCGATTGAGGGAAGTGTGAAGTCAGGGGCATTATCACCTACCTTTACCTTCAAAACACTGTCTGTGGGCTTGAGATTTTTTAGATGATAAATATTCTCCTTAAAGACATCTGAAAGGCCGTAGGCCGTTGCAGTTAAGAAAAAAATAATTACAATTCCTGACAGCAAATTGAGATAACTAATTTTTTTCATTGTTCACCTCCTACTTTAATCCGGACAGTTTAAGTACTAACTCCAGAAATTCATCGGCCTTTTCGAAGCCGCCGACTTTAGAATAGAAGACCCTGGGAACCCCGTCATCGATTTTAATTCCTATAAAATATGGAGTTCTGACTTCTCCCACGACCTTATGTATGGAAAAATCTCCATCTTCAAAAAGAGGGAAAGGAACATTGTATCTTTCCCTGAACACCTCTGCTTCATACGTGGAATTTCCTACTGCGATGCCTATCAACTTGATTTTATCTTTCAGCGCGGGATTGCTTTCTATTATACGATATAGTTCGTTTACCTTGAGTGCGCTTGCCTGGCAGTGGGGACAGTACATACTCAAAATTTCAATGATTATCACCCTGGTCTTGATCTGTGGTATTTTGAAAAAATCACCACGGGAAAGACCGAGGTAGTTTTTATAGTCATTATTTACGGGCATCGTAAGTTTTATCTCCGGCAGCACGCTACCCGTTGCCGGAGGCTGCGTTACAGCCGAAACGGGTAAGGTTATTATCAGAGAAAATACAGCGATTACTATACCGTGTATAAGTGTTCTTTTCATTGTTTTACCTCTCTTTCTCTATCTTTTATAATGTTTCTTAATTTCTGACAGCCTTTCAAAATGTCCTCGTTCCTCATCTATAATCTTGTCAATAAAGTTTTGCTGACTTTTGGAAAGGAATCTTTTGCTTTCGTGATAGTATAATATGGACTCCAACTCGCGGCGGATTGCAAAATTTAAGGCTGTGAGTGTATCTTTAATCTTTGATAATTCTGAATTCAAGGCCTCCCTTGTAAAGACAATATTGCCATCGACGTAATCTCGAAGATAGCCGCCATACTCTCCCGGATAACTTTCCGGTAGCTTATGTTTCTCTATTTTTGAAAGCATATCTTCAAAAGTAATTTTGTGCTTATCTTCCTCATCGGCAAGATAAGTGAATATTTTTTTTGTCTTTTCGTCCTCTGCTATCTGAGCGGCATAGCGGTAGAAACTACTCCCATTCTCCTCAATTCTAATGGCAATCTCAAGGATATCACTTACTTCGAAATTGCTCATTTCAGCCTCCTTTTATTTCTGGCAGTTTTCATAGTGTCGTGTCAATCAAGAAATGTCATTTCGACCGCAGGGAGAAATCTAAGATTTCCCAGTCGTGAAAACTCTTTCGAAATGACAGAATATCGTTGACATAACACTACGGCAATTGAAGTTTTCATAAGCTTGCTCTTGTTATGGTGAATCTTCTAAAGTTAAGAGATAGATTACAATGGTTCGCTTTACTTTTTCAAGGTATGTTTTCTTTTTACGTTACTTTCCAATGGTTTTCAGAATAGTCTGAACAAACTCCATCTCCGGGTGTACACCCACTATGCTATGCTCTTCATTGATTACGGTATGAGGCACACCGTGCACATTGTACTTAACTACCAGGAAAGGAAATAGTGAGCTTTCCACCATATCGGCGGTAATATAATCACTTGCCATGGCAACTTTATGGGCGGTGCGAACTGCACCTGGACAATAGGGTCAGGTAGAAGAAATTATGACCTGTATATGCACTGGTCTATCAACTTTGGCCAGTTCGGTCATCGCTTCCGCGCTCAGGCCGGGATTCCTTTTCCCCACGTCCACAATATCCTCTATCAAAGCTGTAAACTCGTAACCGGCAGGAAAACCGTAAAAGCGTATACCATAGTCCTTATCACCTACGAGAGCGGTAGCCGGAATTTTGTCAACTCCGTACTTCTTCACAAAATCTGTGTCGGTAACAAAGTCGTACACCTCAAGAGAAAGTTTGTCCGAAAGGCTGGAAATTTCCTCAAGCACATTCCTGGTCATTTCACAGCGCGGGCACTCCGTCTCCTGGGTAAACATAACAATTTTAACACCGTTTTCCATTTTATTAAACGCGGTTGTCAGTTTCTCTCTGTCTTTTTCTTTAACCATTCCCATGGTATCACCTCCTCAAATCAATAATTTGTCGATAAGGTAATCATAAGCAGATAGAGCGGCCTTTGCCCCCTCACCGGCGGAGATTACAATCTGCTTATGAGAAACGGTCGTAACATCACCGGCACCAAAAAGACCTTCCACGCTCGTTTTACAGGAACAATCCACGATCACTTCGCCTTTATCATTTAATTCGGCGAGGTCCTTGACCAGTTTGCTGTTGGGCAGATGCCCTATTTCCACGAAGACCCCGTTTGCATCGAGTTTCTCTTCCTTTTCGGTCTCCATGTCCTTTACGACGACCGCAGTCACCTCATCCACGCCTTCGATCCTCACAACCTGGCAGTAATCGAGTAAGCTTACTTTATCAGACTTTTTCAATCGTTCCTGAAGAGCCGCATCCGCCCCCCATCCTTTCATGAAATTTACAAGGGTAATTTCTGCGTTTACTTTCAACAGGTCCACTGCCGTCGTAAAAGCCGAATTGCCGCCACCGGCCACTACTACCTTTTTCCCCTCATAAAACGGGGCGTCACAGGTAGCACAATAGGCTACACCTCTTCCTGCCAACTCTTTTTCTCCGGGCACGTTCAGCCGGCGGTGGTGTTTGCCGGTTGCAAGGATCAATGTCCGGCTTGTATAAAGGGTGCCGTCATCCATATAAACCTTAAAGGCATCAGATACTTTTTTGACTTCGGTAGAAGCGTGTCCGAGGCTAACGGGAAGATCAAAACTTTTAACATGTTCATAAAACATATCAACGAGGTCCTTAGCATTTATGTTTTGAAAACCGAGCCAATTCTCAACCTCGGAAGTTTCCCTTACCTGTCCTCCAAAATCCCTGGTAATAATGGCGACGTTTATCATTTTTCGGGCGGCATAGACCGCTGCGCTCATTGCTGCCGGCCCTCCCCCAAGGATGATAAGATCATAGGTAACTGCCGTATCCGGCTGTTTTGCTTCCTCCAGCGATGAAGTATCCAGTGAAAAAGCAGGAAAATCCACAGTGCACCTCTCTGTTAAAAGATAGTTGGAAACGGGCATACTACGCCGACCCGTGGGTGGGAAGGGATACTTTCTCAGACAACTTCGTACCCGGCCTCCTTCACTTTTTCTTTCACGGTGTCCATGTCAACGGGTGTTGTTTCATCAAAGGTGGCTTCTCCCTTTGCAAGGTCAACTTTAATATCAACAATCCCGTCAACCTCATCCAAAGCCTCAGTGACGGCCATCACACAATGATTGCAGGACATCCCGGTTATGTTGATAGTAGGCATTGCATTTCCTTCCTTGTTTATTTAGATAAACGAAACTACATAGAGTCTTTATCACTCTGTCCCACGGCGCGATCGATTTCAGCTTTGAGCTGAGGAGGCAGCCCCGGAATGTCTACACTCAGAAATCCTCGTACGATGGTTGATGTGGCTTCATCTTCACTTAGTCCGCGGGACATAAGATAGAGTATCTCTTCCTGAGCAATCTTGCCGACTGCTGCTTCGTGAGACATCTCTACCCCATCGACTTTCCCTTTCAGCTCAGGGATGGCGTGCATGTATCCGCCGTTAAGTATAAGACCCCGGCACTCCAGGTGTGCCTTCACCCCCGGAACCTCGCCAATCAGATCCCCGCGGGCAATAATATTTCCGCCATTAGTGATCGCTCTGGAGACAATCTCCGCTCGTGTATCTTCCTCTTTCAAGAAAATGCGGCCGCCAACGTCTATTTCAGATCCTGGGTTTCCCACAATCAGACTATAAAAACGCGCAACCGCCCCTTTTCCAACCAGGTGTGTGGTGGGGTACATCTGCAGAGACTTGACCGGCTTCATACAAATGTAATTGTTGAGGAAAAGACCTCCTTCCTCTACCCTTCCCACGGATCTTGGTCGTACCACCATTTCTTCTGCCCAGTGATGGATCATGGTGAAACTGAGCTTGGCATTTTTCTTTATATAAAACTCAGAGATTCCTACATGGAGTCCTTTTTTTAAATGTGCTGCTGTTGCACAACCAGTGATGATGTGAAGTTCAGAACCTTCTTCAGCAATAATAATATTATGGACGTTCTGGCTTAGCCCTTCCTTTTCCAGGTACAAACATGCCTGAACGGGGTAGATGCTCTTGGTGTTCGGGAGAGCCCTGATGAAATAGCCATCGTGCAAGTCAAGATGAGCCCTGGCCGTGTACTTGTCTGTATCTACTGAGACCAAATTCCAGTAGTAATCCTTGAGCCAGGCATATTGTTTAAGGGCATCCTTAATAGATAAGACTTCCAGACCTTCCTGTTTTGAACTGGCGTGTAACACTGCAGTATCTTTCTGAATATAGGTGCCCGATCTATCCTTTTCCCCGGTATCTATTCCTGCCAGGATCATCCTGTTTTTATCGGCTTCGGATAAGGAATCAAGATCCTCTACGTAATCGTGTGAAGCAGCTTCCAAACCGTAGGACTCGAGATCAATATCCTGTCCGATTTTTGCCTTTTTTCCTTTTGCCTGCAAAGCCTTTTCAGTTAAATCGCGCATCGCACACACTCCTCGTATCCTACTTCACTAATAGTCCTGAAAATTTCTCTTGGACTGGTCGAACAAACCAACACGCCATCATAAAGAACTTGCCCTTTGTCTGCTGTTACATAATCCAATATGAACCCGGTGTGCGTGATAATAAGACCCATCTTGGTACGCTCTTTGCGCATCTCCTTACGTGTTTTTTTAGCGTCCACCTTAAAATCTCGTTGGAGTAATTTGCTGATAGTATTTCCTATGAGGGAGATATTTTCCAGATCAACACCAGACTCCGGTTCATCAAAGAGCAGCAGAGCCGCATCCTGTGCCATCAATTGCAACAGTTCCGACCGTTTGATTTCACCGCCCGAGAAGCCCTCATTAATATCGCGATCCAGAAATTCGGAAAAGTTCATTTTTGTAGCCAGGGCATCTACGTCAACTTTTTCTTTTGCACAGATCTGAACCATTTGTCTTGTCTTCACCCCATGAATGGTGGGAGGCCTCTGGTAAGATATACTTATGCCAAGCTTTGCCCGCTCGTTAACAGGCATGTTATTGATTTCTTCCCCTTTAAATGTGATTTTTCCGCCTGTGATCTTGTACTGGGGGTAACCCATAATAGTCATTAATAGGGATGTTTTTCCCGATCCGTTGGGTCCGAATAAGATATGGGTTTCTCCCGGGCGAATTTCAAGATCGATATCTTTTAAAATTTCCTTATCGCCGAGATGAACCTGTAAATCTTCAATTTGTAGCATCTTTCCCCCCTTTCTCCCTTGGATTAGAGCCCTTTTTTCTCAAACCATCTAAAAAGCAGCAATCCTCCGATGATAAAAACAACGATTACAATCCAGTGGTTCAGCCCAAGTATTTCCGGCAGAGTAATCTTGCCGAAGTCTCCCCATGTCAGCACCGTTTTCTTCAATGCCGGATATGCTTCGGCAAAAACGGCCGCACCGGCAAACATCCCTATAATTCCCCATAAAGCATCCCATCTTCCCTCACCCAGTGCTCCGGCTGAAGTGCCGGGACAATATCCCAGAAATCCCCAGCCTATTCCGAAGATAAGACCACCCAGAATGTTAGCTCCCAATATGGTAGGTTTTATATGTAGTTTGATTAGACCAAAGTCCTTCAACAGGTAAATCCCCACCATACCCACTAAAATGGCAGAAAGCATAAACTTAACGATGGTCATATCGATTAAACGCAAAGCGCCAAGTTGTTTGTCGTAACGTATTACGCGGCCTTTTTGTAAAAGGAAGCCAAATAAAACTCCCGTGACGAGTCCGTAAATCAGCAATTTCATCTTTATTCACCTCCCCCGTAAAGTATGCGGGCGACGATAATGCCTCCTATAAAAAAACAGATCAGAGCAATATAACCGCTGACTGCTAACTGAAGTGAACCACTCAGTCCATGGCCGGAAGGTCACCCGTCTGCCAGGCGTGCCCCGAACATGGCTATCAGTCCTCCGAAAAAGGCGACAACTCCCCGCTTAATTACACTAGTCCCGAAGCGGCGTCCCCACATATCCGGGACAGCCTTCAAGACGAAGTTCCCCGAGATTGTCGATGCGATCAAGGCCCCTATAAAGATGCCGATTACAAACAGGGCTTGCCAGTCAAGCTTCGCCGCATACTTGACAAAATAGTCCATTCCGGCTACTCGATCCGGAACGAAGATTTTTTCAAGTGCTCCGGCTGTACGCGTGAATGTGGTTGATGCGCCAAAGAACTCTCCGGCTATCCAGACAGAGAAGATAAGCACCACACCGCTCAATGCTCCGGCTATATAAGGATTCCATGCTTTTTTGTCTTTTTTCACTTAAGTCACACTCCCTTCGTTTTTTGTTCGACTTGCCAGTCTCCTTCAGCAGCGAAAGGTTCGAATGATCGTCAATGGAGCACGTCCCGGACGTGAGAAATGAGAATACGCATGTAGAATCGTACTGTAGAGGTCTTTACTGAATAGAGTTTTCAGCAGGCCACGGTGCTTTCCCGGTGACAAAAAAAGAATATTTAATCTTGTTTTCATTAATAATCTATTTTTTGACCCAGTCTTCAAGTTCTGCTCTTTGATACTCCTCCTGCTGGTTAGTGAGGTCCAGATTGATGACAAGCCCCGAATGTTTCTTGACCTCGCTGTCCTCGCTCAACTTTAAGTGGCGTTCCCTGGCCGCCCGGACATTCTCCAATGCTTTTTTGAGCGCTACTCCAATAGCATTACTTTTATCTATCTGTCCGGGTTTAAATTCAGGTGGAATACCATCTTCTGCGATGTTTTCGGCAAAGTGTGCAAGCTGTTTCATCTTCTCCATGGCCTGGTCCATGATCTTCCAGCCAATGGTTTCATCTTGCTGGAATACCCAGGAAGTACGGAGATGCTGCAACATTTCCGTGTATTTACTTGTGACCTCCGCCTGCAACTTATCTAACAGTTCCTTGGGCAATTCGCTTTCTTCTCCCGGAAGATTTGCTGCTTCTTCCGGAGTTAACTTACCCAGTTTTCGCTGAAACTTTCTTGCATGGATAGCCGATTCCCAAGCCTCTCTTTGGAGAACACGCCTGATGTGAGGATCATCAACTTTATCCGCTTCTCCGTTGTAATGAGGGATCAGTTTCTTCTCATATTCGATATAGGATTTGAGCATCGTTGCCCGGCTGGTCGGATCGTGGGGATACGGAGCAGGAGTAAAATTGGGTTCTCCTCCCAGCTTGCCTATGATCATACCCAGCCAGTGCATATGCCACATCTCTTCCCTGCTAATGGAAACGAGACTCGCACCAAGCGGAGTATCTTCCCCTTCCATATAACCGTGAACGAGATAGCGTATGATTGCTGCGTGCTCATCGGCAATGTCCCTGTTTAACATATCAATCAATGCTTGCTTTTCCATGGATGACCTCCCTGTACTTGTACTAATTTGGCAGTGATTATTCTGCCTCACCGCCGTTTTACGTAATGGACATTACGCTTTCCACAGGCCATGCACATTGCAATACTCACGAACTGTCACATTTCCTGCCTCGATGTTAAAGGTAGCTTCCGGTGCATCTCCAGGATTTAAAAACTGACGGTAAGCCTTTCCGTCTGCAATAATCTCGATCCATTCGATATAGTGTTTCTCCTCCATGGGATGGGCAACGCTTCCCACCTTCACTTTAGTACCGCTTGTTGTCTTTTCCATTACGGGGACATGCTTCTCCTTGGCAGCATCCACAGTGTTTGCCTCAAAGAGCTTCATGGGCTGGTTGCAGCACACAAGCTCTCCGACCCCCTCGTGGAGCATTTCTACAATGTTTCCACAAACTTCACACTTGTAAATCTGGAATCTCTTCGTCATGATTATTTCCTCCTCTCTGGATTTGATCTTCCATTTCAGACAATATTGAGTTCCTTGTGTTTGTTTAGTATTTTATCTGCCAACTCGTCCAATGCCTTGAAATCCTCTTCTTTTGGAAATCCCTTCGCAACAACGGGGTCGAGTATTTCTACCTTTAAATTCGGGATCATTCCCGCAATTTGTTCTACCATTTTGCCGCCCCATCCGTAGGAGCCGATAATTGACGCGAATTTCGTCTTTGGCCTCAGGGCGTTGGCAAGAAAAACCGCATAGACAACATTCGGATGCGGACCGACCAGAACGGTCGGCGAGCCGATTACGACTGTCGCCGCATCGACTAAGGACATCGCCAGCTGACCGATATCGGTTTGAGTCAGATTGAACTGTTTTACCGTAATGCCCCTTTCAATCAGGGCCTCCACAAAATGGCCTACCATCTTTCGTGTACTGTCATGCATCGAGATGTAAGGGATAACCACTTCATTCTTTACATCGTCGGAAGTCCAGTCACGATAGGCTTCGATAATAAAGGCAGGTTTGTCATATACCGGACCGTGACTTGGCGCGATGATCTCTATCTCGATATTTTTTATCTTTTCCAGGTTTTTCCTGATAATTGCCCTGAATGGCATCATGATCTCGGCATAGAATCTCTTGGCCGCCTCATAGACCCTTCCTTCATCGGTGACAAACAGATTACTCGTTGCCAGGTGTGAAGCGAAGAAATCGCAGGAAAAAAGGACCCTTTCTTCCCTTAAATACGTTACCATCGTCTCCGGCCAGTGCACCCATGGTGCATAAATGAACTCCAGTGTCTTTTCTCCTAATGATAGCGTCTCCCCATCCTCAACCGTTAAGAACTTATTCTCAGGGATCAGGAGGAGTGCCATGAGCAAGTCTTTACATTTTGGTGTGCAGACAACTTGAGCATCGGGATACAGATCGAGCATCCGGGGTAACGATCCGGAATGATCCTGCTCGGCGTGATTGGCAACGATGTAGTCGATATGTTCAATCCCGAGCTGACTAATATTTTTTGACAGCACACCCGTCATGGGCGGATCCACCGTATCTATCAGTGCCGTTTTTTCTCCGCCTTTTATTAAATAGGCGTTATAGCTTGTTCCGTCGGGAAGCGGGATGAGTTCATCAAATAACCTTCTATCCCAATCAATTGCTCCGACGGAGTAGATATTTGGTTTTAATTGACGTGGAACACTCATTTTTCAAGTCTCCTCCTATTTTTTTGCCTGAGCCTTAAATCTCAAATCCCCGGCAAGTTTTTTGATTTCATCCAGATCCTTGGTCATAGCGGCCCATCCATACCAGTAAGCATAATCCGGATTAGCATGAAAAACCCCCTGATATGTCCTCATTCTGTCTTTCAAGTACATCTTGAGCAGCACCTGTTCGATGTAGGAACCACCGGTTTGATAAAAATGTAAAAAATCGGGATAAGCATAGGAGTAATGCGCAGGTTTTTTCAAAATACCGTCTTTGTAAAGATCAGCCACAACATTTATGGCATCTGCCATTAAATGGTCAGCCTTTTTGATCATTTGATCGCCTTTTTCAAGCTCTTCCCTGGCATATTTCCCGGAATGGCACTTTTTGCAGGTCTTTATCATCTTCTCTCGCTCGGCTTTCCAGTCCTCTTCGGTCAGCCGCACCATATCGATCGCTTTAACGGCATCCATCCGGGCGGTCGGTTTTCCCTCCGGATCCAATACCCCCAGTGCCTTGAAGATAGCGGTCCGGTCCTCCGCCCATTGTTTGTCCTTGGGCAGGGGCAGCCTTACCGCCAAAAATCCCCAGGCCACTTTATTGGTGTGGGTCCCGTTGGGGAGGTGACAGAACTGACAGGTAGGAGCAGCCGCGTCTTTTGGCAATCTGCCTATTTCTTTCATGGCATATCTCTCTCCGTGTTTGGAGCTTTCATACATCTCCCACTGAGGATGGTCGAACCCCATGTGGCATGTCTGGCACGCTTTGGGATCCTGTGCTTCTTTCTTAGAGAAAGTATGCCGTGTATGGCATTCATCGCACGAATTGACCCGGTAAGGAGTATAGCCTTTTTCAAGCAAATCCTTTTTTTGTGCTTCCGACTTAATTCCCATATTGTGGCATCCGCCACACCCTTTCCCCCCTTCCATTAGCTCATCAGGTTCCATGTGGGTAACAGGAGTGGCATTCAAGGTGGTCCACCCGAAATTGTGTTTTCCTTTGGTGAATTGATCAAACTGTTCCGGATGACATTCGGAACAGGTGACCTCGGTGGGCATCACGGCCAGATGAACTGTCTTTCTGCTCTTGTGCTTGGAGCCGTGGCAGACAGGACAGGCCACATCATTATTACTATGTTCACTGGCTTGCCAATCCTGGACGAGCAGAGGGGTTACTGAGCGATGGCAATTGATACAGACTTTTCCGTCTTCCGTAAAAGCAGTGTTTGGCACGAGTAAAAAAGTCATCAGGAAAGCGAAAAACAAGACGATGATTTTTTTCATAATAACCCCCTTTTTTTCAATCCACTTTTTTAAAATCACTTTTACCGGCCCCGCATACGGGACATATCCAATCGTCGGGAAGTTTTTCGAATGGAGTTCCCGGAGAGATTCCTCCGTCGGGATCTCCCTTTTCAGGATCGTAAATATATCCGCAGACTTCACACTTGTATTTCGGCAGACCTTCCATCTTTTTTCCCTCCCTTTTTTCATCTTCAATATAAGTTGGAGCAGTTTTAGGGGTGGTTCCGCCTTTTATCTGGTGATAATAGGCGTATGTCATTGGCTCACCCTCTTTAATTACTTCGGCTGCCACGGCTTCGCCCACAAAGAGGGTGTGCGTGCTCAGCTCCAGCCGGTCGATTACTTTTGCCTCCAGATAGGCCAAGGTGTTGTCTAAAATAATTGGAGCTTTTGTTTCACCCAGCTTGAAATTAACATCGCTGAATTTGTCTATATCCCTGCCGGACTTAAATCCAAAAGTGCCCACCAGGTTTAAAGGGGCATCCTTAGCCAGAATTGAAACGGCGAATACACCGCTGTCGGAAATGTACTCATGGGTGAGGTTTTCTCTGTTGATGGAGACGGCAACGGTGCGGGGGGAAGAGGTTACTTGAAAAACAGTATCTGCGGTCTGTCCGTTGATTTTGTCTCCTTTACGTGAAGTAACAATGTAAAGACCATAGGTGATCGTGCGAAAAGCTTTGTTATCCATGATGTTTTCCTTTCGAGTGTTTAATTTATGAGGATTAGTTAGAGAATGAAGATTTACTTTTTATTTTTCCTTCAACTATTCTGAGAAGAAATCGAGGGCATACGGCCTCAGCCCTTAAATTTTGTGTCCATCTGGCATTTTCTTAACTGAGAGCAGAGAGAAATTTCACATTAGCATCATAGATACAGTTGAGTTGGCGGTGAAAGAAGCAGGGATGCGGCTTAACCTCGTAGTCAGAAATGGACTCGTTTTCCCCGGTTATTTCGTGAAGAACGCCTTAATTCTTTTAAAATTCTAAGTTTTTATAAGAACTGAAGGCATTTAAATTACATAACATCCTTCCTTTAAGCTGTTATAAGTTTCCTCTATCGTTGGATAGGTGCGGTTCAAAAGTTTTCCGGAACCGCATGACAATGTATTATCACTGCCCTTTTTTGTTGAGCCGGGGCAGCTTTTCTCCTAGACATGCGCTGTTTGAATTATAGTACTATAAATATTCTAAGTCAAAAATAAAATGAAAAAATTCATTCTTTGCCGATTGAGAGATAATCTCTTAAAAAGGCGTCGAGACCGTCTTCATAGCGTTTCCCCGATGTCATAAATCCCTCGTTGTGAGTACCTGTAATTTCGAGAAATTCCTTCGGCTCCCGTGCCGCTTCGAATAATTGGCGGCCGTGACTGAAGGGTATGATGTCGTCGTTTATACTGTGTATGACGAGTATGGGACAGTTGATTTGTTTTATATATTCACCGGTGTTGTAGTCAAAACGGGCAAGCAGTCTGGCCGGCAGAAACGGATAGATGTTAGCTGCGATATCGGGGACGGAGGTGAACGAAGACTCAACGAGAAGTGTTTTCGGAGTGTGATTTTGTGCTAACCGTGCGGCAATTGCCCCGCCGAGCGACCGCCCGAAAAGAATGATTTCTTCCGGGGGCACCTGCTGCTTCCCGGTCAGATAGAGCCACGCCGCCTCGGCATCGAGATAGGTTCCTTTTTCGGTGGTCTTTCCCTCGCTTCTTCCGTAGCCCCGGTAATCAAAAATAAACGTGCTGAAACCGAGACGGTTGAAAATACGGATGGAAGCCATGCGGTGGGAAATATTGCCCGCATTGCCGTGGCAAAACAGAATAACTCCTTTCGGTTTTTCAGAAGGGACAAACCAGCCGGAAAGCTTTACACCATCCGTGGTTTCGAAAGAGACGTCTTCGTATGAAAGTCCCGTCTGATCAGGTGTTTCGAAAAAGGCTTTCTCCGGAAAATAGATAAAATGGGGTTGGGCAACAAAAACAATGACCAGAAGGCCGATATAAGAGAGAACGGCTATTGAGATTATTGACCAGATCATACGCATAATGTGTCCTGCTTACCCTTTCGGCCGCGGAAACGGGAATCGCATCAGGGGAACAAGGGTTAGCCCTGGACATAGGAAACGTTTTCTCAACAGTACAAGATGGATTAGGGGTAAGGGATATCCCCAAATTACGCGTAACATTCCCTATACGGATTCGCAGTAACGTACCGATAGTCGGTTGCTTTTGATGTCTCGGGTTAGTGGATGCTCTAATAAATCGGTTTCAACTGAACCCGCCGGTTCTTCACCCGTCCCTCCTTTGTTGTGTTGTCGGCAATGGGTCGTGTGAGGCCGTAGCCGATAGCTGTCAGCCTTTCTGGGGCAATCCCACTTGTGATGAAGTAGTTCTTGACTTCGTTGGCACGCTTTTCCGACAGAACCTGGTTGTATTCCGCCGTTCCAATGTCACACGTATGTCCCTGGATTTCTATAGTAATATCTGGATTTTGATTCATGCAGTCGATGGCTTCGTCTATGATCGGGAAATATTGGGGTTGGATATTCCATTTATCAAAGTCGAACTCAAGTCCCTTACAGACCCAGCACCCGACTTCATTGACTGGAGCGCCCTTCGGAGTCCGTGGGCATTGATCTCGGTCGTCAGGAACACCATCTCCATCACTGTCCTGGACGACTTTAACGGGTGTGACCTCTTTTTTAACGGGCGTGACCTCTTCTTTAGCGGTTATGACCTCTTTTTTCTTCTCACCGCCAAAGTAAAACGTGAGCCCCACGGTGTACATCAGATTATGATGGGTAGTGCTGAAAGAAATTATGTGGCGGACATCACCCTGCAGAGCCAGGGATTCGGTGAGAAAATATTTCAGGCCCGCTCCGTAATTGACCAGGGCGTTCGTATCGTTGTCTCCCCTGTCGACATCAAACGAGATGCCTCCGACGCCGGCGGCAAGGTACGGTACTAACTTCCCAAAAGGCGTGAAGTGATAAAGGCCGTTGAGGCGACCTAAATAGGCGTTAACGTCACCCTTGTTTACCTTGGATTTCGTGTCAATATAATTAAAAACAGCCTCGGCTCCCCAGTGTGTGTCAAAATTATACCCAAGGCCCACACCATAGACAGGACTGTGATCAAGTTCCTGATTGCCTTCAAAGAGATACCCCCCAACCATAGGTGTCACGGAGTATGATCCGGGTTTTATCTCTGCCTTTACATTTGATATAGTACCGAGAAAAATCAGTAATACTCCAATGATAATAGCTGTTTTGCCAATTTTCATGTTGCTCTCCTTTCTCTCAGGTCTTCTTTGTGGTTTTTTGCGCACTTCGTATGTCCCTTCTTTGGTCAGTGTGGATCGAAACAACGGGGTACGATCCCGACCGTAAGATGTTAATTTCTTTCCCGGATTGAAGCGCGACTCTTTAAGATTGCCGGTTGTTCACAAAAAATATTTTGGAGACTTATTCTATTGCGGGTCTGAAAAAATGCCTGTTTCGGTATAGAAAATAGCGGAAACAAAACCGTGAGTGAGAAAAATACTTTTCGTGTGTGATGCAGAACGTAAGGAAACCGATTGACAGGATCAGGCCGTGAAACGGGTGAATACTTTTATATAATTGGCATCGCCCTCCTTCAAACTTGAAAACATAACAAGTTGACGCATATTCTCACAGAAAACTCTATAAAGTCAATCTTAATATTATATGCATTGATATATGGGTCTTGGACATTTGAATCAAAGGGCGGAGGTAGGTTATGAGTAGTATCACAATTTTAAGCAGTTTTTCAGTCTCATTGAAAAGGTAACAGCGGGAAACGAGGTCTGGCACTTTGCCGCTTCACTGGATCGGGGAGTAACGATATCCGTATACAGTTTTTCACCGCCACAGCCGCGACAGATCTCGCCATCTTTTGATGGATAGGCTTCGCCGCACAGAGGACAGATGGTGATGCTTCCCTTTGATCGCTTTTCCATAAACCGGGGATGTATGTGGACATTCTGGATTTTGCACAGCTCCGCCCCGGCATTTTTGATCTGCTCAACAAGGGCTTGTGAATCCTGATCTTTCTTAGGTTTAAGCTTAAAATACCACTCCTTAATTGCCGGCCAGGCATCGAGTGTCGATGAATCGAGATATACCCGGACCCCCTCCCCCTCGCACTTTTCGTAGAGCGTGACGGCATATCGACCAACATTGACGATCCGAAGCCACCCGTTTCCCACCGTGCAGGGAGTGAGGAGCTGGACCGCATCGGGAAGGCAATTCGTAGTTTCGCAGAGCGCGTCAAAGAATTCTCCCGCTGGTGTGTTCTTGAGCGCCGTATCGACCATGATCCCACCGATGATCATGCCGGGCGCGGCGTGGCCATGGAACGACTTTACCAGATGTACATATTCGTCAAAAGAATAGGGACCGATATTCATTACTGCATTACCTCCAGAGAATCATACAGGACGGAAAGATCCCTCCCGTCGCGGGAATTGTAACCATCCATTTTCTGACAATTCGTCCGCTTACCATGGGAAGCACATCATCACGATCCTGCTTTTTATCTTCGGTCTCTATACTTCGTCTCGAAGCTCCGTCGGTGCTGCTCATCTTATCATGGGAGGACCTTATACTTTTCTCTTCTGGGTCATCGCTGTGGGAGTGGGACTATTTCTACCGCTCAGCCTTGAATTGTATGAACTGATACCACATTTCGTTCGGCGGACGGCCCTGCGGGAGCACAATCCCTGGATATCCGGTGTGGTGGCAGTTGCTGTTCTTACAGGCGGTTTTATCCTGCGCTATGTCGTAGTTTATGCGGGACAGACCCCCATACAGATCGTTTCCTGAGACAAGGTAGGACAACAATTTAAAATATGTGAAGTTTCATCCAATCACGGTAACAGGCGAAAACCGCGGAGTGATTTAAAAGAAAACCCCGTTTCTTAGAAAAAAGGAAACGGGGTTTTTTGTTTGTGAGATTGGTGAGTTGGTCAGGTGGCAAAAAACAATACCCGACCTCTCAGCCCTCAATATGTTAATTTAACGAATCGTCCTTCCAGTATTTCGTCCCTTTAATCGTTGCCTGAAGGGCTAACCCGGTCTCCGTTAACTGATATATCGTCATATTACCGACATCCGCCTCGCCACCGACAGCCGCTCCCTTGTCACTCGCCTTGGCTGCCGCATCGGCCTGAGCTCCGAACGCCCAGCCGTATTTGACAAAATGGTTCATCGTATCGGCGCTATGGAACACAAACACGACACGAAAGTCTTTGGCGCCGATGCCCAAACCTATGCCAACCTCTCCCATTCTCATATACGTGTGTTTGCCGGTCTTGTTATTTATGACGACACCACATCCGCCGCCAAAACTGGCGAGAATAATATTAACATTCATGTTGCTGAATACGGCATACCCCGGGGCACTGGAAATTTGCGCTTTAACGTCGGGCTTTACTTTATAGAGATCCGACAGCGTCTTGTTTTTCATATCGAGAATTACCTGTTGCTTTTGCGCCTTCGGTTTATCGCCCATAGTAGCGCACCCCCCGATGATTAATGCGAGTATCATGCACAGTACTAAAAACGCTTTACGATTCATGGTTGACCTCCTTTTTTGTTATAACTTGTTCCGTAATACTTTGTAGAATACCTTACACAGAGGGGTGAAGTCAACTTTCAAGGTAAATAAAGTGAACAAAGATGACAAACGCCGTTTGCTCGTTAGCTCACCTGGAAGCTTTGCCCAAGGGCGGGAGCTTCCCAATTTTGTCATAAGATGTATTATTTTCAATAAGTTAACGCTTGTATCTCAATAAAAACCCTTGACAAGCTTGTTTAAAGATGTATTTTTTCGAACAGTCGGCGAGGTTTTACAGATGAATGTGACTAAATTCAATAAAATCCTGTTTCGTTGTGCGTACTGGTTCAAGGCTCCGTGGGACGTGGGCGGTCCTCAGCCCGTCGTGAAAACGCTTGAGCAAGAAGGCCGGATTAAGGGTCGAGTCCTCGATGTGGGCTGCGGTACGGGCGACACAGCGATCTTCCTCGCGCAAAAAGGCTATACGGTAATGGGTATTGACTATTTGCCGAGAGCGATCGGTCTGGCCCTGGCGAGAGCGAAGAGGGCAGGCACCCAAATACCTTTTCTGTTATTCGATGCGATGAAGTTAGACCAGTTGCAAGAACGGTTCGATACCATAATCGATCTCGGACTTTTTCATAACCTGTCCGACAAAGACAGGATGCGCTATAAGTTCTCTCTGGAATCGGCAATGGAGACGGGCGGGATATTCCATATGCTCTGCTTCAGTGATTCCCAGCCGGGATTTATCGGGCCGCGAAGAATTTCAAGGGAGGAAATATATCAGACATTTTCCAGGGGCTGGCAGGTAGACTCGATACGAGGGTCGAAATACAAGGTCTACTATCCGATCGGTGGTGCGCGCTCCTGGATTGCGTCCATTCGCAAAGTCTAAAAACAATAATACACCAGCGGCAAACCACACCACACTTCGTGCGGAAAATGCTTGCCCGGGAGCGCACCCGCAAGCCCCGAGTTGTAGGCGGGGTAAAGGGCGCAATGAAAAAAACGTATGCCTTACCGGGAAGTCCTGCTCTATAGGCGGGGACTTCCCAAGCTCATTGAAAAGAGTATTATTTTTAATCAGTTCACAGAGATAGGGCAACGCTTTAAAAAATGTAAAGTTTCATCCAATCACGGTAACAGGAGGGAGCCGTGGAGTGATCGAAAATACAACCCAGTTTCTTTAAAAAAGGAAGCGGGATTTTTTGTATTATTGGCGGCAAAATTAGGCATGCTGTCCTGTATGAATTGTAATGGACGAATATCGTCCACTTTTTGGTTGAAATTCGTCCAATTATTGGTTATTATCCAGCCATGATTTATAGACACATAACACCTGTTATTCTTGAAGCCCTGTCAGACAACCCAGTTGTTCTGATCAATGGAGCCCGGCAGACCGGTAAAAGCACCATCTCGCAATGGATCGGTAAGGAATCGCATACTGCCCGCTACCTTACATTCGACGATGCTACTGTTTTAGCTGCAGCTAAAACCGATCCAGCGAAATTCCTGACAGGTATAGAAGGTAATGTAATACTTGATGAAATTCAACGGGTGCCGGAAATATTTTCGGCTATCAAGGTAGCGGTTGATCGTGATCGTCGGCCTGGAAGGTTTTTGCTGACGGGGTCGGCAAACATCTTGTTGTTGCCGAATCTATCTGAATCACTGGCCGGAAGGATGGAAATTATCACCCTCTGGCCGTTTTCGCAAAGTGAGATCGAGGGAACGCGTGACAATTTTGTCGATCATGCATTTGAAAATAAGCATCTTTCTCTCTTAGAGGATAAAGGGGATAGAAAAAAGCTCATACGTAAAATTTGTTACGGGGGGTATCCTGAAATTCTTAAACGTGCCAAAGCTACCCGTCGCAGCGCATGGTTCGAGTCATATATTACAACAATTCTCCAGAGGGATGTAAGAGATATCGCAAATATCCAAGGACTTACAGACATGCCGAAATTGCTTTCCCTGCTTGCAGCCCGTACAGCTTCGCTTCTCAACTTTGCCGAACTGTCACGCAGCAGCGGCATGTCGCAGACAACTCTCAAACGCTACATGACTCTGCTTCAGGCAACCTACATGGTAAATCTTGTCCCGGCTTGGTCAGGGAATCTGGGGAAGCGATTGGTTAAGTCCCCCAAATGTTTTCTGAATGATGTGGGTCTTGCTGCCCATCTCACGGGTGTTAGTGAAAACAGAATGCAAAACGATCCTCACGTTATGGGTCCATTCCTTGAACAATTTGTCGTTCTTGAATTACTTAAACAATCGACCTGGAGTACAACGCAACCAAGGGCGTTTCATTTTCGCAGCCAGGCGGGGCAAGAAGTGGATATTATTCTGGAAGATCCTCGTGGTCGAATCGTAGGAATTGAAGTCAAAGCATCGCAATCACTGAACAAAAAAGATTTTGCGGGGCTTCAAACACTGCAAACCATACTGAAAGAACCATTTCATAGGGGGATAATCTTATACACCGGAACGGAAAACATCACTTTCGGTGAAAATCTTCATGCCATACCGATCCACGCTCTCTGGCAAACGCAATAGAATCAAAGAACTCTCAACTGAAAACTGGAAGCAGAATTTTCGAATCACGGATCATAAGACAAGACGTTCTCCTTTGTGCCTCAATAAAAATCCTTGACCGGGAGCGCACCCGAAAGCCCCGAGTTGTAGGCGGGGTAAAGGGCTCAATATAAAAAGCATATGCCTTACCGGGAAGCTTCGCCTTATAGGCGGGAGCTTCCCAATTTTGTTTAAAAGTGTTTTTTCAATTAATTCAAGGATAAAATCCTTGACAATCCTGACACAAAGTGTATTATTTTCAATCAGTTCAAGGAGATAGGACGACAATTTAAAAGACAGTACGTTTCATCCAATCACGGTAACAGGAGGGAGCCGTGGAGTGATCGAAAATACAACCCCGTTTCACAGTGAGTGGCGGGGTTTTTTGTTAAGGACAGAGGCACCAAAAATTTACATATAAGGTCATTTGCAATGAGTTTAGCTGCGAAGAGATCACATCGTGGTGATGAGTACCAATTGAGAATTGGACTTTATTGGATAACCCATCTTCTTCTTGAAGAAGAATGGGACTGGGTTCAAATGGAAACGATTTCCATTCCTGGTCAAGATGATGTGGTGTCTGTTGATGATATCGTTGCTCGGCACAAGGATGGATCATACCGGTTTATCCAAGCCAAAAAAAATCAAACAAATCACAGAAATTGGTCAATCACCGATTTGCAGGATGAATTACGAAAAGCGTGTAACCAGCTTGAAAAAGAAGCGAAGGGTAAGGTCATATTATACTCAAGAACGCCCTTTGGTCCCTTTGGAAATTACCTAGAGGACTCAAAAGACTTTGAAACCTATAGCGCTTTTTGTGTTAGTGCGCCCAAAACTCTAAAAGATACTCTGGTACAGCTAGCAAAAGTAATAGCCAGAGATGAAGAACAGGCTTTTAAGTTATTTACTAATGTGGAGATAGGTTCCCTCCATTCATTTGAAGATTGGGAACGGATAATAAATGAAAATATCGAAAAACTTTACCACAAGCCTGATCAAGCATTAGCGTATATTGAACGACTGCTACGACAGAATCAAGCTGGTCTCAGTGGACCATATAAGCTTACTCGCGAACATATTCTTTCAGAACTTCACAAAAATGGATTGCCTGTTGCACCCTTAAAAAGCGAAACGCAAATCGTGAGTGATTTTAAATCAGCCTCGCAAATAGGCCGAAAAGGCATTTCAAGGGAGATCGTAGGTGAAAAAATTGATCGACTAGAAACAAAAAAAATTTTAACGGCTCTTGAGAAAAGCAAGAAAAAAATCATCATTACTGGTGATCCAGGCTGTGGCAAGAGTTGCATGCTTCTTGACATTGCAGATTATTTAGAATCTCTAGACCAGTATGGTGTGTTGTATATCCGAGGTGATCTTTATGACGATGTTGATTCCTATGAAGAGTTAATAAACGACAGATTGCAACTGTGTGTAGATATTGTCGGACTATCGGCACGACTTTCAAACTATAGAAAGCCTATAATAATTCTTGACTCGCTCGATGCGCTTGCACTCGCACGAGACCAAAAATCTCTCAGGATTTTCTTGTCGCTTCTCGATCGGCTTGAAAGCTTTAAATATATTACTGTTATTGTTGCTTGTCGGACATTCGATCTACAATATGATCCACTGTTACGCGACAGAAAATGGGATATTGAAATACATGTAGCAAATCTAGATTTCGATCGAAATGTTTCACCAATTTTGAAGAAAATGGGAGTCAATCCTAATCAAATTGCAAAAGACTACCAAGAATTATTCAGCAATCCGCGCAATCTTAAATTATTTGAAAGAATTGTAAATAGGGTGCCCCTTGCGTCTCTTAACACATCCTATGCATTTACTGATTCATTTTTAGAGGAAGTCGTTCGAAAAAATGGCTATCTTGGTGACGTTGCCTATAAAGCACTGCAGGATATGGCCAATAAACTTATCGAGCGTCGAAGCCTGTTTCTTATGAAAGATAGTTTCGATGGTGAGACCTTATTGGTAAGGACATTGGAAAGCGAAGGAGTAATTCAGCAAGATCAGACCGGCGTGAGAATCGGCTTGATTCATCAGACTTTGATAGATGCGTTGACCACAAAACATGCCTTAGCTAATGGACAGACGCTTGAAACATTTATTCTCAGCAACTCGCCGTTGCCCTTTATTCGCCCATCAATCAGAAGCTTCCTTTTTTATCTCCGCACGTATCAACCGGAACGCTTTGCTTTCGACATAAAGAAAGTTTTAACCAACACAGATATTGCTTATCATATCAAACGTCTAGTAGTGGAATCATTGGCCGAGATTCGGCCAACTAATGATGACCTTGCACTATTCAATTGGCTACTGCAAAATCATCCGGACCACTTTAGGCGATTCTTAGAGGTCTTAAAGGGTGCCGTTTGGTTTGATTTATTTCAATCAAACATATTTCAGGAAATATTAGAAAATGTCACATACGAATCCTTAAAGATACATTTTATAGCCAAATTACGCGAATGGATGAATGTACGACCCGAAGAGGTTATCAGAATGTGGAATGCATTCATCGGTCAAGATCCTAAATATATCTGGGAAGTAGGTTCTGCTCTAGACAAGTTTGAAGCATGGGACGCAAAAGGTGTTTATGAATTAATAGAGTCCTGCCTGTCGGGGAATCCTGAAGTCTCAGAATTGTTTTTCATTAAAGCATTAGGAAAATTTGTGGAAAAGAATGATGCTGGGGATGAGTTGCTGTGGAGCCTTATAACATCAAAAGTGAATAAAAAAGAAATAGATGGTTATGTTTTAGACAATATTGAAAAAGGTCTACAGTGTTCAGATTATCATTTCCACGATAAAGACTTCCTCAAAAAAAGATTATGTTGTTCAGATTATCTACTCTCGACAGCCGTTGAATCTATAGAAGCCTGGAGTGCGCATCATAAGTATTACACTAAAGAGCAATTTCGTGATGCATTCCTAAATAATACCCAGTGGAGATTCCGGCATGAAAATCATGACACCCGTCGTGATGGTCCCTTAAACAACCTTTTAGACGCCATATCACATGCACTGCAAGAACGATCTAAGAACAATGATCAGTGGTGGCAGGGAAATCGTGATAAATTGAACTGCTCATTGGAACAGGGGCTTATATATCTGATAATCCAAGCATACAGAAAAAATGTGGAAGACAATATAGATTCAATTGAAAAACTTCTTAAACGAAAAGAGGTCTTGTCATCCAGTCGAATATCTTGCGAGTTAGGTAAACTTCTTCATGATTCATTCCCTTTATTAGCGCAACCAATTCAGGAAGAAATTCAACGGAGAGTATTAAGCCTAAGATATCGAGATGCCGATGATGAAGAGTCGAAACGAGCAATGGCATATGTTCAATTCCAATACATTCAGAATATTCCCGTAATATTTAGGATAATAGAAAGCAACAAGTTTGTAGATACCTGGAAAAATATATTTGGCGAATGGCCATTTCCACCGCGTATATATGGCGGTGGTGGTGTAGTAAAATCACCTATCTCAGAAGAACAAATGCTGTCCTTATCAGACGATTCGCTCATTCACCTTTTAAAATTTTATGATTGCTATAAGAGGAATGGATTCCAATACGAACACCATATAGGAGGAACCGATCAAGTAATCTCAACATTTAGCAATTGTTGCGCTTTGGATCCCATGAGATTCATACTATTTTTCGAAAAATTTTTGACTACGGATATTCGGCATGAATATGCAATAGCCGTTGTGGAAGGACTCGCCTATCATATCCGCTATCGTTTTGGGAACTTGCGACCCCCGTCAAAAGGGTGGGAACCCAAGAAACCCTTACCGAATGGTCATTTCTTGGGAAAAACGATTATTAGACTGATATTCCAAAATGAATTTCTATGGAGCGATTCATATAAGATCGCCCGTACATTAAAGGCGTGTTGCCATGTAATAGAAGATCTTGGTGATGTAGAGCTACTTGTGTTTCCCCTTTTTCGGATTGCAAATCATAAAAATCCGGAAGAGGTAAAGCAACATAGTTTTTCGGCTCAAAAAACCGGTATCGGACCGGACGATTTATCGCATGACGCAATAAATTCTATCCGAGG
The DNA here is from genome assembly GCA_964650385.1 of uncultured Syntrophales bacterium. GTDB lineage: Bacteria > Desulfobacterota > Syntrophia > Syntrophales > JADFWA01 > JAUSPI01. Next base: position 13,914 of record CAZYTP010000013.1, on the reverse strand, counting down.
GATTGCGGCAGAGGGCTCGATTATTTTGGCCACACAGTTGCTTAAACATGGAAAACCATTGCATGAAATGCTTTCTCCATTGATGCACCGATTTGCAGGTGATTTTCATCCAGGTGTTCGCGCTGCAATCCTGAATTATCTGCCGTACTATTCACAATATGATTTGAATGGTGCTTGGACATTATATGATATCGTTTTTAGTGACCCTGATCCGCTTCTGTGGCCGTTAGGTGAAGCGTTCCTTTACCATAATTACTACAATCATTATGACAAGGTAAAACCATATCTTGACAGATTCCAAAACGAAGCGATGGAAACGGCAGGTGAAACTTATGGCAGAATTTCAACATTAGTATATTTAGCGGATTATATCTGTTGGAGTGATTTACTGGATGATTTGAATACTATTAATAATGATTCCGTATGGAAGGGAGCGCTTCAAGTATTTAAAGCAAATCTATCAAGTACACCTTCAAAAGAAAAATGCGAAGAAGCACTTATATACTTCATTGACAATATAAAGAAATTTCCTGATTTGTTAAACCATATGGAAAATTCCTTTGCGCAATTAGATATATGCGGCAATGAAAATGCAACCGAATTTGCCGAAAAATATATTGATGCCCTAGATAAAAAGGCAATGTGTAATCTTTATAGTTTCTATCATTGGTTTCCAAAATTATCAAATAATGCACCTGGTAAAGCGCTCAATATATTCGAGAGAATATTAGCAAAAATGGAATCACCGGGAGAGTCAGGTTATATTGTATATGCCGATGAATTGATAAGCGCGGCAATGTGTATTTTACGGGAAGCTGATTTAAGTGATGATCAAAACTTTATTTTAAATGCAGTCAATATTTAGGATCGGATGTTGAAGCTAAATCTAGGTAATATTTCGAAGGTTCTCGACGAAGCCGCACGCCCATGATAGAGATGAAAGAGATGAAAGGGGTCGATGAAAGGGGTCAAGTCTACGTTTGACCTATTGAAGAAAAAGGTCTGAGAAGGTCACATCTTCAATATTAAATGTTAACGATATGGGGTATAGGCCAACCCTGCCCTTGCCTCATTTCCAGGAATTGATTAATTGTTAAAAAACAACGACAAATAAGAAAACCAACCCTGATAAGAGCCTCCTTTTTTCGTGGAATTTCTTAATCATCAAAATCAATATGTTAGCCTGAGTTTCGATAAAAATTCATAGTTGTGAATTTTTGTCTTGACAATTGTTTATATGTGTGAATAATTGTCAAGCATGAAACGTTTGATTGGAACTTATATCTTTGACCCTGTCATGACTGCGGGGAAAATGATTTTCCTGTCGGGACCCCGGCAGGTAGGGAAAACTACATTTGCGCAGATGTGGTTGGATTCGACAGATACTGAAGGTACATACTTTAATTGGGATGATCCTTCGATACTGGTAGAATATAGAAGAAATCCAATCTACCTCAGGAATTTTATCGATGATAGATTTGAACATGACCCCGTACCGGTTGTTTTCGATGAGATTCATAAACATAGAGAGTGGAGAAACATTTTAAAGGGGCTCTATGACACTACAAAAGAGAGGATGCAGCTTCTCGTGACCGGCTCCGGACGACTTGACTACTTTCAAAAATCGGGTGATTCTCTATTAGGTCGCTACTTTTCATATCAGATGTTTCCTCTCGGTCTTCCTGAAGCAACGGGTGATTTTTCACATATCATCGAAGCAACCGAAAATAAAAGAATTTTTACAGACGGACATGAAAGTGCCGGGCTATCCAGAAACGTAAAAACCGGAGGTCGGAAGGAAGCACTTGACTTATTACTAAAATTCGGCGGATTTCCAGAGCCATTCCTGAAAGGTTCAGAAGAATTCCATCTTCGATGGCAGAAGGATTACAGAATTTTGATTGCCAGAGAAGAGGTTCGCGATCTTTCACAGATACAAGATATAAAAGGGATTGAAACGCTTGCAGAAATTCTGCCGACTAAAGTCGGGTCTCGACTCAGCATAAAATCATTAAGAGAGGATCTCGGGTATCATCATGTAACGGTGTCCAAATGGATAGACATATTGGAAAGCCTGTGTCTGGTGTTTACAATACGCCCATGGCATCGGAAAATAGTTCGGGCAATAAAGAAAGATAAGAAGCTTTATTTCTACGACTGGTCGATGGTTAAGGATCAAGGAAGCAGATTTGAAAACCTGATTGCCATGAGCCTCCTACGAATGGCGGTTCGTTTAACCGAGAAGGGTCTTGGAGAATATGAAGTCAGATATATCAGGGATCGGGAAAAGCGTGAGGTTGATTTTGTTCTGGTAAAAGATAATGAACCGATTGCATTGTTTGAAGCACGTGAAGGGGGCAGGGATATCAATAAGCACGGACGGTTTTTCAGCGAGAAGCTTGGTATCCCATTCTACCAGATCATTCACCATGCTGATAAGGTCGAGGCTTTTCCCGGAAACTGCTATATTATACCGGCCGAAAATTTCCTTATGCTAACGGGGTAAATAGGGTCGGAGATTCCCCGCTATCCGGAAAAAATGAGCATAAGGTCTTAAATTTTTCATTTTCCCATCGGAAGGAGATTTTGCAGTGACAGAACAAGTAATAATATGTCCACATTGTAAAAAAGAAATCCCATTAACCGAAGCTATTTCTCATCAAATCAGAGAGCAATTACAGAAGGATTTTGAAGCAGAACGGGAAAAGGCAGAGAAGCTATTAGAACAGAAAAACGAAGCCTTGCGTGCGAAAGAAAAAGAACTCGAAGATGCAATAAAATCAATGGAAGAGCAAATCACCCAGAAAATACAAGAAGAAAAGGAAAAATTAGAAGTCGAAATAAAGAAAAAAGTAATAGAAGAAAGCGAATTAAAAATAAAGGATTTAATTGGTCAGATAGAAGAAAAAGATAAAAAACTACAAGAATCGCAAAAGGCAGAACTTGAATTACGAAAACAGCGCAGAGAACTTGAAGAAAAAAAGAAGGCTTTCGAATTAGAAATGGAAAGGAAGCTCGACGAAGAGCGTGAAAAAATCAGAGAGACTGCCGCCCGAATGTTCAGTGAAGAACATAGACTCAAAGATTTAGAAAAGGAAAAACAGATCTCTGATCTAAGGAAACAAATCGAGGATCTAAAGCGGAGGGCAGAACAAGGCTCGCAACAGATGCAAGGTGAAGTACTAGAGCTTGATTTGGAAGATGTTCTTAGAATTAATTTTCCATCAGATGAAATTGCCCCAGTTCCAAAAGGTATTCGCGGTGCTGATATTTTGCAGAAGGTTCATAATCCAACTGGTCAATATTGCGGAACAATTATTTGGGAATCCAAACGCACAAAGGCATGGAGTGACGGTTGGATGCAAAAATTAAGAGATGATCAACGAGAAGTACATGCAGACATAGCCGTAATATTGTCCATAACCCTTCCTAAAGATGTTAGCAATTTTGCATTTATCGACGGAATCTGGGTTACGGATTATTCTTCCATGATAGGATTGGTTACGGCATTACGGATTAATCTTATTCAGGTTGCCATGACAAAACTATCTGCTGTCGGCAAACAGGAAAAGATGGAAGTTTTATATAATTACCTCTCCGGTCCCGAATTCAGGCAGAGAGTTGAAGCAATCGTAGAAGCTTTCTCGTCTATGAAAAAAGACCTGGATCAAGAAAAAAGAGCAATGAACAAGATTTGGTCTAAACGAGAAAAACAAATTGAAAGAGTTGTCTTGAATACATCGGGTATGTATGGAGATATGCAGGGTATCATTGGAGCGTCATTGCCCGAAATAAAAAGCTTGGAATTAGAAACATCAGTAGATGAAATAGAGATAGATTGAAGAAATAATTTTAAAAAATAGTCGGGAAAAAGTGTCAAGTCTTCCCTTCACTCATCCACCGGAATTGATTGCCGTAAAACAAGCCCAGTTAAGATTTTCCTTTTTCGTCAAATTGTATTCTTGAAATGACCGGGAGCGCACCCGAGAAGGGCGCAATATAAAACAAACATATGCATTACCGGGAAGCCCGCCCTATGGGCGGGGAGCTTCAATTATACGAGCCCGTCCGATTATGAATGGATGTTTGCTTTCAGGGAAATTAAACTTATTTTTTGACATAGAAGCTGAAAAGGGGTCAAATCGCCGTTTGACTCATTTAAACGTCTTACACTTGTTTTCATTTTTAACTTCATGTATGTGTTTATTTAATTGTAGTATTGAAGCTGTGATATTTGAAACAACTTCATCACAACGGGATTTTTATCCTTTCAATGGGGGAATGGTGCATTCAGAAAAGAAACTTGAAAACGGGATTGAAAAAGAACATTCAAAAACTGCAAAAGTGGCCTGTTTTAAATGTTCCAGCTTCTATATTACTCATGATGCCAATTTCCCCTATGGCTGCAGGGCTATGGGATTCAAATCACGTGCACTTCCATTCAGAATTACATTCAAATGTTCCGGTATAGACTGCCAGATGTTTTCTCCAAAAAAGAAATAGCTGTGTTGCTTCACCTCATGGGCAGCCGCATCTTCGTCGGTGTAGCTTGATAGTTTCCCCCGGTTTTTCCAGGGAGACGGTAAGTTGGCACGAAACTTGATATTATTGAAGTGAGAAATTTCTTGGTCTTGAGGTGCATGTGATGAAAGTTCCTTGTGATACCGGTTTTCAGTTACTTAAATCCAACATATCCAACATAGCTACCATAAAGAAGGATCTTACCGGTCTGGGGCGAATCCACAGCTTTAAGCCTGGTAAATTTGACGCGTTATTGAACGCTGAAATGAAGGCCACGCGTTTAGCGGGAGATATCCCGCTTGAGCAAGATATACTTCAGCAGCTTATTAGAATAGTTCAAAAGCAAATGAGTGATTATTTGACTTTTTCAGTTTTCGAAGCTTTAGGTAGTCCCGGTTTTCAAGGATCTTTGTTGGACAGGATAAAAATTCCGCAGGGATCATTAACACCGGCATCAGCGTCAAAAAATCAACACCCTTTGCAAAAAGAGAAAGATGATGAGCAAACGCTGCGGGACATTAATCGTATTGCTGACAGTGCTTCGAAAAAATATGGGGTTGATTCCGGTTTGGTAAAGGCAGTTATAAAGGCTGAAAGTGATTTTGATGTCGGCAGTACCTCCCACAAAGGGGCAATGGGCCTCATGCAGCTTATGCCCGATACAGCCAAGGATCTGGGTGTCGAAAATCCATATAATCCGGTCGAAAATGTTATGGGGGGAACACGTTATTTAAAAATCCTGCTGGATCGGTATGATGGTGATAATAATCTGGCGCTTGCTGCTTACAACTGGGGGATGGGAAATGTTGAAAAGCATCCCGGCAGATTGCCTGAAGAGACTAAAAATTATATAGCCCGTGTAAATAAGTATCAGAGTCAGAAGACAGCATAGCGGGGGAAGAATATCCCTATGGCATCATGATGTTGAATGAGTTTTTGGGCCGGGAGCGCACCCGGTCGGTGGGGAAGGCGGCGAATACTGAGGGAATCAGAGAAACCTTAATAAATACTGTCCCTCAAAAAGGATTGGGAAAAAGCTGTTGTTAACGATTTTTTAAAAGTTCATCGATTGTGACGCCTATGTCTTTGGCGATTTGTCGGAGCAGTATAGGTGACACATCTCTGCCAGCGTGAAAGGGTACTGTGGTAAATCGGCCATCGGGATGACGAAATTGCTTATGTGATCCTCTTTGGCGTACTTCAATAAATCCAAGATGTCTAAGTAGAGTTGCCACTTCTTTCGGATTTAATACAGGTATCGAGCCCATCGCTATGCCACCACAACATTCTGTGTGCCTATAAATTCACCTTCAAGCTCAGGACTGCCATCTTCGAGAAGCATTTCAATTACTTCTTTTAAATTATCGTTTAATTCATCAAGTGTTTTTGCCTGGGAATGAGCGCCGGGGAATCCGGGCACATACCCAACATAAAGTCCCGTATCAGGACATTTTTCAATGATTGCCGTGTAAGTTTTCATTATATGGTTCCTTATGTAGCTTTTTCGTTTGTTGGGATACACGCGAAATCCGGACGTGTTCTCTTTGTATGATCATTCAGGATTCCTATCGAAAACATAAGAGTTTTCTACCACTTCGGCAAAAACCAGTCAAGGCAGAAAAAATCCCTTTGACGTAACGAATAAGTTCATGTCCGCAGGAATCAATCTGTTGAAATCATCTTTCTTCTTAATTATTTAAGAAAAGATCGTAGGAAATTATAGATCTGACCGGCCATCTCTTTACCTATTCCGGGAACCTTTTGTAATTCCTCCACCGAGGCTTTTTTAATCTTGTTTATATCCCCGAAATGGGTGAGGAGTGTTTTTTTTCTGAATTTGCCTACTGCCGGTATCTCGTCCAGGACAGAATGAAAATCCTTCTTTTTCTTCAATTTCCTGTGATATGAAATGGCGAAACGGTGCGCCTCGTCCCTCACTCTCTGGATCAAAAACAGGGCATTCGGATATTTTGTAAGATAAACGGGATCTTTTCTTTTGGGGATGTATACCCGGTCTTCTCCTTTACGGACTGATGAGCGTTTCCTTCCGGAAATGTCGTCGCCGGCTTCCTTGGCCAGACCTATGATGTCGATACCAGTTATTCCCAGTTCCTTCATGGCGGTCAGTGCGACACCAAGCTGCCCCTTGCCGCCATCAACCATGATAAGATCGGGCAGATTTTCTTTGCCTTTGTATCGTCTCTTCAGTACCTCGTAGAGCATGGCATAATCATCTATACCGTGGACAGTCTTGATCCTGAAACGCCTGTATTCTGACTTCCGGGAAGAGCCCCCGACGAACGTCACCATTGAGCCTACCGCATCGGTGCCGCCGAAATTGGAGATATCGAAACCTTCTATCCGGTTCGGCAGTCTTTTCAGGTTGAGTTGTTTTGAGAGAATTTGAAGTGCTTCCTCTTTGTCATGGCCGGCGGTTCTTTCTGTCAGGAATATGTTTTTTGCGTTATTGCCTGCCATATCGAGGAGGTCTTTTTTTTGTCCCCTTTTCGGCACCACGATCAAAACCCTTCGCCCCCTTTTTTCAGTCAGCCACTCTGCAACGACCTCTCTGTCATCGACGTCCTCAGGGATTATTATCTCTTCCGGTATAAATACGTCACCGTCATAGTAGCGCTTCATAAGTGATGAAAGAATCTCGGAAGAATCGGCTCTGATTTTGACGAGTGGAAATTTCCTCTTGCCGATGATCTTCCCCTTTCTTATGAAAATTGCGTATATCTGCGTCAGACCCGCCGTTGTGTAAAGGCCGAAGACATCCCGATCTATAAATGACGTGGATATGATTCTTTGCTTTTCCAGGGTTGCCTCTATGGCGGCAATTTTGTTTCTTATCACGGCCGCCTCCTCAAAATTCAGCTGTTTCGCGGCGCCCGTCATTCTTGACCGGAGGGCGGATAAGAGTTTCTTCTCCCGTCCCTCTAAAAAAAATACCGCGTCCTTTATTAGCTTGTCATACGTTTCGCTTTTAATAAGGCCGCAGCAGGGGGCTGAACATCGCTGTATCTCGTATTCTATACAGGGCCGCTTTCTGGATTTTAGCTCCGTATTACTGCAGGTGCGGAGCGGGAATATTTTCTGAAGAAAATGGAGGGTATCTTTTACGGAGGCGCTGGAGGAATAGGGGCCGAAATATTTTGCCCCGTCTTTTTTGACACGTCTTACCAGTTCAAAGCGAGGGAATTTACCCTTTGTGTCCAGCCTTATGTTGAAATAGGCCTTGTCATCTTTGAAATCGACATTGTAACGGGGTTTATGTTCCTTGATCAGGTTATTTTCGAGTATCAGTGCTTCCTTTTCGGTATCCGTCACGATAAATTCCAGATCATGAACTTTGGGGACAAGAAAAGAGACCATGGGCCTCGAATCCGTTCCCCCGAAGTAGGAGCGTATTCTGCTTCTCAGGTTTTTCGCCTTCCCGATGTATATGGCCTGCCCATTCTTACCTATCATGAGATAGACGCCGGTTGTCCTGGGAGCATTTTTGGCCTTGTTTGTCAGATAGTCAGTTTTCATAGCCGAAACTCAGCTCTTTTATTTCCATCACCACATCGGAAAGCTCTTTTATCCTGTCCCTGATCTCTGCCGCCTTTTCAAATTCGAGCTCTTTTGCCGCCTCTTGCATCTCCTTTTTCAATTTCTTTATCAATGCGGGGATATCCTCTTCCGAAATATATTCCTCTATTTCCTCCCGGATAACAGGGACGGTCACGTAATCTGCTTCATAGACGGAGGCAAGGATATTATCGATGGATTTTTTAATGGTCTCGGGTGTTATGCCGTTTTCCTCATTATATCTTTTCTGAATCTCTCTTCGCCTCGCTGTTTCTTCCAGACATGCCTGTATCCCACCGGTGATTTTGTCGGCATACATGATGACCTGACCCGCCACATTCCTGGCAGCCCTGCCGCTTGTTTGTATCAGTGAGCGCTTGGAGCGCAAAAAACCTTCCTTGTCCGCGTCGAGTATAGCCACAAGAGAAACTTCAGGAATATCGAGCCCCTCCCTCAAAAGATTTATGCCGACGAGGACATCGAATTTGCCCATTCTTAAATCCCTTATAATCTTTACCCGCTCCAGCGTGTCGATATCGGAGTGGAGATACCTTACCCTCACACCAAGATTCCGGTAATGTTCGCTCAGGTTTTCGGCCATCCTCTTTGTCAGTGTGGTAACGAGGACCCGCTCCCCTTTTTCTACGCGTTTGTTAATTTCCCCCAGAAGAGAATCGACCTGGTCGGTAACGGGCATGACAATAATCTCCGGATCCATGAGGCCGGTAGGTCTGATTATCTGCTCCACTATTTTCCTGCCGGCTTTCTTCATCTCATAGTCAGCCGGGGTGGCCGAGATGTAGAGTCTTTGATAGGGAAATGCCTCGAATTCTTCAAACATCAGCGGACGGTTATCCAGTGCCGAGGGGAGCCGAAAGCCGTACTCGACCAGTGTTCCCTTTCTCGATCTGTCTCCCTTGTACATTCCGATCAGCTGAGGAACCGTGACGTGGCTTTCATCTATTATTACAAGGGCATTTTCGGGGAGGTATTCCATTAGTGTGGGTGGTGGTTCCCCCGGTTTTCTTCCGGTGATGTGACGTGAATAATTTTCTATTCCCTGACAGTAGCCCATCTCCTCCATCATCTCTATGTCGAATTTTGTCCGTTGTTCAAGCCTCTGTACCTCCAGAAGCTTGTTCTGTGATTCCAGTTCCTTGAGTCTGATTTCCAGCTCCTCCCTGATCGTTGAAATCGCCCGCTTCATGTTTCTTCTGGTGGTTACGTAATGACTGTTGGGGTGTATGGTGATCTTTTCCAGCCGGCCTATCCTTTTTCCCCGGAGGGGGTCACTGACCGATATGGATTCGATGGAATCCCCCAAAAACTCCACCCTTATTGCCTTTTCTCCTTCGTAGGCGGGCATTATTTCGACCAGGTCCCCGCGGACACGAAAAGTGCCGCGGTAAAAATCAATGTCGTTGCGTTGGTACTGTATATCAACAAGTTTTCGGAGCATGTCATCCCGCTCCATTTCCATCCCTTCTTCCAAGTGCAGCAGCATCCCGTGGTACTCGTCAGGAGAGCCGAGCCCGTAAATGCAGGAGACGCTGGCCACAATAATAACGTCCTTCCTTTCCATGAGGGAATGGGTGGCGGAATGCCTCATCTTGTCGATATCATCGTTTATCGATGAGTCTTTTTCTATATAGGTATCTGTTTTCGGGAGATACGCCTCGGGCTGGTAATAGTCGTAGTAGCTGACAAAATATTCCACTGCATTTTCGGGAAAGAGGGTCTTGAACTCGCTGTAAAGCTGGGCGGCCAGAGTTTTGTTTGGGGCTATGACAAGGGACGGCCTCTGAACTTCTGCGATAACATTGGCTATGGTAAAGGTCTTGCCCGAACCGGTGACCCCGAGGAGGACCTGGTGTTTCGACCCGTTTTTGATGCCGTCCGCAAGCTTTTCTGCCGCTTGAGGCTGGTCACCACTGAGCTCAAAATCTGTAATGATATTAAATCTATTCATAATGTTTTTATAGAACAATATTTAATAATACAGGGTGTTTTGTCAATAAAAAAGAGTAAAGTTCGATTGTGCAGGGCTGAAACAGTTATTTAATAATTTCAAGGACTTTAGTCCTTAAAGCACTATATATTTCGTTTTTTATCTTGACATAACATTTGCATTCCTCTATGTTCCGACGCTCTGAAGAAAGAACATTGAAATGAACAAAGAATTGCACATAAACCGATATCCAGCGTCTCGATCCTTCTGGATATTCATAATAACGATAACTCTGCTTATTTTTGTATTTTCCTTTTATAATACCCGGCAGCAACTGCAATCAGTGATTTACACATTCATAACCCAAAAACCTTTGCTTGCAAACCCCATTGCTGTTACCTTGGAAGAGGACTCATTTTACGTTCGCGGCAATAAATCTGAACACCTGTTTCACCAGATTGTACTTGAAGCGGCAAACCGCCACCAGATTGATCCTGCCCTCGTTAAGGCTGTTATTATGGCGGAATCCAGCTACAATCCCATGGCGGTTTCCAGAAGAGGTGCGAAGGGTCTTATGCAATTGATGCCGGAAACTGCCAGAGCGCTTGGTGTGGAAGACAGCTTCGATCCGGAAAATAATATTAACGCCGGTGTCAAGTACTTAAGGCATCTCATGAATCAATTTGATGGAGATACCAGACTGGCTCTTGCAGCTTACAATGCCGGCAGCAGTAACGTCAGACAGTATAGCGGTGTCCCACCCTTCGGAGCCACGAAACGCTATATCAAAAAAGTTTTTAGATATTATAAATATTACAAGAGAGAGATGTCTGCAGAAGCGGACAGGGTTTAACCAAGTACCGACCATCCACCGATAAAGAGTGGCGCTAATTGCCTTAGATTAACTGGTACTGCAGTTATCGCACTTCCTAAAAACACAAAAAGGCTTATCATCTTTTGTGAAACAATCCGGCATCAAATTATTTTTTAAAAAGTGCTTCTAACTTTTCCTGTGCGCTTTGCTTCTTTTCTTCGGGGCTTTCACCGTGGACAGAATCTCTGAAATTAAAATAGTCGCAGAAATTACTTCTTTCCTTGTCAACAACCCTTTCTGCCTGTGACTCCCGGCACTGGTTATACGACCCCGGATCGTAGAATCGGCAGTTGAGACAGACGTGGAGATCCGCATCGCAATAAGGGCAGGTATCTCTTCTGCCCGCTTTTAGATCCGTATCGAGTTCCTTTCTGCAGTGATGACAGGTATTCATTTATGCTGTTCCTCCGTTACAGGGATACTTCTCTACTTCCAATCCGCAAATTCCGTGCCCCCGCAGATGCAGGAGATGCCAACTACAATAATCACGTCATTTCTTGAGTCTTGTCAACAAGAAAAAAACAGACAGATTTGGTGCTCCATGAGGGAAAGGGAAGAGAGATAAAGGTTGATATGAACATTTATTGAAATTTTGGGTTGTTTTGGTGTATACATTGAGTATATTTTTATCCTATGCAACGTGAGCGATTCATTTTCAGCCCCTGCTTAAGTTATAAGCGATCCAATCGTTTTTTAAGAGGAGTGAAAATAAATGCCGGCCAATCTGCCACCAGCATATTTAGAAGCCGAAAAGCGGTGTCGTAAGGCAAAAACCCCGGATGCCAAGGTAGAAGTCTTAGAGGAGATGCTCACCATTCTGCCCAAGCACAAGGGCACCGATAAACTTCGGGCTGATCTCCGTCGGCGCATCTCTAAATTTAAAGACCAGGCGCTGCATAAAAAAGGTGTCTCCAAAAGAAAGACCGCGTTTTCAATTGATAAAGAGGGAGCTGCTCAGGTCGTGGTTGTCGGTTCCCCCAATGCCGGTAAGTCGGCCCTCATCGACCTATTGACAAATGCGTCGCCGGAGGTGGCTGACTTTCCCCACACAACGCAGAAGCCCACACCGGGGATGGTTCCTTATGAAGACATACAGTTTCAACTCGTTGATACCCCGCCAATTACCAGAGATTACATTGACCCGTTGATGGCGGACTTGATCCGGCGTGCCGACATCGTGGTCGTTCTTCTGGATCTCTATGCCGATATCCTGCAGCAATTTGAAGATATTATGTATATCCTTCAAACATTCCGTATCTTTCCGGAAAAGACCCCCATCCCGGAGGATCTGACGAACCCCCCCTTCATCAGGAAAATTCTTGTTGTTGCTAACAAGATGGATAAACCGGAAGACGAGGAGGATTTTAAGACTTTCCTGGAGCTGACCGAGGTGACATTGCCCTGTCTTGGTATTTCTGTGCGCACCGGGAAAAACCTTATGGCCTTTATCGAAAAGATTTACGATTTATCCCAGGTTATTCGGGTATATACCAAGGCCCCCGGAAAGGAACCCGACATGAAATCCCCATTTGTAATCCCCAGGAAAAGTACACTTGAAGAGATGGCCTGTAAGGTACACAAGGATTTCGTGGAAAAATTGAAACACGCCAAAATTTGGGGCAAGTCTGTTCGCGACGGGCAGATGGTCCAGAGGGATTACATCATGCAGGACGGGGACGTGGTGGAAATGAACATCTGAATAAACTGTTCCGCATAAGACCGAGCGCTGTTCAATTCATAATATTTATGGTAATACGGCAACTCTGAATTGAACTTGTAGATAGGGGACGATCAATGGCTGAAAAAGCATTTCAGGATTACTACCAAGAGGCGCACAGTATCTGTTACGGTTGTGGCCGCCTGAACCGAGACGGGCTACAAATAAAAAGTTATTGGGAAGGTGATGAATCGATTTGTCGATTCACCCCGCTGCCTCATCACACGGCCATGGCAGGCTATGTTAACGGGGGAATCATTGCATCGGTCATCGATTGCCACGGAACCGGAACGGCAGCCGCGGCAGCCTACCGAGCAGCGGGTCGTGACATGGGAACCGAACCGGACTTAAGATTTGTAACGGCATCGCTGCATGTGGATTATTTGCGACCGACACCCATTGATGCCCCCATGGAGCTTCGCGGCAAGGTTAAGGAAATCAGAGGGCGAAGGGTTATCGTGAGCATTACACTATCCTCCAAAGGTCAAGTATGTGCAACAGGAGAGGTCGTCGCTATGCAAATTCCGGAGAACATGCGATGAAAATCTTTGCAATCATCCCGTAGTCATCCATTTGCCAAAGTTCCCATGGCAAAACGTCTATACACCTTTATGTTATGGTTTATTGTCCTGATCTGCGCAATTCTGCTTTTCTTTCCCCTCTTTTCCTTTTTGAGCGGCAACGGCATGTCGCTGGGCGAGAACGGGCATCATCTCATACGAGAGCCTTATAAACAATTTTGCTTTTTATGATGACTTGGGCAGAAACAAAATGATTGGCACTCCTGCCAGGCCTAACAAGGCACTTATGGTAAAGGCCATGGAAATACCCAACAGGTCTGAAAGCCAGCCGACAAATAGAACCACAACCGCCGTACTCAGAAACGAGATCATCATATACAACCCATTGGCGGCACCACGGTTTTTACCGCAATGATCATGAACCACCGCCATAATCACCGGTGCAAAGGAAAATACGGCCAATCCCAGAAGAATGAGCAGTGGTAAAAGCATCCAGTCCGGTGCATACAGAACGGACAGCATCAAAAACGATGATATCGGCATGGTCGTGAAGAGCACAGGACGGCGGCCGATTCGATCACTCAGCGTACCGCCCAATAACGTGCCCACAATCCCTGCAAACTCGAGCACCGCCAGACTTATTCCTCCCATCCACAGACTTTTCCCCGATGAAACAATATAGGTCGGAAGATATGCCACCAGAGTGCCAACCAGAAAACCCCGCGAAATGATAATGCCGGTCAGGGGAATCATAACCCTG
>CAZYTP010000012.1:30261-45080 GCA_964650385.1 uncultured Syntrophales bacterium | reverse complement strand
AAGATTTCAGGTCATAGCAGGGTAGCGGGCCAAGAAACGTAACATTGAAGGGATTGAGTCCTACCTCCTCCCAGGATTCTCTCAGAGCATTGGCCAGGAAGAGTGTGACATTTCTAAAGTCGAACCTCCCTCTTCGCCTCATATATTTGAGCACATCTTCCCGCAGTAACGGTGAAAATCTGTGAGCCGTAAACGGTCTGAAGAAAGGATCCAGAAAAGTGTTCAGCATCCCCCCGGGGCAGCTGATGTCTCCGGGTTGGGGAACTGTCGAAGCGCGCTTGATAAGCTGAAACACCAATTCACCATCTTTGAAAAAAAGCGGGAGTAATACCCCTGCGGCAAGCCAGGCATCATCCTTTTTCCCCCCTGTTTTTATGAGATTCATCTTCTCAGAAAAATCAACTGGATTTCTGCCCAGCTTTTCTACAACAAGATTTAAGGCTTCATCCTTTTGAGATAGTATTGATAAATCCATTTTATTACCCACCCGGACAGGCCGACGTTTTGAGTTTTCAAAATTCCTCTCATTCCGACCCCGGCAATTTTATCGATTACTTCTTGACATACAAATCACACAGGCCTTATCCTTGTCAAGCCATAGAAGAGAAAAGTTGATAAGGATAATATGCGCTGAGCTTTCAGTCAGGGGTAAAAAGTTCGTGAAAAAGACTTTAAGGTACGTTACAGGTTTGACTTTTATTGCGTTAGGGATTATAGGGTGCTTCCTCCCGGTACTTCAGGGAATACTTTTTCTGATTATAGGAATTATTATCCTGTCATCAGAAGTTCCAGCTGCCAAGAAGTTATTGTCAATATTTGAAAGGAAGTATCCGGGGATATTTAAAAAAGCGAAAAACTTCATGAAAGGTAATACGGATAAAAATACAACCAATGGAGAATAACCCCCTTTTAGGAGTTCACATATCCATAGCAGGTGGAATAGAACAATCCCTCCGAGAACAGAAGAGAGTTACGGGAAAATTTTTAAAGATATAGAAGAAATCATGTGAATGGAAAGGCTTATGGCTATACATCTAAGTGATTCAAAAAATGATTGCGGCACAAGGGTGGACAGGCACGAACACTTTGGCCGGGGGTTAATAGGTGAACAGCCTTTCCGGTGAGCAGACCCTGAAGTAAAAATCACCCTTGAATTGTAAATTATAGGATGATAAAGAAGTACCAGTTAAAATTTAATCAGGAGATAAATAATGAAAAGAATGCTCGGGGTTTTCTTTTGCCTTTTCCTAATTGTAACGGTGTCCGCTCAGGCACAGGCAACGAAAGAAACGACAAAAAAGGAAACAGCAAAAGAGACAAAAAAGGTGGCTATACTCCCCTTTTCGGTGCACAGTTCCGAAAATATAGATTATGTGAGGACCGGCATATGGGACATGCTCTTCTCTCGAATCGCTGTAAGTGGAAAGATAGATGTTGCAAGCAAGGACTCAACCCTTAATGCATTAAAGGAGGTCGGGAAAAAGAGTCTGACTCAATCTGATGTTTACGCCCTCGGCAAGAAGATGAATGTCGATTTTATTGTGTGGGGCAGCATCACAAAAATCGGTAACAGCATAAGCCTGGATGGAAAGCTTGTTGATATCGCTTCATATAAATCTTCGGTAGGTGTATTCGCCCAGAGCAAGGGCATGGATGAAGTAATACCAAAGATAGCCGATTTTGCAAAGAGGATAGATTATCATATCCTTGGGCTTGTCCCGTCAACCTTTGGCCTTCCACCTGCTCCTCAGGTTATGCCTCAGCAGCAGGCAGGGCAGTTCCCCCGTGAGTCTGAAATTATATCGAGAATGAAGGGGGGGCAAGGCACATACACCTCGGCAATCAATCCCGATTTCATAAACGCTGCCAGACCTATGCAGCGAAGAGGTTTCTGGATGAGTCAGAGGTATGCGACAGAATTTAAGGGGATGGATATCGGAGATGTGAATAACGACGGCCTGAACGAGGTTGTGGTTATTGATAATTACAACATCCTGATATACCAGAAGAAAGAGAAAACCTCTAAACTGCTCCAAAAAATTGCCGGAAAAAGTTATGACAATTACCTTTCCGTTGATGTAGCTGACATTAATAAAAACGGTGTCCCCGAAATAATAGTAACAAGTATAAACCGCAATCTCCTGGACTCATTTGTTCTTGAGTTTAAGGATGGAAAATTTGAAAAAATAGCATCCGATTTAAGATGGTTTATGAGGGTGGTTACTTCTGAGGGCTCTCCTCTATTAATAGGTCAGAAATTTGACATCGACCAACCGTTTGGCAATCCTATTTACAATATTGTATGGAGAAGTAGCGAATACCGGGAGGGGAAGAAGATGAAGATCCCCGTAGGGCTCTCTGTCTATGGTCTGACCATCGATAATCTGGGAATAAGCAAGAAGGAGAGAATCATAGCGCTCAACGAGTATGATCACCTCTGTATTTTTGAAAAGACAGACAAACCCATGTCCAAGATCGCTGTTGTGACCGGAAGCGATGAATTCCTCTGGAAAAGCGATGACGTTTTCGGAGGAAGCAATAATGCTTTCGAGATTTTCGAGCAGCAGAAAGCTGGCGATGCAACTGAGAAAGACTTAGCGTTTGTTAAAGTAAGAATACTCACATATGACATTAACAAAGATGGAAAAAAAGAGATCATAGTTGTGAAAAATTTATCTTCGGTGGGAAGGATATTCAAGAATCTAAAGGTCTTCACATCCAGTGAGATATACGATCTTGAATGGGACGGTCTCGGCCTGCTGGAAAACTGGAAAACGAGAAAGATCAATGGATATGTAGCTGATTATCAGTTCAAGGACATTGACAACGATGGTCAAAATGAAATAGTCCTGGCACTCAATCTGACTACCGGCGGCATAAAAACCAGAAAAAGTGTTCTGGTTGCCTATGACCTGAATATTCAATCACAGTAACGGTCCGCAGATGTTAGAGTCTTTATTCTCAACAACTGCGTTTTTTACGTAGATGTTGGTACCAGTTCAAACAGCAAGATTTAGTTAAGAGTGTAAAGTGAGCTAAAGTGCCTAAAGTTAAAAAATGCGCTTTCAGCGCAGCCTGTTTCAAATTTGACCGCGCCGAAGGCGTGTACATTAACTTTAGCTCACTTTAGGCACTTCAAACTTTAGGCACTTTCGTGGTTGCGGCTTTGCCGCTTTAGGTGATACGGACATCACACCGGATCTTGACATCTAAGCGGATAGGATGATAGATACAAGCGAGTATTTTGAAAAATCGTATGGTTTTAAGAGCAAATCCTATCTTAAATATCGAAAACTCATGCTTCCAAAGCTCTCAAAGTGGCAGAAGAAAATTTGGTGATTCTGTGGCGGTGTAGCTCAGATGGTTAGAGCATACGGCTCATATCCGTAGTGTCCGGGGTTCAATTCCCTGCACCGCCACCATACAGTTAGGCCTTAAAAGAAGATTTCGCCTTGAGGGAATATCTCTCGAACTCCCCCTCCACAATACAAAGACAATGCTTTCCCTGCGGCTTGCCGCAGGGAACTTCCTTTGTGTTTTGAAAACGGCATAAAACCTATCTCCGATGGATTTGAAAATGTTTGCCTCTTAGTAGGTTAATTGCCTGGAAAATGTGCCGATTTTTTTTATGTCAAATCTCAAGTATTTGAGAACAAAAAATGTCTGACTTCAATTTTTTAATTGACACAAAAGCTTTCATATAGTATGTAGCGCACCGATGAATATCCCGATAAATTATTTTAAATACTCTAAACCTTAAGCAAATATTAAGGGTAGAGGTAAGTGGATGAAGACAGCAGGAAGGAAACGGTAAATTATGGGAAAAAAAGGTAAGATGCTGGCATCTGTCGTTATGGTAGTGATGCTTGTAGTAGGTGTTACCGGGTACACCATGGTGCAAAAAACACCGGAAACGCCGATCAGGCTTTTATACAAGACAAATGCGGGGAAGGTCATCTTTGACCACAAGGTTCACTCAATGGAATATGACATTAGCTGTACTGACTGTCACCACAACTATGAAAAAGGCGGGGAGATGCCGTCACCCTGTATTGAATGTCACTTCAAGGGTGCAGAAGATGTATCCCCCAGAGCAACGGCATTCCATAGTCAATGTATTGATTGTCACAAGGGACAGGAAGCAGGACCGGTCAAGTGCGGAGAGTGTCACGTCATGTAACTTGAGAAGAAACGTTTTTGTAAAGGATTAAACTATGATTAAAAAGTCATTTTTAGGATTAAAAAAGCCGGAATTAAAATATAATGTGGAAACGCTTCCTTTTGAGGATGTCCCCATTCCCCAGGAAGCCACCGTTTTTCTGAAAACAGGCAGAAAATTTGGAGAAAAGCTTTTCAAGGTCGGCGATGAAATTAAGACCGGGCAGAAGATTAAAGGTTCTCCTGATTCATTAAACTACGTTATCGCTCCAGTTACGGGGAAGATAGCCAGTATATTCTCGTATTCAGATGCACTCGGTCAATCTTATGATGGGATCAAAATCGAGTCGAGCGGAAGCGATGATTGGGATGATCAGTTCAAAGGGGAAGCAACTTTAGAGACTGCGATAGAATTTTTAGAATTTGCCCCCGGTAAATGTTCATTTAGTAAATTCAGTGATGCCCCAGGTAAAATCGACACTATCATCATCAACGGTATGGATGTTGATTTGGAAGGCACTGTCAATCAAGGAATAGTCAAGGAAAATTCTTTAAAGTTAAAAGAAGGTATTGATTTTCTTAAAAAAATTACCGGTGTCAGTAATTTCATTCTCGTTGTTCCCGAAACTTTATCCTCGGAAGCAACCAATGCCGGCGCTACGGTAAAGACTATACCCGCCATTTTCCCCAATGCTCTTCCGACAATGATTATAAAAAACGTTCTCGATAAGGTAGTTCCCGCGGGGAAGAAACCCGAAGATATTGGATTCGCTGTGATCAGCGCGGAAAATGCCGTCGCCATCGGCGAAGCATTCGCAACGGGTAAAGTTCCCGTAACCAAGGCATTGTCCGTAGTGGGAAAAGATGGAGCGGTTACCAATATCAAGGCGAGGATAGGGACACCCATTAGTAACATTCTTGCCAAATGCAACATTACCCTGGAAGAAAATGATCGAATAATCTTAGGAGGACCCATGCTGGGAACCACCACGTATTCGAAAGATCTTCCCATCGAACCGGACACCGATGCCATCACAGTTCAGAGCGAATCAGACAGTGCCCAGATCTCAACTTATCCCTGCATAAGCTGCGGCGAGTGCGTAAGAATCTGCCCGGTCAATATCCAGGTGAATCTGCTTGGCAGGTTTGCGGAATATGCGCTGTATGAAGATGCGGAGGAGAATGATCTTTTCTCCTGCATAGAATGTGGCTTGTGTGCTTATGTCTGTACTGCAAGAAGACCTCTCTTGCAGTACATTAAAATGGCCAAACATGAACTCGAGTTAATTAAACTTTCGGAGGCGATTAATGAATAACAACAACAAACTTATTGTTTCTCCCGCGCCCCACTGGCACGACGGAAGCAGGATATCCATAAGGAATATAAATATCGCGGTAGCGACGCTTCCAGCTTTACTTGTGGGGATTTCAATTTTCGGATTGCCCGCTTTAAGGGTTCTTACTCTCTCCGTTGGTTCTGCAATGCTTGCCGAGCTTATCATAAACCTTACCACCAAAAGTGAGATTTCTATCGACGATGGCAGTGCCGCGATCAGCGGACTTATTCTGGGTATGCTTCTTCCGGCCAGCGCACCCTGGTGGCTGGTAGTGATCGGCGCCTTCGCCGCGATCATTATAGGCAAACAGGTCTTCGGGGGTATCGGGTCAAATCCCTTAAATCCTACCCTTATCGGTTTCGCCATTGTAATGATTTCCTGGAAAGGTCATATGGATTTTGATGAAGCATTTCTAAACTATGATCCCGGTTTTTATATGGCTTATCCCTTAGCTGCAGTAAAGCATTTCGGGGCAGCAGCTGCCGCTAAATATAGTTTAATGGATCTTTTTATAGGAAACCAGGCAGGAGGTATTGGCGCTGTTTGCGGGTTGGGTCTTTTAATCGGCGGTATATACCTTATCTTGAGAGGATATATCAGATGGGAAATAGCCGTTTCTTTTCTGGTCGGAATATTTGTTACCGCTTTTCTCTTCAATGTTGCCAATCCGGAAAAGTATGCACCCCCCATGTTTCACCTGCTAACCGGAAATGTCATGATCGGGGCATTCTTTCTGGCTACCGACGATACGACTTCACCGGTTAATTTTATCCCAATGCTGATATTTGGATTGGGTTGTGGAATAATGGTAGTCCTCATCAGGTGTGTCGGGTTTTATTTTGACGGTGTGATCCTTGCCGTTCTTCTGATGGAACTTCTCAATCCGCTCCTCGATAAAATCAGGCCTAAGGCCATTGGAAAGGTGGTAGAAAATGCGTGATATTATAAAAATGGTTGTTGTCCTTGGTCTTATATCTGCTGTTGCCGGTGCACTTCTCGCGGGAGTGCGCATGGGCACCATGGAGAAGATCGAATACCAAGAGCTTAAATTTGTAAAAGGGCCTGTAATAATGGAAGTCCTTAAGGGATGCACCAATAATCCAATTAAGGATCGCTTCAAATTAAAGGACGGTGAAAAGGAAGTAAATTTCTTCCCTGCAGTTTTTGACGGGAAACTGAGCGTGGTGGCCTTCGAAACTACAGGAGACGGCTTCGGTGGAGATATCGGGATGATAATGGCCGTAAATATAAAAGATGA
Organism: uncultured Syntrophales bacterium; assembly: GCA_964650385.1. Classification (GTDB taxonomy): domain Bacteria; phylum Desulfobacterota; class Syntrophia; order Syntrophales; family JADFWA01; genus JAUSPI01. The sequence continues at coordinate 38,327 of CAZYTP010000012.1, read as the reverse complement.
TACTATTTCCGGGGTTGGAATTACTACTCACAAGGAGACACCGGGAGTCGGTTCACTCGCCAAGGATTCCGAGCCTTTCAAAAATAGCTTCAAGAGTCTTCCACTAACCAGCGAGATCAAGGTTAAAAAAGATGGCGGTAAGGTGGATGCAGTATCCGGAGCAACCGTTACCTCCAGGGGTGTTTGCGTAGGAGCCAATCGTGGTTCGGAGATTTACAAGAAGCTTAAGGATAAAATATTAGCAAAAGCAAAGGGGAACAAATAAGGAGAGCCACATGAATAACATTGTTAAGGAATTTACCAAAGGGTTATGGGCGGAAATTCCACCGTTCCGCTTTGTGCTGGGGCTTTGTCCTACGCTGGCAGTTACCAAAACGGTGGAGACCGGCATCGGGATGGGTCTGATGTTGACATTTGTTCTTGTATTTTCGAATATTCTCATTTCTTCATTAAGGAAAGTTATTCCTCCAAGTGTTAGAATTGCCTGTTTTATCGTAGTTATCGCGACATTCGTGGTTATAGTGGAACTGGTATCGCAGGCATATACCTATGGTCTCTACCAAAAGCTGGGAATATTCATCCCGCTTATTGTGGTTAACTGTATCGTGTTGGGTAGAGCAGAGGCATTTGCCTTCAAAAACGGGGTGGTTGCATCTATTGCCGATGGATTGGGAATGGGACTGGGTTTTACGATTTCTTTGACTGTTTTGGCTGGGATTAGAGAGTTGTTCGGAGCAGGAACTTTGTACGGAATCGATGTAATGGGATCGTCTTTTCAACCGTTTGCATTCATGGTTAGCGCTCCTGGAGCATTTGTCTGTCTGGGACTTATACTTTGTGTTATGAATATGTTTGGAAAAGCACAAGATATGTAGGGGGAATTTAAATGTCTGACTATTTATTAATGGCCGTTAGTGCAATATTTGTAAATAACGTTCTGCTGGCTCTGTATTTGGGAAACTGTCCCTTCGTGGGAACAACGAAAAAAATGGACACAGCCGTTGGGATGGCGGGGGGGGTTCTATTTGTTCTGGTTCTGGCCGGGCTTATTACCTGGGTAATAGATGTCACTCTCCTGCGAGGTTTTGACCTTATTTATTTGAGGACGATTGTCTTTATCCTGGTTATCGCTGCTCTCGTACAGTTTGTTGAAACTTTTCTAAAAAAGATGGTTCCTCCCCTTTATAAGGGATTGGGGATCTTCCTCCCGCTGATTACCACTAACTGTGCAATATTTGGAGTATGCATCATTAATGTCCGAAAAGACTTCAATTTTATGGAGACTCTGGTGTTTTCAGTTACATCAGCCATAGGTTTTGGTCTTGCTCTGGTCATCATGGCAGGACTCAGGGAGAGGATGGCCACCGCAAGGATTCCCAAAATACTGGAAGGGACGGCTATTACAATGATAACTGCAGGGTTTATGGCCCTGGCATTTTTCGGCTTTATGGGGATGGCTTAGAACATTCCAAATGTTACCGCTGATTAGTAATTTATCTAATCCCAAATGATTTTGATGGAAGGAAATTGATCATGGTAGATGCTTTTATTTTCTTGTTAATTTTAGGTGCCATCTCCGCAGCTATACTGGGGTTCGCCGCTAGAGCATTTTATGTATATGAGGACCCGAAAATTGCCCTGGTGGAAGAGTGTCTTCCAGGAGCAAATTGCGGCGGATGCGGGTATGCCGGATGTAGCGCCTGCGCGGCTGCAATAGTTGCAGGTGAAGCCACCCCTGATGTTTGTGTCGCAGGTGGCCCAAGCGTAACAAAGGCTGCGGCAGAGGTTATGGGAGTAAAAATTGAGGCCGCAGAACCAAAATTGGCGTTTCTTACCTGTACCGGCGGCACCCGAGCAGAGACAAAATACAATTACTTAGGGACTGAGGACTGCCGGGCATTGGCCATGCTCTACCGGGGAGATAAAAAATGCGAAGTCGCATGTCTTGGCAGGGGGACCTGTGCAAAAAATTGTCCCTTCGGTGCAATTACCATGGGGGAAAACAACCTTCCCATCGTCGATCTGGACCTCTGCACCGGTTGCGGTACATGTGAAACCGTCTGTCCCACAGGCACAATTAAAGTTCAGCGTGGTTCTGAAAGAGCGCTACACTTCAATATGATTGATGATCGGCTGGCGCCCTGTCAGCAGACGTGCCCCGCCCAGATTGATATTCCAAGATACATCGACCACATTAAACATGGACGATATAAAGAGGCGGTACTTACTATAAAGGAGAAAAACCCCTTCCTCCTTACCTGTGGTCGGGTCTGCCCCCACCCGTGTGAAGAGGTGTGCCGAAGAGCACTGGGAGACGAACCGGTATCCATAAACCAGTTGAAGCGTTTTGTCGCTGATTATGAAATGGATACAGGTGGCCACTTCCCGGTATCTGTTGCCCCGGATAACGGTCACAAGGTAGCTATTATCGGAGGTGGCCCAGGTGGACTTAGCTGTGCTTATTTCCTGAGAAGACTCGGCTATTCGGTAACCTTATTCGATATGCAGCCTAAGTTGGGCGGGATGCTCTACTACGGCATACCTGAATACCGCCTTCCCAAAAAGATCCTTGACTGGGAAATCCAGGGGATACTCGACCTCGGCGTTGAGGCAAGGGTCAATATGAAGTTCGGCCTGGATTTTGATCTCGAATCACTGATAGCAGCGGGTTATGAAGCGGTCTTTATGGCAATCGGTTCATGGAAGTACAGTTCTGCCCGTCTGGATAAGGAAGAAGAAGTGGCGGGAGTTGAAGGCGCTACTGTCTTTTTGGAAAGACAGGGTTTAGGTGTTCCCAATCCTGTCGGAAACAAGGTGGGCGTCATCGGTGGTGGAAATACCGCAATGGATTGCGTCCGGACAAGTCTCAGGCTGGGTGCTGAGAAGGTTTACTTGATTTACCGGCGAAGTGAAAAGGAAATGCCTGCGAATCCGGAAGAGATAGAGGCAGCCCATGACGAGACAATAGAATTTGTTCTTCTGTCCGCACCTAATAGAATAGTTGAAGAAAACGGTAAACTCACAAACCTTGAGTATCTTAAGATGGAACTGGGTGAACCTGATGAAAGTGGCAGAAGGAGACCCGTTCCTATCGAGGGATCTGAGACATTGATTCCTCTGGATAATCTGATTCTCGCCATCGGTCAGTATTCCGATCTTTCATTTATGGATACAAACCGGAGAATTAAAGACATAGAAAAAACTAAATGGAATTCCATCGTCACCGATTCAGAGACCAACCAGACTGCCATCCCCTATGTATTTGGCGGAGGAGATTCGGGCTATGAAGGTCCCGGTATACTGGTAGAAGCTGTCGGCGACGGGAGAAAAGCGGCAAGAAGTATTCATCTCTATATCAGCGGTGAGGAGATGGATTTCCCGGATGGACGACTTAAGCCGAAAGAAAACATTCCGGGAACTATTTTTGACAGCATCTCCGGCATCGAGAAGAAGGGAAGGATAAGTCTTCCCCAGATTGATCCGAAGACGAGGATCCATACTATGGACGAAGTGGATGTAACCATAACGGAAGAAGAGGCTTTGAAAGAAGCAAGCAGGTGTATGAACTGCTGTCTTACCTGCTACGACAAGGATATCAAAGAAGCGAGCTGATTTATATTCAGTCCTTTGGGATAGCTGTTTTTGATGTCATAAAATTGCACAAGAAAAAAGGAGGCACTCTACATGAAAAAATTATCTTTAATGACGATTTTGGCTTTGACAGTCGTAATCCTTTTCGGTTTTGGACAGGCATTTGGAGCCATGTACAAAGCCGGAACGTACAAAGCCTCGGCACAAGGCAAAAGCAAGAAGACTCCGGTAACGGTTGAGGTTACGGTTTCCGCCTCAGCAATAAAGAGTATTAAAGTCCTTTCACATAAGGAAAGTGTAACAAACAAAAAATATGGTCCGGTAGTTACCGATGCCCTTACCAAGGTTCCTGCGAGCATTGTAAAAGCTAATTCCGTTGACGTGGATTCGATTGCGAAGGCTACCATCACATCCAATGCGGTTGCGTTAGCCGTTGCCAAGGCCTTAAATAAGGCGATCGTATCTCCAAAGTACAAAGCTGGAACGTATAAAGCCTCGGCAAAAGGCAAAAGCAAAAAGGTTCCGGTAACAGTCGAGGTTACGGTTTCCGCTTCAGCAATAAAGAGCATTAAAGTCCTTTCACATAAGGAAAGTGTAACAAACAAAAAATATGGTCCGGTAGTTACCGATGCCCTTACCAAGGTTCCTGCGAGCATTGTAAAAGCTAATTCCGTTGACGTGGATTCGATAGCAAAAGCCACCATCACATCCAATGCGGTTGCGTTAGCAGTTGCAAAGGCATTAGATAAGGCTCGCGTCAAATAAGGTTTACTACGATTTCAAAATTGGTGTTTTCAGTAAAAAAAATTAAGGGTGGAGATCGGTCATTCTGGGCTATTTGCTTTATGACATTTTTCTCCACCCTTGGTGTTTGTGCATTCTCTTTTTCCTTCCCTCTTCTGGCAAGAGATGTTGGAATAACAGGGGTGTGCCTCGGATCCACCTTTACAGGATATTTTCTTGCCAAACTGCTGGTCGGCTGCCTCGCCGGAGTTCTGGCAGATAAGACAGGCCCACGGCCGCTTCTCATCTTTTCTATCCTGTTCGGCACTTTAATTCCTCTGGGATATCTTTATTTCTCTCCATCAACCCCGATACTCATGGTTCAATTGGGGTTAGGCATGGTTATCGGCATTATCAAACCAGTGAGCATGGCGGTAATAGGAATAGAATCCTCCGAGGAATACGGCGGAAAATTATTCGGCCTGTACAACTCCTTTTTTTACGCCGCGATTATCGGCGGCCCCCTGCTTGGAGGCTTTCTCTATCACCCCAAAAATCCCGTTCTCATTATCGTATCTCTCTTCTTTTGCATGCTGGCATCATTGCTAACACTTATTATTTTTCTTCCGGGAGATATTTCTCTGTCAAAAAGGAATAGCCGGAAGCCTGTTTTAGGCATAACGGCTGAAAAGAGTGGAGAGTTTTTCAACCTGTTGCTGGCAGTCGCCGGAAGGACCGCGGGAATAGCGGTAATAATTTCATTCTTGCCTATATTGATGGGTGAGAGACTTCCCTACAACAGCGTGACCCTGGGGATGTTTTTCTCATTACCGACTCTGGTCACCTGTCTCGCTTTACCTTTGAGTGGGAGATTGGCGGATCGTTTCAACAAGATTTTCCTTACCCTTGTCGGGATGCTTATATGCGCTCTCTCCCTCCTTTTTATGGTAAACGTTCAGACGCCAACAGGTATCATGGTTCTTCTTATACTCCTCGGTATCGGCTCCGCAATTTCTATACCGGCATCCATGTCCGAGGCTTCAAATATCGGTAGCGAACAGGGCAAGACGATGGGGATTTTCTATGGAGCAGCCAATCTCGGTTTTATCGTCGGTCCCCTTCTGGGAGGATTAGCCGTTAAAACCAAAGGATTACCCGGAGCTTTCTGGGTTATTGGCATAATAGGAATTATTTCGTGCCTTCCCCTCGGTGTAAGCTTTATCAAAAATATAGTCCGCCTCCGGTTCAGGCACCTTGATTATATCGGTTCCTCAGTAGCGCTTACCCTTATACTCCTATTTTCATTGGTGACACTTTTAGGACCCGTCAGGGCAGTCGCAAAAGAGCGGTTCCGCTTTGCCGGTCTGGCAATGGGAACGTATGTACAGCTTACCCTGAAAGCATCCGACGGGGCCATTGCCGAGCGGGCAGCGGACAGGGCTTTTGAAGTCATCCATAAGCTGGAAAAGGATATTGACCACCGTTGTCAAACCGGTTCCATAGGGAGGATAAACAGGGCAGCAGGAGAAAACCCCGTTAGAGCCACTCCAGGAGTGTTTAAGCTTATTCAGAGGGCATTGTCATTCAGCAGTAAAAGCGGCGGGGTGTTTGATATTTCTGTAGGGGCTATAAGTATTAAACCCGAGTATTACAGCAATTCCTATAAAGATAAAAAAAGTCTCGTCAATTACCGCCTTATTCAGCTCAACACCGAGGATGGAACAGTTTTTCTACCAAAAAAAGGAATGGCGCTTGATCTTGGTGGATTGGCAAAAGGTACGATTATCGACAAGGCTGTTGAAACAATAAAAAAGAACGGCATCTCCGCCGGTATCGTCGAAGCAGGCGGGGATCTCTTATGCTTCGGCGATAAAACCTGGAATATAGGCATTGAACATCCCCGGGTGGAAGGACTATCAGGAGTTATTCCTATCAGGAAGATGGCTGTCTGTACGTCTGGTGATTATCGTCAATACTCATACTCAGTTGAACAAAACAAGAGGGAGCACCATATCATCGACCCCCAAAAAATGAGTTCGGCCCGCAAAAGCATAAGCGTCACAGTCGTTGCCCCAAGCGCGGAACTGGCAGATGCCCTGGCAACCACCCTCTTTATTACGGGTCCGAAAAAGGGGGAAGAACTTATAAGAAATAAGTTTCCCGACTCATCCGCTTTCTGGGTCCTTCCCGACCTTAAAACAGTCAAGACAAAAAACTTTCCTCCGTTTCTATCAGAATAAAAAATCTCATAAATCTCAAATATGAGTCCGGTTTTCTTTCTGCGAAATTTTTCTTATTATCGTATCCTTCAGGAAGTTTTTGTCATCTCTTTCCGGATAGTCAATGTTATAGTGCAAACCCCGGCTTTCCTTCCTCAATATCGCACACTTTATAATCAGTTTTGCCACCGTTGCAATATTCCTCAGTTCCAGCAAATCTGTGCTTATAATAAAATTCCAGTAATATTCATTAATTTCCCGTTTAAGAAGATCTATCCTCCGTTTTGCCCGTTCCAGTCTTTTATTCGATCTTACGATCCCCACGTAATCCCACATGAATCTCTGTAACTCGTCCCAGTTATGAGATACAACTATCGATTCATCACTCTCCGTTGCGCCCCTCGTGTCCCAGGGAGGCACAACGACGTCGTCCTTTATTCCCGGGTACAGCTCTGCTATCTTCATAGATGAACTGTGCGCAAATACTACCCCTTCTAAAAGGGAATTGCTCGCCAAACGATTGGCGCCATGAAGACCGGTACAGGCAACTTCACCACATGCAAACAGCCTGTCAACATTAGTTTCCCCGGATTGATTCACTACTACCCCTCCGCAGAGGTAATGTGCAGCCGGAACAACCGGAATTGGATCCCTCGAAATATCTATCCCAAAATTAAGGCATTCACTGTATATATTGGGAAATCTCTTGATGAGAAAATCCTTATCTTTATGTGTAATGTCCAAAAGGACATATTCGTCACCTGATTTTTTAAGCTCTGTATCAATGGCTTTGGCGACAACATCCCTCGGGGCGAGACTCTTCATCGAGTGATATTTTTCCATAAACGTCGACCCGTCCATTAGCTTTAAAACGGCGCTCTCTCCCCTCACAGCCTCACTGATGAGAAATGATTTGGCTTCCGGGTGATAGAGACTGGTGGGATGGAACTGGATGAATTCCATATTAGCAATTTTCACTCCAGCCCGGTAAGCCATCGCTATACCGTCGCCCGTTGAAATATCAGGATTTGTGGTATGCAGATATACCCTGCCTGCGCCTCCGGTAGCAAGAAGTGTATATTTTGCCCTGAACGTATGAACATCATTGCTATTTACGTCGAATACGTAAGCTCCGAGGCATTGATCTCTCTTGTCCTTTTTCCCACCCAGTACTTTCGATTTCGTGATGAGGTCTATTGCAAAAAAGTCTTCATAAATTTTTATGTTCTTATGAAGACTCGCTTTTTCAATAAGAGCCCTCTCTACCTCATGACCGGTAATGTCCGTTGCATGCAAGATCCTTCTCCGGGAATGTCCACCCTCCCGTCCAAGATCATAGACAGTGGAGCTGCCTTTCTTTGCTTTCGTAAATTTTACCCCCCATTTGACTAACTCTTTAATCCTGTCAGGGGCACTCGTTACTACAAATTTTGCCACATCTTCCTTGGTAAGACCTGCCCCGCAAACGAGGGTATCATTTATATGACTTTCAAATTTGTCCGTCTTATCCACAACGGCAGCTATCCCACCCTG
>CAZYTP010000012.1:0-30161 GCA_964650385.1 uncultured Syntrophales bacterium | reverse complement strand
TGTCATTGCCTCACAGATAGATATACACAGCAAATACGGCGGCATAGTACCAGAAATTGCATCTCGAAAGCATATAGAGGCGATTATCCCGGTTATCCTGCAGGCTCTGGATGACGCCAACGTATCTTTAGATGAAATCGAAGGTATAGCGGTCACCAAAGGACCGGGTCTGGTCGGATCCCTTCTCATCGGCGTCTCGGTGGCCAAATCAATAGCCTTCGTAAAGAACCTCCCCTTCGTCGGTGTGAATCACCTGGAAGGTCACATAGCATCGATATTTTTGAACGATAGGAAACCGGACTTTCCATTTGTCGCACTCGTTGTATCCGGCGGTCATACCACTATCTACTATGTCAAAGATTTCCACAGTTTTACTACGTTAGGACAAACAAAAGATGACGCCGCCGGAGAAGCCCTTGATAAAGCTGCCAAGCTCTTGAATATAGGGTATCCCGGCGGGGTAGTAATCGATCGGCTCTCCCGCGGGGGAAATGCTGAATTTATTAAATTTCCAAGAGCGATTAAAAATAGCCCGGATTTTAGTTTCAGCGGAGTGAAAACATCACTTTTAAACTACATCAGAAAAAGAAAAACCCCCATAACTGAAGATGATATGCCCGACATCGTTGCCAGTTATCAGGAGGCGATCATTGATGTGCTCGTTGAAAAAACTCTGAAGGCCGCACAGTCCCGTTCAGTGTCCCGTGTTGTTGTTGCCGGAGGGGTTGCAGCAAATAGCCGGCTGCGGGAGAGATTTTACGAAGAAGCAACGGCAAAAAATATCGAGATATTTATTCCACCGCCAATTCTGTGCACCGATAATGCGGCAATGATTGCCGTCGTTGGCGATAATCTCCTGAACACGGGGAAAAGGGATTCCCTTAACATGAATGCCATCTCCAGATGGCCATCAGAAGGGTAACGGAAAGAATCTCTTGAGAGCAGCAATGAATCCGAAGAAAAGAGTAAAGGATTTTTACACACAATTTATCAGCCTGAAAGGACACCCAAGAGAACTCGCCGCCGGTGTGGCGATCGGTGTTTTTATAGGAGTGACCCCGACGATCCCGTTTCACACTCTTATGATTATTGTTTTTAGTGTTCTGTTAAGGAAAAATATTACAGCCGGCATCCTCGGTTCAGCAATCGTATCAAATCCTTTCACAATACCTTTTTTCTATACTGTAGAGTACTACCTCGGAAAGCTTTTTGTGGACGGTAACCAATACCAGTTCACCTTAAACGACTATGCCGTATATAACATTATCAACATGGGGCGTAATGTCGCTTGCCCTCTATTAATAGGCGGTATCATCCTCGCACCTCTTTTTGCCATCCCCGCCTATTTTATAACCCACAGAGCCTTGTTGGCAGTGAGAAAAAAGTACGGGAACTGAAGGCAGATCATATCTCATGACAACCCCCAGAAATATTCTCAAAAAGTATGGAATTCGCCCTCTCAAGAGATTGGGGCAGTCATTTCTTATTGATAACAATATTATAAAAAAGATCGTCATGATCTCCGACATAAAAAGTGGGGATATTGTTGTTGAAATAGGTTCCGGGTTAGGAATAATGACCGCTTTGATCGCACAGGAGACAAAGGTGGTTATCGCCCTTGAAATCGATAAATATATGGTGGATATCCTGCGGGAAGAGCTGAAAAATCACTCTAATGTAGAAATAGTTCAGACAGATGTCTTAAAATATGATTTTTCTTCAGCATATCCTGAATGCCCCTCAGAAAAGTTGAAAGTTATCGGCAATATACCCTACAATATTTCATCACAGATATTGTTCCGCCTCATTCAATTCAGAGATTATATCTCATCGATGGTTCTGATGTTTCAAAAAGAGGTCGCTGAAAGGATCATCGCACCTCCAGGAACAAAGGAGTATGGTATACTTTCGGTAATTGTTTCTATGTATGTAAAACCCTCGCTGGAAGTTACAGTACCGGGTAGTTGCTTTTATCCAAAACCTAATGTGGACTCCTCTGTGCTGAAGTTAACTGTTCGAGAGGCTCCGCTTTTTAACATAAAGAATCCAGATTTCTTTTCAACGGTGGTAAAAACCGCTTTTTCCAAGCGAAGAAAGACGCTCCTGAATAACCTAAAAGACTCAGATTTATTGAAAGCTTCTAAAAAAGATATAACCGATATCCTTGAACTTTCAGGCATAGACAGCAACAGAAGAGGTGAAACGCTAACGGTTGAAGAATTTGGCAAACTGAGCAATGCACTCCTTTCAGCAAAAGCTTTGGAAATATGATTCTGAGTAAGAATCACCTTTTGAAGCTCCCCGCAGCAAGCAGCGGAGTTTGCGCTCGCTGTTCAGTTCAAGGATCTGTCTCCGGACATTTTTTTAACGATTATGTTGCATCTTTAGGTATAATTTTCTTGACAAGCAGAATCTATTTTGATAGCTAATCACTAGTCGCTTGGATCCGGTTTCGGACTGAGACGGAAGGTATTGAAGGCGTTTGTTTATTAAGATATTGAATGTAAGCCTCCCCGTCCCAGACGGTGGGGCTTTTTTTGTGGGGTTAAAAAAGTATGAGGATTATTGAGTCAGTAAAAGAAATGCAGGAATATTCTGAATCCCTCAGGAGAAACGGAAAGAAAATCGCTTTTGTCCCCACTATGGGTTATCTGCACGATGGCCACTTAAGCCTCATGGAGGAAGGTAAAAAACTGGGAGACTGTCTGGTTACCAGTATATACGTCAACCCAACCCAGTTTGGCCCGGAGGAGGATTTAGAAAAATATCCGAGGGATATCGAAAAAGATAGAAAACTCTCCAAGAACGTCGGAGTAGATGTAATATTTTATCCGCCGGATAGTGAGATGTACCCTGAACATTATCAGACATTCGTCGATGTTGAAAAGGTAACCAAAAATCTCTGCGGCTTGTCGAGACCGATCCATTTCAGAGGCGTAACAACGGTCTGCACAAAGCTTTTCAATATTGTCAAACCCCATGTAACGGTTTTTGGCAAAAAGGATTTTCAGCAGCTTGTTACGATTAAGCGAATGGTAACAGACCTCAATATGGACTTGGATGTTGTGGGAATGCCTACGATAAGGGAAGCGGATGGTCTTGCCATGAGTTCGAGAAACGCCTACCTGAAAGAGGGGGAGAGAAAGTCTGCCCTCAGTCTGAGCCGTTCTCTTGAAACGGCGAAGGAACTCTATGATAACGGGGAAAGGAAGGTGGTTAATATAATAGGTAAAATAAAAAAAATTATTGAGGTGCATCCTCATACAAAGATTGATTATGTAAAGATATGTGATACCACTACAATGAATGACGTTGAATATCTTGAAAGTGAAACCGTCATAGCACTGGCAGTACAGGTAGGAGTAACACGGCTTATAGACAACTATGTGTTCGGGGAACCCCTGGACATAGAGGAATAATACAATAGGGGGATAAGCAATATGCAAAGGTTCGTCCTTAAATCAAAAATTCACAGGGTAACTGTAACCGCTGGCGATCTCAATTATGAGGGAAGTATTACGATCGACGAAACTCTTATGAATGCCGCGGATATTTTTCCTTATGAAAAAGTAAATATATACAATGTGTCAAATGGCGAGAGATTCTCAACATACGCTATAAAAGGCGAAAAGGGTTCCGGTGTTATCTGCCTTAATGGAGCCGCGGCCAGAAAGTGTTCCAGGGGAGACATAATCATCATAGCAAGCTTTGTCACCGTGGATAATGATTCCGCACGAGACTGGTCTCCTAAATGTGTATATGTGGACGACAAGAACAGGATCAAATAATCAGAGATCAGCAGTCAATAGAATATCTTTTCCAGCTCAATTTCGGATTTCGGTCACTGATTATTGACTCCCTTTACAAAAAAGGGGTAGAGTGTGAGTACACTCTACCCCTTTTTTACAAATAGTTATTGAAAAGATTATTTCTTTTTGTTATGACTTCACCCTAACGCATTGAGTCTATCGTGCTTCTATAACCTAAATTGCGGGTTTGTACTATGCGGTACAGAAAATGAAAAGAAAGATTAAAAATACATTTTTGACCGGTATTGCTGTTATCATCCCGATAGGATTGACGGTTTATATCCTTTTTGGCGTAATAAATCTAATGGATAAGATTCTGAAGATTATTCCCCGCAGGTTTCAACCTGACGAATTGCTCAACTTTCATATACCGGGACTCGGTGTGATATTTACGCTGATACTGATCTTTGTTGTAGGTCTTGTCACCAAAAGTTACCTCGGGAATAAACTCGTTAAATTAGGTGAATGGATTGTCGATAAGATACCTTTTGTTAGAGGTATTTATCAGGCGATAAAACAGCTTGTTGATACCATTTTCAGTGACAAGTCTCAGAGTTTCAAAAAGGTGGTTATTATAGAGTATCCCCGCAAGGGGATTTATGCCGTCGCGTTTGTAACGGGTGAAGCGAAGGGAGAAGTTCAGTTAAAGACATCTCAGAAATGCATAAATGTTTTTGTTCCAACCACACCCAACCCAACATCCGGTTTTTATATAATGGTCCCTGAAGATGAGATAATAAATATGGATATGACCGTAGAAGAAGCATTCAAGCTGATCATATCAGGTGGCATAGTTGCTCCTCAGGAACACTTAGCGAGTAATAAACGGCAAAAAAAGGCTGATACTTGAAGTGATCTGAAACGTAAACTGCTACGGCATCAGTACCCAAATGAAAATTAAAGCGAAAAGGAGAGAAAATGCATATTACAGCTGAAAGTATAAAGGTAGGCCACCCCGATTTAGTGGCCGATGCTATTGCGGCGGATATCATCGCCTATATTCTGGATGAAGAAAAGAAAATCGGGATGAATGCAGACTCGATGCCTCATTGCGGCATTGAAGTATTCTTAGGAAAGGGCTTTTGTATCGTAGGCGGTGAAGTCGCCACAAGGATTTATGTCGACATAGAAAAGTCTGTTCGCAAAACGGTTATGGGGCTGGGTTACAACGATTCCGCACTCGGACTCAACGGAAGTGCCATGGGGATTTTCAATGCTATTATCCCACAATCTCCCGATATCAATATCGGCACCAGGGCTGATTTAGGCAAACATAAGGAAATTGGCGCCGGAGACCAGGGCATCATGTACGGATTTGCTGTTAACGAAACCCCTGAATTACTGCCGCTCACATATGTTTTAGTAAACAATATGATGAGGGCGTTTGAGAATTGCGGAAATCCCGTTTTCGCCCCTGATGGTAAAGGTCAGGTAACTGTAAATTATGGCGAGGATGGTACCCCTTTAAGAGTTTCAAAAGTTCTCATGTCCAACGCCATTGATTACCGTCAAGTTCCGGATAGTTTCAAAAACAGCATAGAGCTACAGGCCAAGGAAATTGCCTTTAAAAACCTCGGTGAGTGGGTAGACAAAGAAACAGAATTCCTGTTCAATCCTACGGGGGAATGGCAGGCAACCAATTCCTGTAGTGCGGCCGATTCAGGAGTGACAGGCCGCAAGCTCGTTGTTCAGTTTTATGGAGGATACCCCGGGGCACAGTTGGGCGGAGGTTCGGTAGTTAATAAATCACCGGAAAAGGTAGACTGTTCCGCAGCATTTGGCGCTCGCTTTGCCGCTAAGAACATTGTGGCAGCCGGTCTGGCTACCAAATGTTCAGTACAACTGGCCTACGCCATTGGTGTCGCCAGGCCCATGTCTATTTATGTCAATACCTTCGGAACAGGAATCATCCCCGATAGAAAGATTGACGACGTTGTAGGAGATGTTTTTGATTTAACCCCGAGGGGTATGATTGAACATTTTGATCTCCTCAATGGAGATGTTTACAGAAAATTGCCCACAACCTTATTTATGGATGATTTTGTCTGGGAAAAAACAGACATGGTAGATGAAGTAAAAGATGCAGCAGGCATTAAATAATTAATTAACAGACATCAACCCCCCCTTATCCTCCTTTACTAAAGCGGGGATAGGGGTTTTTTGTATAACAACAATCAAATAGGAGAAGAAAATGGAGTTTGACATCAAGGATATCAACCTTGCCGAAGAAGGGAATTTGAGTGTTGAGTGGGCCAATAAAAGCATGCCCGTTTTGAATATTATTAAAGAAAGATTTCAGAAAGAAAAACCGCTAAAAGGAGTAAGACTTGGTACCTGTCTTCACGTTACCACCGAAACAGCAAGTCTCATGGAAACTCTCAAAGCCGGCGGTGCCGAGATTTCTCTCTGCGCATCAAATCCTCTCAGCACCCAGGATTACGTAGCAGCATATCTGGTAAAGTATCATGATATCCCTGTTTATGCTATAAATGGAGAAGATACCGACACTTATTATAAACATATCTATTCCGTACTGGATACAAGACCGACAGTAACGATGGATGATGGCGCCGATCTGGTGTCAACGATACACTCCAACCGTCAGGACCTCATAGAGGAAATTATTGGCGGAACGGAAGAGACCACTACTGGAGTAATAAGATTGAAGGCGATGGCTGAGAAGGGAGTTCTTCGTTTCCCTTTGATTGCCGTCAACGACGCCAGTACGAAGCATATGTTTGATAACAGATACGGCACCGGCCAGAGCACGATCGACGGTATTATAAGGGCAACAAACCGTCTCTTGGCGGGATCGGTATTTGTGGTGTGCGGCTATGGATGGTGCGGAAGAGGAGTTGCTATGAGGGCTTCAGGAATGGGTGCAAATGTTATAGTAACTGAGGTCGATCCGCTGCGTGCCCTTGAAGCTACGATGGATGGTTACAGGGTTATGCCTATCGCCGATGCGGCAGACGACATAGGCGATTTTTTCTGCACTCTCACGGGTGATATAAATGTCCTCCGTAAGGAACACTTCCAAAAAATGAAGGATGGCGCCATCGTCGCCAATTCAGGACATTTTAATGTTGAACTGGATATTGAAGGTCTGAAAGAGATTTCAACGAACACCAGAAGAATCAGAGATTATATCGATGAATATACTCTGTCAGATGGAAAGAAGATATGTGTTCTGGGTGAAGGAAGGCTGGTAAATCTTGCGGCTGCGGAGGGACATCCTTCCAGTGTAATGGATATGAGTTTTGCCAATCAAGCTTTAGCGGCTGAGTATCTCGTGAAAAACGGGGGGAATCTGGAGAACAGGGTATACAGCGTTCCCGAAGATATTGATAAAAAAATAGCAAGGCTGAAATTAAAATCCATGGGAATTAGAATAGATACACTAACAGAGGAACAGGAAAAATACCTCAACTCGTGGGAGATGGGAACGTAATTAATCAGCTATCAGCATTGAAGCTTCCCGCAACAAGTTGCGGAGAATCTCCGACTGTTAAGGAAAATGTTTATTTTTTATTCGCTCGCTAACCCCGCCGCGAGCAGCGGGGAATGCGCTCGCTGTTCAGTTCAGCCGTCAGGATTTGGTTTGAAGTTAGAAGTTGACGCACTTGTAAAAATCAATGTAGCGCAGGGCTTTGGCTTTAGTCCTGCCACATTATGTCCTCACACGAAAAAACATCACAGCCGCTGCAGAACCGAAGATAATATTTGCAAGCCATGCAGCTAAAAGTGGCGGGAGTGTTCCGGAACGCCCCAGGGATAGTGCAAAGGCAAAAACTACCCAGTAAGAAAAGCCTATAACGATACCAGAACCAATACTTTGAGTAACCCCTCCGCTCCGCTCCGTCTTCAAAGAAAAAGAGATTCCTATTACAGCAAGAATAATGCTTATCAGCGGGAAGGCGATCTTTCCATGCAGGTCAGCCAGATATCGTGTGGCATCGTATCCTTCAAATTGGATCTTTTTTACATAATTTTTTAATTCCAGATACCCCATCTCTTCAACGTCCTTTTGAACAACTTTAAAATCCGAAGGCTTTTCAGGGATGTTTACGACCTTCGTTGTAAAACGCTCAAGGATAGAGAAACCTTCGGGAGGAAATCTTGTAATGATAAGATCACGAAACACCCATTTTCCATTTTCCCATTTTGCCTCTTTTGCATCGATCCTCATTAACGGTTCGAAATTACGATCCAGATAGTTAATGGTAATCCCCTTTA
The DNA here is from genome assembly GCA_964650385.1 of uncultured Syntrophales bacterium. Taxonomy (GTDB): domain Bacteria; phylum Desulfobacterota; class Syntrophia; order Syntrophales; family JADFWA01; genus JAUSPI01. The sequence goes on along the minus strand of CAZYTP010000012.1, from coordinate 22,116 downwards.
GTGTGTTGGTAACAGAATTAAACATATTGAAATTATAGATGGCATCCTTACTCCTATACCACATCTGGTTCTGCTTGAAAGAACCCAGCTTCTTACGCTTCTGCACTTCAACAAGTTTAATATATTCAGCCTTCTGGTTGGCATACGGGGTAATAAATTCATTAAAAAGGAAAATAAAAATGCAAACTATGACAGAGATTATTATTACTGGAAGTGACGCTTTATAAAGGCTCACTCCATTTGCCTTCATAGCAACTATTTCGCTATGTTTTGAGAGCATTCCAAAAGTCAAAAGAGCGGCTAAGAGGACTGCAGCTGGCATAGTCTGAGATATGATCATCGGGACTTTTAAGAAAAAATAAGACGCTATCTGGTAAAATGAAGCACTGTTACTCAAGAACATTCTTATCTTCTCAAAAAAATCGATAATAAGATAGAGTGATAAAAATGATGCAACCACAAGGAAGAAAATCCTGATGTATTCTTTCGATATATACCGGTCAAGTATGCTCATGATCGGAGGCCTTTCCAGCTTGCAATAAATTTTTTACCTTTATCGACATAACCGCCAAAGTCTGGCAGTTTTTCTTGTGCAGCCAGGATAAATATATAGATTCCAGCTGCTCCAAAGATTACATTTGGTGCCCACACCCCTATCGCGGGAGGAAGTTTGCCAATTTCTCCCAGACCCTCACCGCACAACTGCAACATGTAATAAATCAGGGCCACAAAAAGGCCAACGGTAAATCCTTTTGATTTCCCTGACCTGTTTTCTCTTATCCCAAGAGGAATTCCCAGAATTCCAAAAATTACACAAGAGACTGGAATTGAAAGCTTTTTGTGAAACTCAATGGCAAGTTCTCTTATCGCTGCCTCTTTTAAACCCGAACTTTTTATCTCTTCAGACAGTTCCCAGACGGTCATTTCTGTGCTTTTTTTCGCCGTCGCTTTCTCCCCTTCTCCAGTAGCCATCCTCAGGTTAAGGTTAACATCGTAGGTACTGAAGTCCATTTTTTTATAACTTTTCAGGTTCTTATCTACAGTATGAGTACTGCCGTTTTCCAGCCTCAAAACTACACTGAGTGTCTTCGGATCAGAAAGAAGATAACCCTTACGGGCGATAATTGTATTGGGCTCTCTGCTCAACTGGTTGTCGAACACAATAACCCCTTCCATGAAATCTCCATGAACCGGGACCTTTTCCGCATAAAAGACAATATCCTTGAAGTCATCGTTAAAAACTTTTTCTTTTATACCTATACTCGCCTTCTGTCTTGCTATATCAAAGAGAAGGTTTCTCGTGGCATGATTACTATTTGGAACCAGAAAGAAAGTTATCACAGCAGTCATAATAAACGTAATCAGGGAAGCGAAGGCTATGGGGAATAAAAGCTGGTATAAACTTATCCCCGATGCCTTAAAAACGGTTATTTCGTTATCACCAGAAAGCCTTCCCAGTCCAATTAGTATGGATATCAGAAACGCTGTAGGTACAGTAAAAACAAGAAATGAGGGCATTAAAAAAATGACAAGCTTCGATATGTCGATAAAGCTTACACCTTTATTCACCATGAGATCCATAAGCTGGAGAATTTTCCCCATCAGAAGGATGAATGTAAATACAAACAGCGTTAGAAAGAACGGAATTGATATCTCCTTTAGGATATATCGATTTATGATTTTAAACATCAAAGAATCCTGTTACAAAAATTCTAATACACGGGGCTCATATTCCCCCTCTTACCCGAACATATATCACCACCACAGTACCCGGGCAAGCGATTATTGGCCCACTTCTACAGGTCTGGATTCTAATCTTTTTTAGCGTTTCCCCCAACAAACAGGAGCGGAAATACAATATCACTCATACAACATGGAATCCAAACCGAGATAAAGAGGAATATAAGCGCTGTAATAATCAGGCTCCCACTCAATACCCCCCCGACTGCCATTATAATATGAAACGAAGATGCCCAGGTACTCAACAATACATGCCAGGCATGAGGAAATTTGGTAGTAGGCCTGAAATAGGCAATAGCAATACCTGCAAACGCCGCTGGATTTACAAGCCACCATTCTTCAATAAAACCTATGTGGATTCCTTTATTGGGAAGGTCTAACAAAGCTTCTCCCAGATAAGGAATTATTGAGTCACTGAGAGTGGCTATTCCAACAGAACCAAAATAGCCCACCAAGATTAGACTCAAAAGTTTGTACTTACCGGTTATGTGAAGTCTGTACATAGATGCGGTAACAATAGCACTCAAAAGAACATGGGCAGGATGTAATATATAGAAAATATTGTAGGAGATTCGGTAAGGAATTTTATACAATAACACCATGACAACTAAACCGGTCATTGCTCCAAGTACAGTAAATGGTGCATGATTCCTAAGCTCTTCAGTAATTGTCCTTAACATAATTCTCAGTCTTCGCTTTCGTTGTTAAGTGGTATAATAACACAATACCGTTATGATATTCAAAAGAGATAAAGACAGCTAAAAGTTGACTTTTCACAAAACTGCCGATACTGACAAACTTCCAGAAATTTTTTGTGGACTTATTTCTACCATTATGGCTAATATTCCATGTTTAAAAATCCATAGTGAGGAAAAATGACAGGGATTATTTTATCTGGCGGCAAAAATGTCAGGATGGGGACAAACAAGGCCTTTATTGAAATTGACGGTGAGCGGCTAATAGACAGAACGGTAAGGCTTTTCAAAAATATCTTCGATGAAGTTATACTCGTCACCAACTCCCCACTCGAGTATCTCGATCAGGATGTTAAAATTGTGACCGATATCATCAAAGAAAAGGGTGCCATAGGAGGTATTTATACCGGCCTTTTTTATTCGACCTGTGACCACTCATTCGTCTCAGCTTGCGATATGCCATTCCTGAACAGAAGTTTTATAGAATATATGATTGCCAACACCAGACACTATGACATAGTTATCCCCTCTCCTCCGGACGGACTTCAGCCCCTCCATGCTATCTACTCCAGCAGGTGCCTTCCCCATATCAAAAAGTCAATCGATACGGACAAACTCAAGATAACCGGTTTCTTCAAAAGCTTAAAAGTCTTGAAAATTCCGGACGACATCATAACAACCTTCGGTCCTGAAAGGATGATGTTCTCCAACATCAACACGAAGGAAGATTTGACCTTGATTTTACAATAGATCAGCCACTTGGCTGCATAGACCCGGTTCTCGGATCAATGGAAATTTTATCAAAATGTTCAGGGTCAGGAACCTGTTTGACACAGACGGCAATATTCAACGATATTTTCAACCCCCATAGGTCAAAACCCTTCAATATCGTGAAGAGTTTTGAAGTACAGTACAAAAATGACAATATTTTGTCAACGAAGATATAAAATAATTCTATAAATTGTGTTGCAAAAATTATTCAGATATAGTACTTGTCAAACCGAAAGATTTTTCATACAAGCAGATGAAAAAGTGAGCTTCGCTTATACATTTTAGCCTTCAGAAAACCGGTCAACATCAATTTGTCCTGCTTGTATTTCCCTTGTAAATATAAAAATGGTTTGCTTTTTTGGATACACATCCAAATGCTAACCCTGCAGTTTGTAAACTACGATTCACAAACATTTCGATACCACTCGGTTGCTGGTTCAGGTATGAATAACATAAAAAAAATTTTTGAAACACTACGAACAAACGAGGATATTGCTCAAAATTTCTTTGAGGTCGAGACAAGCATCCTGTCAATTCTTAACTTCAAGGACTTTTTTGAAAAACTGCTTACCGAAATTAAAGAAAAGTTTGAAATTCCATATGTCTGGATTTCAATAATCGATAACAGTGAGGTTTATAACCTCACTGAAGCACTGATATCATCTGAAACCTTCAAGGAACGGCTCAATTTTATAGACCAAAAGACATTTGCAAGCCTTACCGGAAGCAAGGCTAAACCCATCCTCATCAATAACAGCCTAAAAGCCTTCTACAAACTTATGCCACAGAAACATAAGTACCTTATCGGATCTCTTGCCATAGCTCCGTTAACCGTCGACGGTAAAATCATCGGCAGCCTGAACCAGGCAGATCATTCTGAAGAACATTTTAAACCCAACATGGACACAGGCCTGCTTGAGCAACTTGCTATTAAAATTTCAATCTGCCTTTCGAATGTAATAGCCTATGAAAAGCTCAAGTCTCTTGCCTTCAGAGATCCACTTACAGGACTTCTTAATCGCAGAGTTATGGACGATACGTTAAAGAAAGAATTCAGGCAGGCCAAGCGCTATATAACTCCTTTATCACTAATATTCCTTGACATCGATGACTTAAAGATTGTGAATGACCGGTATGGCCACGATATCGGTGACGATTTGTTAAAATATGTCGCAACCCATTTAGAAGATCTGAGCAGGGAAAGTGACGTTGTTGCAAGGGTCGGAGGAGACGAATTTATAATCATTCTCCCAAATACAACCACTGAAGAAACCCATAATTTCATGAACCGCGTTCAGAATTTTTTTCAAAACAATCCCATGGAGACACGGGGAATATCCACACCAGTTTCAATAAGCTTTGGAGTAGCATCGACTGAAGACAGATCAATAGGCGTAGCGGAATCCCTCTTGAAAAAAGCGGATATAATGCTCTACCATGCCAAGAAACTCAAATCAGAAAGTTACTCCACCAATTATGCCATTGAATGAGTGCACGGGGGTATCAAATCTGCTTTTTTCTCTCTAAAAACCTCTCCCAGATATCACTTACCTGCTCCGCTGTCTCCTCAAGCGATCCTCCGTTATCAACTACAAAATCGGAATACCAGAGTTTTTTATCTATCGGCATCTGAGAGTCAATTCGGGCCAGTGCCTCGCTGCGGCTACACCGGTCTCTCTCGATGAGTCTTCGAATCTGCTCTTCTTGGGAAATATAGACCAGGACAACCAGGTCAACTTCATCCACTTTCTCTACCTCTATCAGGAGAGGAATGTCTGAGACGACTATGGCATCCGGGTCATTTTTCTCTATATCAGCAATCTGCTGTTTCCATTCTCCAAAAACGACAGGATGTACAATTTCGTTGAGCTTCTCCAGATTTTCCTTATCACAAAAGACAATAGCACCAAGTTTCTCACGGTTTATCGTCCCGTCTTCATTCAGGATTTTCGACCCGAAACCTTCTACGATTCTCTTCCATGCAGGAGCCCCCGGTTCCTCAACAGAGCGCACCATGACATCAAAGTCAATCAGGTACGCACCTTTTTCCTGGAATATCTTAGCAACCGTTGACTTCCCACTGGCAATCCCGCCTGTCAGTCCAACATTTAACATGCCCCCGCTTCTATCATAAGGACTCTTTTCTATCAATCAAAAAGGATGCACCAACGTGCAATACATAGTATAATGGTTTCAAGCTTCCTTTCTCTTTGATATCCGGGGTGGTGCAAACAACTCTTCTGGGCTTACGGTGGATACTATTAGGATAGAACTGAAAGGAAATTCGGTAAAAAACTTTGACAAACCATTGACGCACAACGGTTACTTTGATATTGCTGTCATCAAGGAAATTGGATGTAGTGTTAAGGTAAATAAAATGTTATTTGTTATACGGCTTCTGGCAGAAAAAGAGAGGTAGATTTAGGGTGAAATTGGAGAGTTTTAAATGTTAATATAATCTCATCAACAATACATAAATGGAGGTCAGTCATGTCTATTATCACAATATCAAGGGGTTCGCACAGCAGGGGAAAAGAAATAGCCGAAAAAGTTGCTAATAAACTGGGCTATAAATGTATTGCCAGGGAGGTTCTCATTGATGCCTCAGCAAATTATAATATTCCAGAAGTAAAACTACTTCATGCTATTGCAGACCCACCTTCTTTTTTTGATCGTTTTACCGGCGTAAAAGAAAAATATATTACATATATTCAAAATGAACTCTTAAAACACCTAAAGCAAGACAATATAGTTTACCATGGCTTTGCAGGTCATTTTTTTGTGAAAGATATTTCTCACGTTCTCAAGGTACGAATCATTGCGGATATAAAGGATCGTGTCAAAATAGTGATGGAGCGGGACAAAATTTCAGAAAAAGAGGCCTATAATTTTCTAAAAAACATTGATAGTCAACGAAAAAGATGGAGTAAAACCCTCTATGGAATTGATACATGGAATCCTGTTCTCTATGATATGGTCGTGAATATTAAAAACATAACAGTTGATCGCGCGGTTGATGTTATTTGTAAGGCAGTTAAATTAAAACAGTTTAAAACGACCGCTGAGTCTCAAAAAGCAATAGAAGATCTATCTTTGGCTTCCCAGGTTAAAGCTGCCTTGACAGACGTGAACAATGCAACTAAAGTATACGCTGACGGTGGAGATATTCGCGTAAAAACAACATCGACTCTTTCAGCGGAAGAAGAGGATCAAATCAAAAAAGCTGCAAAAAAAGTTCCAGGTGTTCTTAAAGTTACCGTCCAGAAAAAAGTATAGGAAAACTACAGGAATTTGCACAACTAATTGTAGAGAGCTTTGGAAACTCGCATCTCAAAGCGAATCAAGATTTTTCACAAATAATCGAAGCTCCTCTGTAACATGATGCAGGGGAGCTTCAAAAATATAAGGGGTAATTCTCTTATATTCATTCGCCATTCCCGCTTTACATTTTCAAGATATATGTAGCAATTGTTACTGGGAGGAAAAATGTCTCCGGCTTCTTTCTTTTCAATCTCACATTCCCACCGGTATCAGATAGAGGGGAGCTTCTTTTAACTTCAAAACACCCTTTACCGCCTCATCTCTGAATGCCCCAATCATAACAGTAGACAGGCCTAAAGTCTTCGCCTGAAGGCAGACATTTTGCCCCACATGTCCCACTTCCATGTGAACATAACGGATACCCCTTTCACCATATCTGCGGGTAGTACGATCAAAAACAGCGGTAACAACCACGGTAACCGGTGCCTCCGCGACACACCTCTGTCCCAGTGCCGACGCGGATAACTGTTCCCGAAGATCCCCTTCCACTGTCTTTTTCAGACTATGGGAACCGGAGATATAATGATATACTCCTGGCTTGAGTCCCTCAACATCACCCACCACGGCATAAATCTCCAAGGGGTAGGTTGCATCGGCTGAAGGCGCTGTCCTCCCTCCCCAGTCAGCAGTAATTCCCTGAGCAGCCCAGAGAAGCTGCGCCACCTCTGATAATCTCAATGCACTGTCTTTATAGTCTCTCACCGACCTTCTTGCAGAGAGAGCCTTTTCCAGGGAAACACTGCCTGTCAATTGAGCTGCGGGTAGTTTAATTTCCTCGTTCATTTTCCCTCCTTTCATTGCGCCGATCACTTTCTCTTCACCACCGTAGACGGCAAGCAATAAAGAGAAAATAACTGCAATGATTGTTACCGGTATAGTTTTCATGATTTGACCATCCACTACTTAATTTGCATGTTTCGAAACGTTTAAAACACCGACCTGTGTCCCCAAATTGAAGCTCCCCGCAACTTGTTAAGGGAATGCGCTAGCTTTTCAGTTCATCGGATATGGTTTTTATACCACATCAAGACCTCTTTCAAAGGCCTCTTTCCGTAAATATCCAAGTATCTTCAATTGAACGCCGAGATCCGGGGTTTGGTCCAGGACAGTTCTTTCCAGACAGTTCCCCCCTATCATTTCCAACAATTCCGTAAGGGCAGTAAACATCTTAATACGTGAGATGCCGTTCTCGGTTAAATGGTGAATCAACTTGAGAGTCTTGAACCCATCAAACCAGAAGAGAAATTGTCTGTAAAGACCGTCTGAACTTTTACTGTTTTCCTTTAACCGATGCCATATTACACTGAAATTATTCGCCATCAGGAAGCTCTCAAGTAAAGGATGTATCTTTTCTGCCAGGATCAATATCTCCCCGGCATCTTTATCCAAACAGGACAGCATCAATTGCAGCCATTTTCTTAATATCGAGAACACCTTGGGGTCATACAACATATACTCATCCTGTCCACCTTCCAGAAATCGTATAACCCGCTGCCCGGTACCGAAGGGAACCCGGTTTGAGGGGCGCGCAGAAGGATAGACCCTTGTAGTATTAACCAGACCTACACTTCCAATCTTGGCGAGTTTATTGAGAAAATAAAAGTCCTCTGCTGCCTCCCTTCTATTCATACCTCTTACAGCCACATATGCATCTGCCGTACAGGCTATAGTAGAACCTATCGAATGAAATGCATACATTGAGTTAGCATAGCTCAAACCAAGCACATAATAGCGCAGGAATATTTCATAACAACAGATAGCGGCCCGCACGGAGGGGTCATCGGCATCCTGGTGCTGAAAAGCGACCACCGCAGCAGTTGCCTTTTCTTTTTCAAAGAACCTGCGAACGGCCGACAGGTAATCTCTCTCCACCACGGTATCCGCATCAAGGCAGAATAGCAGTTTTACCCCCGGTTTTTTATAGTCGAATGCCTTTAACGCTATATCGAGACCTATTTTTCTTGCAAGGCCGACCCCCCCATTTTTGTCGGGCAGCTCCGATCCGGGAGAGGACGCATCAACATATGCTATCCTTAAATTACTCCGGCAGATTTTATCAATAGACGGGGTGGATAGATCATCAGCCGCAATATCACCCTCCATAAAATTGCTAAGCAACCGTAATGTCTCTTGGTTATTGCCAATATCTTCCATGGATGTGATGTGCCCTCCCCTGTTGTTCACAACACATATAACCAGCGTGCGGTTCAGCTCTGACTGTTCGTTTTCGGAAAGACTCGCCAGGGTTCTAAAGAGTGATTCTTTCTCAGCCAGGACAGGAATAACCACGATATTATCGATACTGAATCGTATTTTCGAAATAAGGCGCCATCTGTCATCAACGGCATAATTTTTCAGATATTTTTCAATGTTTTGAGGAATGTTCATAAACTGCCAACCAACTCTCTAAGTGTGTTAAAATCGGCATTGTCAATCCAGTGGATCTCGATTCCCTGTTTCTCCATACGCCTGAACCATGTCCCCTGTTTCTTGGCAAATTGGTGAATGCGGGTATTCAGCTTCTGAAACATCTCATCATAACTCAGCCTTCTCTGCAGATAAAGACCGATATAGCGATATTCCAGACCGAAAAAATCCAACTTTTCCCAGCTTATCCCCGAGGAAAGCAAACCTTCCACCTCCTCAATCATTCCCTCTTCGAGCCTTTTCCTGAGACGTTCTGTAATTCTTCGTCGAAGGATTTCACGCTCCCAGCGCACACCAATTACAAGGGGTTCTATTGGTGGAATTGATATATCTTCAGAATCAAGGTTTCTTGAATACCCGGCTATCTCAATGGCCCGTATTAGACGTTTTCTATCCTTTAAATCCGTGGTGTTATGGACATAAGGATTGAGTTGAAGAAGACACTTGGCAAGTATTTCCATATCCTCTGTTTCAAGCTCCTTCCTCAAAGAAACGTTCTCCGGAACCTCGAACATCCGATATTTCCTGAGAACCGACTCAATGTAGAGGCCGGTTCCCCCAACCATGATCGGCAGGATTCCCCGCCCGGAAATCTCCAGAAAGCATTCGAAAAATCGCCGTTGATACTCAAAGAGATTAAACTGATGGTCGAAATCGACTATATCTATCAAATGATAAGGCACGGAAGTGCCATTAAGAACATACTCAGACAAATCCTTGCCGGTTCCTATATTCATGCCGCGGTAGACCTGCCGGGAATCCGCCGAAATGATTTCCGAACCCAGTTCCCTTGCAAGTTTCACCGCAAGCTGTGTCTTACCGGAGGCAGTCGACCCTAATATAACGATAAGGTTGTATTTCATATATCACGCACCCCAACCCGGCTAAACCGGGACCAAAGGCAAACATCAAATTGCCTTGAAATTAAAGTCCAATACATGATAGCGACATACTTTAACAATTACCCCGCCCTGTCCTCCTCCTGTTGGAAGGTTTGAGTGGGTATGAAAGCGACACTAATTCAATGAATAACAACAGTCTTGACCTTGGCAAGGACCCTGTTCTCCCCTTACTCCTTAAAATGAGCCTCCCCTCAATCATTGCACTGCTCGTTACTGCTTTATATAATATTGTCGATACCTTCTGGATCGCTAAAATCAGCCCCAATGCCATCGCAGCATTAACCATCTGTTTCCCGGTTCAGATGATATTCGGGGCTATTGGAATGGGAACCGGTGTCGGTGCCGGCTCCTTTGCCTCCCGTATGTTTGGAACAGGAGAAGATTTAAAGGCACATCAGACCGCGGGCCAGGCTATCTTCCTCTCTCTCTTTTTCGGAATCTTGATTATTCTCTCTGCAACACTCTATCACGATCCAATCCTCAGATTATTCGGCGCAACGAAAGAAATTCTCCCTCTGTCCAGGAAATACCTTCTGATCGTCGTATTTGGCTCTCCATTTCTATTCTTCATGATGATGTCTGACAATCTTTTCCGTGCCGGGGGAAACCCGAAGTATTCGATGTATATCATTATATCCTCAGCACTGTTAAATGCAATCCTTGATCCCTTTTTAATTTTCGGCTGGGGGCCTTTCCCGGCAATGGGCCTGCAGGGTGCGGCCCTGGCGACAGCCATATCCCAGTTTGTAACGGTCTTCCCGTCTTTTTATTTTCTCATGCTCAGCTCGTTTAAACGTTACCTGAAATGGGAATATCTCCCTCCCAACTATTCAATCATCAAATCGATCTACCGGGTAGGATTACCCTCTTCAGTCATGAATCTCGCCATGAGTTTAATCTTGACAATCCATAACCATATCCTCGGTGCCTTCGGTCCTTTAGCCATCGCGACCCTTGGACTCAATTTCCGGATAAACGGAATCGTGATAATGATCCTCTTCGGCATAGGACACGGGGTCATGCCACTGGTCGGATTTAACTATGGCGCATACAACTATGAACGTCTTACCCATATTGTACGGGTTGCGACGAAATTGTCAACAATCGTTGCCGGAATCAGTTGTCTTATCATTGAAGTTTTTGCTCGTCCTCTCTTGACAATCTTTACGAACGACCCCGAGCTATTAGCGATTGCTGTGCCTGCGTTGAGGATATACGTCTTAATGCTGGTACTACTGGGACCCGCCATAATATGGATTAATATGTTCAATGGTCTCGGGAAAGGTCTTACGTCGATGTGTTTGCTGCTTACCCGTCATCTCTTTTTCCTCATACCCCTGCTTTTCATTCTTCCCCTGCGGTTCGGGCTGAACGGCGTTTGGATGGCCCACCCAATTTCAACCGTGCTGATGTTTTGCATTGTTTGTTTCTGGACCAAAAGAGAACTTAAAAAACTCGCCAAAGACCGCAAACCTCTGGCAACAATTGAACCGCCAGGGGTATGAAAGGATCTGTAATTAACTATGAGTTATTGCCGTGATTCTCTGTTTGACCGACTTAAAAAGATTATATATAATACTTTCGTAAATACAGGGCATACTCCAGAGAGATATTACTTCTTCTTGTCATTTTGAACTCGTTTCAGAATCTCTCGCAGAGACTAATAAGACCCTGAAATAAATTCAGGGTGACATTCTAAAATAAATGAACGGAAAAATAAAAAAAATCCTTATCCTTTCCCTGATCCTTGGAATTCTTTTCCAGACCGTACATTCTTACGCCTCTTTTACCATTGAAGATGAGAAGAAGCTGGGCAAAGAATTCTATGAAAAACTGGGAAAAAACAATGTCCTGCTCAAAAATAAAAAGGTAAACGACTACATAAGTAAACTGGGGAATAAGATACTTGAGCAGAGCAGAAAATCTCCCTTCGACTTTCACTTCTCTGTAATCAAAAGTCCCGCTATTAACGCCTTTGCCACACCCGGAGGTTACGTGTACGTGAACAGAGGCCTCATCAATCTTGTCGAAAACGAAAGTCAGCTTGCCGGTGTGCTGGCGCATGAAATAGCACATGTAAATGCCAGACATATTGCGGATATAATCGAGAAATCAAAAAAAGTTAGTATAGCTGCACTGGCGGCAACCCTGGCAGGAGCTTTTCTCGGCGGAGGCGGTCAGGGCACTGCCGCGGCAGCGGCTTTTTCAATGGCAACCGCCACCACGTTAAACCTCAAATACAGCCGGGAACATGAAGAAGAGGCCGACAGGCTTGGAATGTCATATTTGGCCAGTGCGGGATATGACGGCATGGGGATGCCGGACTTTCTTAATATTATGAGAAGATATCAGTTCTACTCCAATTCGGTCCCGTCTTATTTTCTCACCCATCCGGGCACCGGTGAGAGAATCAGATACCTCGATGGATTACTCCAGTTTAAATACACACAACACGGGTCAGAAAACATTATTGGAGGACTGGGACGCATACAGACTATACTGATGTTCGGAGAAAGAAATCTTGATATGACACTAAAACACTTTCAGGACCTATTGAAAAAAAATCCGGATAACATAGATGCGCTCTACGGTCTCGCCGTCACCCAGGGAAAGCTGGGACTGACCGGTGAATCCTTCACGAACTTCAACAAGGCGCTCAATCTTTCTCCCGACGATGAGGATGTGCTGAGAGATCTTGGCATAAGCTATTTTAAAATCGGTAAAACTTACGATGCTATCGCTGTCCTAACGAAGGCTCACACCCTTGATGAAAACGACGCCGGTGTACTTTTGTACCTTGGAAGATCGTATGAGGCGGCAGGTGATTATAAAACAGCTCTCAATCTTTACGGAAAACTTAATGAAAAAAATCCGGATGATATAAATACATATTACTATCTTGCAATGGCCTATGGCAAAGCAAACGAACAGGGCGATTCTCATTACAACTTCGGGGTTTATTTCAAGAAAGAGAAGAAGCTGAAAAGCGCCCTCTTCCATTTCAAGGCCGCACTCAAATACTTCCCAAAGTACAGCGAAAAAGGCAGAGAAATACAAAAAGAAATTGAATCCATTAAGTAATTAAATCCCTCTCCCCAATCTATATGCTCGTCAAGGGAGAGGGGACTATAAGGTTTTTATCTCGGTGTTGTGAGTAAATGAACTTGTAGAAAAATCTGGATGATATATCAAAGGAGGTTTTAAAGTGAAAAAAATGCCGGGTGCAGCAAGACAATCATGTTCGCCGGAGCCGTTACTTTGATTTTATTTTTCATGACCCTTCCTTTAGCCACTCATTCAAACGCCATGGAATTTATTTTCAAAGACCCGCAGTATTCTTTTCAATGCCTTCGCACCATTGGTTACACAGTAAGCGGTGGTGCAGATATCGGGGAGTGCCTTTCTACGGCTTACGACATCAAGGAAGGAGAAGATGAAAGCTGGTACGCCGAATGGGCAAAGACAGCAAGGCGACTCGAAAAAACAGCAGATCAATTCCTCAAAGATGGGCATACGGTAAGTGCGAGAGGAGCATATTTTCGAGCCTCCAATTATTACCGAACAGCAGAATTCTTTCTCCATACAAACCCGAAAGACCCAAGAATTTTGGAAACCTGGGGCAAAAGCCGCCTTTGTTTTATAAAAGCCGCAAGACAGTCGGACCACCCCATTAAACCTGTGGAAATTCCTTTTGAAGGAACTACGCTACCCGGATACCTTTGTCTTGTTGACAATTCCGGAATAAAGAGACCGCTATTGATCATCCATAGCGGTTTCGACGGTACGGCTGAAGAACTCTATTTTGAAGTAGCTTTTTTTGCGGTGAAGCGGGGCTACAACTGTCTCCTCTTTGAAGGACCGGGGCAGGGCCGGGTCATTCGCGAACAGAAAATTCATTTTCGTCCGAACTGGGAAACGGTGGTCACACCTGTCGTCGACTTTGCCCTCACACTGCCTGAGGTTAACCCTGAAAGAATTGCATTAATGGGTATCAGCATGGGAGGGTACCTGGCTCCCCGGGCCGTTGCCTATGAACATCGAATCAAGGCATGTATCGCAAACGGCGGCGTTTTTGATTTTCATGCCGGGACAACGAATGACTTTCCTCCGGAAATTAAAAAACAGATTGAAAAAATACTGGACAACAAATCCGCATCAGCCAAATTCAATAAAGAGATGTATGAGGTAATGAAAAAGAACACCGGTTTACGATGGTTTTTTCATAACGGTATGTGGACATTTGGAGCGAAATCCCCCAGCGATTACCTGCGGTTGACAAGGCCATACAATTTGAAAAGTTGTGTAGATATGATCACCTGTAATATGCTTGTTGCTGACTCTGAGGGGGATAAAGATTTCCACATACAGGCAAAACACCTTTATGAAGCGTTGCGCAGTCCAAAGGACTACATGCTGTTCACCGTAAAAGAAGGGGCTGAAGAGCACTGCCAGATGGGTGCAATGATGATATCAAATAATCGCATCCTCAATTGGCTTGACAAAACGTTGAAAAAACAATCAAAAGTAAAGTGAGTTTCTATGGCTGCAAAACATTCTCTCTGAAAAAAAATTAATTTGGTTAATTAGCACCGTTATTTAGAACTTTTTCCCGCAGGTAATATCTCGCTGAAATCTATCCGCTTAAACTCAAGAACAACAATATAGGAGATAAGCAGCTGTATCATGACAGCAGACGGTTTGATAAAAATATTGAACTCATAGAATATTAAAAACAGTGCGAGATAAAGTATAACTAAATGTATAAAAAGGGGCGCTAGCCTCTGCCTGATTTCAGAAAACACAAGAAAAAATATTTTCAGACCATAGCTTTTTTCACCCTTCTTTTTAATCACCCCATAAGAACGATTGAGAACAGGTATTTTCAGGATTATCTCGCCGGCCTTAGTTACGATTCCTATATCCGATATGTAATTCGTAATCATCTTAAAAGGTGACAGTTCGTGCCGCATGTAAAAAATGTAGGTGTAAAAGAGGGAAGCAAAAAATATTAGAATGTAGTAATGTTTCCCTGAAATCTCACGGATAAAATTTTTGTAGGTGAGATTGAGAAGCAAGTTGGCATGAATCCTGACCCCGGCAATATAGCCGTATAATGGAACTAATTTCATATCTCCAAGGCCGGTCGCGGTTGCCGCCATAAACACAACCTTGTCGCGAAAAAAGCGGCCCGGCACACGGCCAGCCAAGACATCGTAAAACGATATCCCTCTAATTCTATGTTTCTTATCGATATTTACATATGCCCTGCAGTAATTATCAACCGGTATTGTCGTTCCCGCTGACGTTATCTTCCCGTCTTCAATCAAAATTTCGCTATGAGGGATTCCATTTATTTTTCTGAAAACCTCAAATGCGATAGTTGAATACAGTTTGTCATTTACATTAAAGAAGACAGGAACTTTTCTTAGCATCCCATCTCTATCAGGATAGACATTTGCAAGACCAGCTCCCTCCAGTGAATTAAAAATTGCAGGAAGTATTGGTTCAAAACCTTTTTCGCTTTCAAATGTCATATTAAGGTTTTGGGGAATGTTGAAGCCAAGCGGTTTGAACATGCCTCCTGATCGATCATGATCCGATCCAAAACAGACGGAGAAAACATGCCCCTTTTTCATGACCTCGGAAAGTTTCCGGTCGACTTCCGGATCATCATGTGAATCTCCGAAAAGGATATCGTAAACCACGGCTTTTGGTTGTCCTTTAAGGATATTTGCAAGAACATCAACATGGTATCTCCGATATTTTTGAGGACTATACACGCCAAGCTTATTTAGTGTCCTGTCATCTATGCCGACTATAACAACATCACTGTAAACGGCTTTTGTATCTTCCCTGAGCCGCTCCCTGGCCAATAGAAATTGCGTAAAAAGATCATTGTCTACCTGGACAAGTATATTGAAGATGATACCCTTCAACAATATGGAGAGGAAAAGGATGAAAAAGCCCGAGAGGGCAAGAAAGAAGATTGCAATATATTTTCGGTGAGATTTCATTACTTACCCGCCATGCTGTCGCGGGTCATATTCCAGACTACCCAGGAATCTTTGGAAATATTTTTAATATCCAGATCCTGTTTTTCGTATCGTCCCTGAGCATCTACTGTAATCTGTTGAAAAGCTTTTACAATTTCTACCCACTTTTCCATTGTTACAGGACGTGGACCGGTTAGCGTGGAAGGTTTTGATAAAGGCACCTCCATAACCGCCTCGCCCGAGCGAGAACGATGGGAAGCAGACTCTTTTGTTTTACCTTCTACTTTATCAAATAATGTGCTCCACGTTGCAATCTCACCTTTGAATACAATGATCTGCGTGGATTCTTCAGAAGCATCAACCTGAAAAGTTGTTCCACGTATGGCACACACTGCCTTGTCTGTTCTAACCTGGAAACTCTCGTCTTTTGATACGATTTTCCTTGCGTTCAGCCAGATTTTGCCTGCTGAAAGGAATATGGAAGAACTTTTTACTGTCTTTTGGGGTTCAACACCTTTAAATTGTTGAAGAGATTTTTCCTCCATCCTGATTATGGAACCGTCAGGAAAAGTAATTTCACATCGTGATTCTATACCTGTTTTAATCTGATCTCCTGCATAAATTTTTATGTCAAAATCGGCATCATTCCAATTCTTTCCATCAGAAGAGACAAATACGTCCCCGATCATAAACGTTACCGTACCTGCAATGTACCGGTTCGCATCTGCAAATGATGACGAAGGGATGACAATCAAACATAAAATTAAACAGATTTTATATATTTTCTTCATGCCACAAAAAGTTTCCTTTTCTTTTAAAATGTAGAGCAAATAAATTTAACAGTCTCGTAAAAAGTCGAAATATGCACAATTTTGTCATTCCCGTGAAAACGGGAATCCAGTCTTTTCAAGCGCTTAGCCCTCTATGGATTCCCGCCTACGCGGGAATGACAGACTTTTTACGAAAGCATCAAAGTTAGTAAAGTATAAAAAAAATGCGGCTTGTGTGTCAAGCAAGACGTAATCGAAAAGTGATTTGATCTCTCATGACAGGGCTACAGGAAATTTAATATGACAATTCACAGAAACTTTCGGATTATTTGATGTTTATCCTTCCTTCCAACCGTGGATTAATCGGGCTGTTTTTCTTTATATATAAGAATAACAGATCGACTACTGAAAAGGTTGTATCCTTCATGTTATCAATATCCCGGAATATATAATAGCCGTCTCCACCATTTGCCAACCAGGAGTTTATCAGAACGTTATATTCCTTATCTTTTTCAATGGGTTTCCATGTTCCATCTTCTAAAATTTCGGCCCTTACGACTCTTTTTCCCTTTGAAAGAATTGTTTTGACATTTCTACCGTCATACACGGCACAAAAAGGCTTATTTTTCGTGTCGATATCAAACCTTATACCACTCACCTGCAAAAAACCGCCCTCCTGCGCTCTACTGCCTCCAACACATTCATCACCTGGAACCCTCAATGAAGATGCGCTTATTTCAAGGACCTGAAGCAGTTGTGCGCCATTTAATGTGGTTTTC
This sequence comes from uncultured Syntrophales bacterium, assembly GCA_964650385.1. Lineage (GTDB taxonomy): Bacteria > Desulfobacterota > Syntrophia > Syntrophales > JADFWA01 > JAUSPI01. Next base: position 4,718 of record CAZYTP010000012.1, on the reverse strand, counting down.
ATTACCGTATCTCCAAAGGGATAGATATCAAGTAGATCTTTAAGCGTTAAAGGACCGGCAGGATACACCCTGTCCCCCCGTATAGCACCGCCGTTAATAAGCGCCACATCGACATCTTTTCCCTTCGTTTTGAACCAATGTATCCATGAATCTGTTATTAAATTTCCAAGGATCGATTCTTTTTTTCTAACTGAGTCTTTACGTGCATCTAAGTCAGTTAAACTAATTCCGATCGGTTTTTTCAAATTTTTATTGTATTTATCTACATATACATCTAAAAATTCTTTTGTTTTTTCATCTTTCCCCACGCTTTTATCGAGCACCACCGTTTGCCATCTTGAATTATTCACCCTACCGTTAAAATTGAATCGTAAAACGCCCATTTTCTCACCACAGGCACCATCCTGGACTATTACTGTCTTCCAGCCGTTCGGACCCTCCACAGTCTCATAAACGTATTCATGGCTATGTCCACCAACAATAACGTGTATCCCTTCTACTTTTTTTGCCAATTCACGATCTAATGGCGTGCCTATGTGTGTAAGGGCAACTATCATCGTTGCTCCTTTGCTTTTCAATGTGCCGACCATCTCTTTAGCAACCTTAACAATATCTTTATCAACACTAACCTCTTCTCCTACGTTACTAACTTCCGACAGTTCCGGCGTCATTAAGCCAAACACCCCAACCTTCAAGCTGTTGATCTCTTTGATAATATATGGCTTGATCAGTTTAGACAGTGCTTCGTTTTTGATTATAAGATTAGAAGATACGATGTCGAACCTGGCATTTTTAATGGCACCCACATAAAGATCCACTCCAAAATCAAACTCATGATTGCCCGGTGTAACTACATCGTATCCGGCCATATTCATAGCCTTGATTTCCGGAACCCCTTTGAACTTATCGTAAAAAGCACCTATCAAGTCGTCTCCTGTTGATACGAAAAGCGAATAATCAACTTCAGATTCAATTTTTTTTGCCAATGATGAAATTCGTTCCAATCCGCCGACTGCAATTTTTTGATCCTTTCCATCTACCATTATTTTAGTATCATAAGGTATTACCTTACTTTGGAGGTCTGCCGTTGTTATAATTGCCACTTCTATACCACTCCTGCGACATCCCGTAATGACCGAAGCAATTAGCAACAAAATTGACAAAATTATTATTAAGGCTTTTATTGTATTTCTTGACGGTTTAATCATTATCTGAACATCCTTTAGTGTCACTCCGAATCATGTCCTATGTCATCCTGAATTATGTTTATGTCATCCTGAACTTGATTCAGGATCTCAGGATCAGTTTAAGATATCTCTATTATTTAGATTCTGAAACGAGTTCAGAATGACAAGCAACCCCCTTAGATACGGCTTGATAGAGTTCTTTCGCATGATAAGAACTCCGGACAAACGGCCCGCTTGTAACTCCAGAAAAACCCATTTCGAGAGCGGTTTCACGCAGGTTATCAAATTCATCAGGATGGATAAAACGTTCCACCGGCAGGTGTTCCTTTGTTGGCTGAAGATATTGACCCAGTGTCAGTATGCTACAGTTCGCATCAAGAAGATCCTGAAGAGCATTGCGGATTTCTTCGGAAGATTCTCCCAGGCCGAGCATGAGGCCCGATTTGGTAAAAATGGCAGAATCATACTTTTGCGCACTTTTTAAGAGTTCCAGTGAGCGGCGGTACACGGCATCAGGCCTGACCGATGGATAAAGACGCGAAACCGTCTCTATGTTATGGTTCAAAACGTTGGGCCTAACATCCAGAACCGTTCGAAGCGCATCTTCATTCCCCTGAAAATCAGGTATTAAGACCTCCACAAGCACATCAGGTACCTTTTTACGAATTTCCTTAATCGTTTCCGCAAAAAAAACGGCCCCACCGTCCGGGAGATCATCCCGGGTGACGGAAGTAGCGACCACGTAGTCCAGCTCCATGCTTTGTACGGCCTCGGCAACCCTTTTCGGTTCACCGGGATCAGGCGGTTCTGATGGTCCATGGGCCACCGCGCAGAAACGGCAGTTGCGTGTGCAGCGGGAACCCATAATCAGAAAAGTCGCAGTATGCCGGGAAAAGCATTCCCAGAGATTGGGGCACCTGGCTTCCTGGCAGACGGTGTGAAGCCTGCCTTCCTTGAGCATGGTCCTGACTTTTTCATAGTCTGCTCCGGTTGGAAGGCTTCGTCTGAGCCAGCGGGGTTTGGGAACCCGTACTTTTGTTTCTCTGTGCTGAACCATTATGTCTTCAAATTTATTTTACTATGCGGGGCTTTTCAAAAGATTATGCAGCTCCGACAGGTTTATATTTACAAGCTCAACCCCAAAAACCGCCTCGATATGATTCTTCACGGCCTTGTACACCTGATTCATGGGTACGCTATGTGAAAGTTCCCGTTTCATCGATGTCACCCCGACACGCTGCAGGCCGCAGGGATTTATCCATTTAAAATATTTCAACGAGAGGTTGACGTTAAATGCAAAACCGTGGAAAGAAACCCCCCGGCGAATAGCTATGCCAACGCTCCCCAGCTTATTATTGCCAACCCAGATTCCCCTGTTTATGGGATTACGCTCAGCCGTAATTCCCCAATCCCCGGCCGTACGAATCATAATCTCTTCGAGACCCGTAACATAATCAACCACACTCAGCCTTACTTCTTTCAGGTCAAGAATAGGATACACAACGAGCTGGCCGGGACCATGAAAGGTAATGTCGCCGCCACGCTCCACCTGTATTACCGGAATTTTCGATTCTTCAAGAAATGCCCCCGATACAATCAGGTTCTCCTCCCCTCCCCTGCGGCCAAGGGTAAAAACAGGGGGGTGCTCCAGCAACAAGACAATTTCAGAATCAAGGACCCTCTCTTTTCTCGCAGCTACAAGACTATGCTGCAGAGCCAGAGCTTCCCTGTACTGAATGGCAGGCAGTTCTGCGCAAAGCCACGTTTTTAGTTGCGGATTTTGAGTTTCGGGTTTCAAGGTTCTAAAAGCACCCCCTGACTAAAAGTGATAATTTCGTAAAAGATAAAGCGCCCTACCCTAACTCTTCCTCACAAAGAAATTGTGTTATAATTTTTTGTCATTTCGAGCAAAACGACAAATTTTTATTTATAGCATGCTGCATGATTTAATCCAGCCACTTTTCCGGTGGTGTGAGTAAAAATTCCTGCAAAGAAATTCCCTGGGCTCCCACGAGCAACTTTCTTTTTACTCGAAACGCCTTGGAAAAAGCTTCAATGCCTGAAATGCTCGTTTTCCGGAGACTGCTTTTTACTTCTATAGCGACCAGGTTATCGCCACGCTGTAAAACGAAAGCTACTTCGCGGCTGCGGCTCGACCAGTAGAAAAGATCTGCCTGTGTACCCCTAAGCCCGTTGACCAATGTGGCACCGACCGCCGACTCAACTAATCGTCCCCAATATTCAGAATTACTTTTAGCTTCATCAAGGGTAAGTTGTGACGGCGCTGCCATAAGGGCAGTATTGAGTACCTGGAGTTTCGGGCTTGAGGCCCGCCGGCGTACTACCTGTCCCGCATATTTAGGTAAACCAGTCAGCAATCCCGCACCTTGAAGTAGATTCAGGTAATGAGCAAGAGTCGTGGTATTACCGGCATCCTGAAGCTGACCGACCATTTTTTGATATGAGAGAATCTGCCCCGAATAGGCACAGCCGAGATCGAAAAGACGACGAAGCAGAGCAGGTTTATCCACGCGTTTCATAAGCAGGATATCCCTTGATACTGTGGTTTCTATAAGAGAGTCCATGACATAATGAGACCATCGCTTGTGATCATTAATCAAATCTGCTGAGCCTGGATATCCGCCATAGAAAATATATTGTTCCATGTTCCATCCAAAGGCTTCACGCATTTCGGAAAAACACCAGTGTGTAATCGGTATAACCTCAAATCTGCCTGCAAGGCTCTCTGTCAGCCCGCTCTGTACGAGAAGGGGTGACGAACCGAGCACAATCACATACAGAGAAAGACCTTCTGCGGAATCTTCATCCCACAAGCGTTTTACAGTTTCAGACCATCCGGTGATCTTCTGAACCTCATCGAGGACAAAGAGCGCCTTGCCTGTTCGAGCCTTTGTGCGTGCCGCTTCCCATTGCTGTTCGATCCACGAAGGACTCTTCAAGGTTGGTTCATCTGCAGAAGCATAGTGGACAGGCATTTTAATGTCATCAAGAAGCTGACGTGCGAGGGTAGTCTTGCCCGTTTGCCGGGGACCCAACAGCACCTGCATGAAACGCCTTGGTTCAAAGACTCTTTTAAAGATAGTATTATAAACTGGCCGTTTAAACATGTGTATTATCCTACAGTTAACAATTTACTCAGTGTAGTGAGTAAATTTACTCAATATATAGAGTATTTGTCAAGGTTTTATTCAGGAATTTTTATGCCGAGATTAAATAGCCAAATTAGCTGGCATAAGAGTGGAAAGCAGTTTGCGATCAACTATATTATCGATAAGCCTGATCGATTGTTTAAGCGCTTCATATTTTTCAATCTGTAATTGTAATCTCTTTTCATTCAGCGCATAACCCGTGACAAGATAATCTTTCAGTATTTTATTGGCCCAGATGCGGAATTGGGTGCCTCTTTTCGATTTTACTCGATATCCGACAGAGATAATGGCATCAAGACTATAATAATTCAGTAATTTCCGGTTAAGAATTTGCATATGAGTGCCAAGCATTCTGTTCTTT
>CAZYTP010000011.1:0-47499 GCA_964650385.1 uncultured Syntrophales bacterium | reverse complement strand
TCATCAATTTGAGCAATCTAATTGCGCCTAACTTTTCATCTCACTGCGGGGTTCGACAAATTTCACTGTGCCTATCGCAGGGCTGGCTTTAGTCCCCTGCTTACATACTCATTGTAATAGCCCTAATCCGACATTTTTGAAGGCTTCATTTTTATCATGCTGAAATTATATGACTATACGGGCAGTATCCATTTCCACTCGGAGTATTCCTATGACGGCCGTGCCTCCATAGCTGAAATTGTCAAGGCGGCCGGAGAGAACAATATCGATTTTCTGATGCTTACCGACCATTCGACCCTTCAGGCAAAAGAGGATGGCCTCGAAGGGTGGCATGGGGATACGCTGCTTATCGTGGGGGAGGAAATTGCCCCCCGCTTCAACCACTACCTTGCTTTCGGGACTGATAAACCGACAATTGTCGGCAAAGACGAAGAGGGTGATCCGCAGGTATATATAGACACCGTCAGAGAACAGGGGGGAATCGGGTTCATCAGCCATCCTGATCACCAGGGGACGGAAATGTTTCACGTGAAACATTTCCCTTGGCTGGACTGGACGGTATCCGGTTATACGGGAATTGGTATATGGGACTTCATGACTGACTGGCAGTTTTTCCTGAGGGGGTATCTGAGTGGATTGATCGGTTACCTGTTTCCTGCTTATGTCCTTAGAGGTCCCAAAAGGGTTACCTTGGACCGATGGGACAGTCTTAACCGGAATTCGAGGGTTGTGGGTATTGGAGAGCTTGACAATCACGACTCCTTTGAAAAAGTCCTCGGCATGGGATTTTCAGTTTTCCCCTTCTCAAGGGCCTTCAAGTTTATCCGGACGCATCTCTTGACGGAGTCGCCCCTGGTACAGGATAACGGGAAAGATCAGGAGGCGCTTCTATCTGCCCTCAAGGGGGGGCGTGCATATGCGGCGCTTGAATACTTCTGCGAGGCGAAAGGGTTTTCGTTTATAATTGCAGATAGCATAAAAGAAGCCACAATGGGGGATGAATTCCTCCTCGACGGTAATGCCCTTCTCAGGGTTGAAATCCCCGAGAAGGGGAAAATCTGTGTCGTCAGAGACGGGGTTCCCTTTGGAGATGCAGTCGGAAGAGTGAAGGAATACGAGATAAGGAAAAAAGGGGTGTACCGGATTGAAGTATATCTCAAACATTTGGGAAAATACCGCCCCTGGATATTTTCCAACCCTGTCTATGTTAGATGATAAAACGATATAACCGCACAGATTAATCTTCACCGGCCACATATCAGTTTCTTGCGTGCAGTTGCAAGACATCTAAACTGCCTGATTTCATTTCAACAATAATCATATTATAAGCGAATAGCTGAAAAATTTGGGCGCTGATTCTTCATCAGCATTACAGTATTGCAAACAAAAAATCTAATTTATTCTTGAAAAATGAGTGTGATATCCTACGATTCCCCCAAGGATGAATCAGATAAATAACGCCAGCCAATTGAATGTAAATATACGACAGCAAGACGAACCCGGATCAATACAGGAATTAGAAAAAAATTTCACAATTGTCAGGCAAAAGACTGTTAAAGATTAAATATACTTAAGTTTATTGATAAAAATGCCGACAGAAGTATTGAAGCGTTATTCATAACAGAATGAGAAGTTTGAAGGGTTGGGGAGTAAAGATGTTTTAAGTTATTTCAGTACGATACGCAGTGAAGGATATTTTAGCAATACAATGTGTCTAATTAAAATTAATAAAATAGAACCGGGGATGGTGTTAGCTGAAGACTTAAAAAATCGCAACGGCCGTTTTCTATTGCCAAGTGGAGCGAACCTGACAGCAAGACATATCAAAATGCTCAAAATGTGGGGAGTGATTGAAGCGAACATTGGAGGGACAATCTCGGAGGATGTAGAAGATAATGCCATCAGCGAGCTGGATCCTGCAACGATAGAAATGGCCAAAAAAACAGTTCGTGGACGTTTTCGTTATTCTAACACTGATCATCCAGTAACTCAGGAACTGTTCCGCTTCTGTACTCTGCAAAAGGCAGAGGAAATACAAAGCAATCACCCGAGGGGGAATGCGGAATTTGATGACCGTTCTGAAGGTGATGCGGAAGCGAATGAGATGCCGGAATTAATGAGTAGTAAAATCGATTTCAATAAATTCATACAGCGTCATCTTTTAAAGCTTCCGACGCTACCAATGATATTTTCGAAAATAAACGAAGCCATCGTCAAGCCTAACAGCTCAGCCAATGATATTGGCAAGATAATAAGCAAAGATACCAGTCTTTCTGCACGGCTTTTGAAAATCGTTAACAGCGCATTTTACGGGTTTCCATCCAGGATCGATAGCATAGGTCGAGCAGTGGCCATTATCGGAACAAGGCAGCTGAGCTCTCTGGCCTCCGGAGTCACCGTCATCCATATGTTCAAGGACATTCCATCTGATATTATTGATATGAAATCATTCTGGAAACACAGCATTGCCTGCGGTGTTAATGCAAAGATTATAGCAAGTTATCAAGGTATACAAAATACGGAGCGTTTGTTTCTATCCGGATTACTTCATGACATCGGCCGTTTGATTTTATACAATTACGCACCGGATTACGCTACATACGCCCTTGCGAAAGCGAAACGCACTAATATCATGTTAAACAGAGTAGAATATGAAGACCTGGATTTTGACCATGCAAAAATAGGCGGATTGCTTTTAAAAAAGTGGAAATTGCCTGTTTTGATAGAACACGCCGTTACGTATCATCATAGCCCACAAAAATCTCAGAATCCTCTGGAACCTTCTATTGTGCATCTGGCAGATATCATGGCAAATGCCCAGGGAATCGGTTCAAGCGGGGAGTACTTTGTCCCACCATTGGATGTGGATGCCTGGGAATGTATAGGGCTATCGGCAAATATCCTGGATTTGACGATAAGACAGGCAGACCACCACATCGAGGAAATATTTAAATTTTTCTGTTGAGATGAAAACTAAAGGCAAAATGAAAAAAAACACTCAATACCTTGAAAAGCGAGTCCAGTATCTGGAAGACGTCAATCGCTTTGCTCTGGATGCCCTGGAAATGGCAGCCTCTCTTGGAGATTTTCAACCAAGTATCAGCAAGCTGCAGGACTTTTCTGTCATCTTAGACGAAACAACGTCGCGGATACGCAGTCTTATGCAACTCGAAGCCCTGGCTTTTTATTTAGTGGATGAAAACAATAATGAATTTGTCATTTCTAAGATAGACCCCAGGCACTGCAAATCATATATTGAGAAAGAGGTCGGGGTTTTTATTGATGAAGGAATATTTGCCTGGGCTTTGAGAGAGAAAAGACCTGTTATCGTTTCAACTAAACAGCACAAACGCCAATTCATTTTCCATGTTATCACTACAAGTTCCAGAATAAGGGGAATGTTCGTCGGGTTACTGGAAGAAGGAGACAGCAATATTCCCGATATTACGCTATCAATACTTTCCATTATTCTGCTTAACAGTTCTAACGCATTGGAAAACTATAAATTGTACAACATGATAAAGGAAATCAACATTAACCTTCAAAAGAAAGAAAATTATAAAATGTTGTTTGAGGCGGCACCTGACGGAGTGGAAGTGCTGGATGCCGAGGGCAATATTGTGGATTGCAATAAAGCACAAACAATACTCCTCGGGTATAAACGTGAGGAGCTCATAGGAAAGCACACAACAAGGGTTTTAATTAATGGTGGTAAAACCTCATTTGAAGAAAAGCTTCAAAACTTGAAAGAAACGGGGCATTATGAAGGTGAGGAAGAACTTGTTAGTAAAGCCGGAGACATCATTCCTGTATGGAGAAAAGGGAACGCAATTTATGATGAAAATATGAAGTTTGTCGGTTATGTGGTCTATAACCGTGACCTTTCAGATCATAAAGCGGCAAATGAGGAAAAAAAGAAGCTTCAAGATCAGCTCCAGCGAGCCAAAAAAATGGAAGCAATCGGCACCCTTGCGGGAGGTGTGGCACACGACCTTAACAACGTATTGGGTGGTATTGTCAGCTATCCTGATTTGCTATTAATGCAAATTCCGGAGGATAGCCCCTTAAGAAAACCTATTTTGACCATTCAGAAATCAGGAGAAAAAACAGCGGCCATCGTCCAGGATCTTCTGGCATTAGCCAGAAGAGGAGTCGCCGTTACGGAAGTCGTAAGCCTGAACGACATCATATCCGATTATCTAAAAACACCCGAACACGAAAAGATAAAATCATTCCATCCCCATTCGCAGTTCGAGATCAATCTTGAAGAAAGCCTCCTGAATATTATGGGCTCACCGATTCACCTATCCAAAACACTCATGAACCTGACAATAAATGCTGCGGAGTCCATGCCCGGCGGAGGGAGAGTGCTCATATCTACAAGAAACCAGTACATAGACAGACCAATAACGGGTTATGACAATGTAAAAGAAGGAGATTATGTAACCCTTACCATTTCTGATGAAGGAATAGGCATATCAGAAGAGGACTTAGAAAAGATATTTGAGCCTTTCTACACGAAGAAGGTAATGGGAAGAAGCGGAACGGGTCTGGGTATGGCGGTCGTATGGGGTACAGTAAAGGATCATAACGGATATATCGATATCCAGAGCACCGAGGGAAAGGGAACGACAATCACAACATATTTCCCCGTAACCAGGCAAGAGGCAAAAAAGGATGACGCCCTTGTATCTATTGAAGAATATATGGGGAAAGGGGAAGCCATTTTAATTGTGGATGATGTGGAAGAGCAGAGGGAAATCGCCTCTGGTATGCTGGGCAGACTTGGTTATACCGTCACAACCGTATCAAGCGGAGAAGAATCGGTTGAATACTTAAAGGAAAACTCAGCAGATCTTCTGCTTCTCGACATGATCATGGTTGCCAGTATGGATGGGCTTGAGACATACAAAAGAATCCTTAAAATTCATCCCGGTCAGAAAGCCTTGATTGTTAGCGGGTTTGCCGAAACAAAGCGTGTCAAGGAAGCTCAAAGACTTGGCGCTGGACCTTATATAAAGAAGCCTTTTCTGTTGGAACAGCTCGGGATGGCTATCAGATGTGAATTGAATAGATAGCTATTTTCATCCAGCTAAAATTTTCGATTACCATCTGAAAGTGAAGCTCCCCGCCTACAAGGCGGGGCTTGCGGGTGCGCCCCCGGTCAGAACATTTTGGTGAACTCTATAGCTCACGACTTCAGGAATGCGCTATGTATAAGTACTTCTCTTTGAATGTCCAGATAGCCGAATCACATAGTGACCAAAATTATCAAATCAAAAATCTCATACCTTGATAACATCTGAAAATCCGTAAATTCAAGACAGTGGCCACATATCGGTTTGTTACGTACAGTGGCAAGAAGTCTACACATCCCCCGGTGCGGAAGCTTTTGCATGCCGTGTGACGGGAGTTTTCTTGTACGATAACACGCGCGTATTGATGCGAAAACTCGGTAAAAATAGGGACACCTTACTGATTTCTCAAAAGGAAGGCCGATTAATACATATACTGTCCCCGTATTTACTTACAGTTTACTATATTGATAACAGGGTTAAAATCTGTAAAAATTGATATTAAAAGGAATATCGTGTACCAATTATCACGGAATGGTTCGTGTTGCTGTTAAGAGAAGCTTTCGCTCCATTATCACCTGTAAGAGTAGTGTCATTGGCATGAAAATATCTGTATTCAAGATCAATCTTCCATGATTCAGCTACATCGTATGCCAAGCCAACAATACCTTGATAAGCAAATACGTTATCAGAGTCATCAACTGGAGAAGTTGTCCCGTCTTTAAATTTTATAGAATTCCATGACACTTGGGACAAGCCGATGCCAACTCCGGCAAATGGTGACCATTTTGTTCCCGTTTTAAAATCCAATAATCCATTAATCATTCCTGTTAGATATGTAATATTTCCATCCAATTCGTGACTTATACCACCTTCAGGGGAATTATCTGCTTCATATCTTCGGTATGAAATCTCCAACTCACTTCTAAAATTAATCAACGATGATGTTTTAAAAACATAGCCCACTGAACCTTTAGTGACTATGCCTTTTTTAAATTCAAATTGGTCATTATCGTTGTCTGTCTGAGTATTTGGTATGGAATAGCCTATTCCCAAAGATACATATGAGCTTATATCCTTTTCTTGGGCGTAGGTAACATCGTAAATAAATAGAGTGAATAAGATGCCGATTGAAGCCAAAAATATTTTTCTCATGTTTTTCCCCTCCTTAGTGGAATATTTAATTTAATTATTGATAAATTGATAAGGCATTGCTTTCGATGGCCGGAAGTATAGGGGGACTGTTTTTACTTGTCAAGGGATATTTCACATCGAAAAACAGGGACTTGCGATGCGATTGGGAGAAGGAGGTGGAGCAGCGGCCGCCCTTTTTAAAAAATCATATCACCTTTTGGTCGAGTCACCCGGCAAGAGGGCATTTTTGAGCACAATCCAGACAGACCTCTCCTACACGCCTTTTTTTCAAAATGCGTTATGACTGTACGTATTCATCCCATGTGTATTCAGGGTCGCCATAGATAGTATCAGCGTGTGTTTGAAACTGGAGATCGCAAGCGGCGTATTCCCGGATTGGCGAGGTGCGAGCTTTTGGTGGCGGTCTTGCTCTTGCCAGCCATAATCCCAAACCTGAACGTACTCCGTCGCAATATTGTCCGGACAGTTCTGGGAGAAATTTAAAAGCTACATATTTTCAATACAAATTCCAAAAAAGACTAACCCCGTCTATGTTAGATGATAAAAAGATATGACCGTACAGATCAATCTTTGCCGGCCACATATCGGTTTGTTACGTACAGTGGCACAATAGCTACAGTTTTTGATTCCCAGTCGCCAGTAATGTTATTAAACAAATAGCGCTATTCCAATGATTAACCTTGATTTTTTGATTCTACCTGCTATATTGTCGTCAATCAAAAAGGGGGGAACTTCTTAACGTAAATAAAATAGCCGCACTTCTCACGCACACATCCCTAACGCACTTCTGAAAACGATCAACAAATTCTAATTGATACTCTCCTATAAAAATATCTCGTTACCCTTCATTTTAAGGGTTGACTTGTCTGGTCAACCCTGATAGGCAACAACTTATGGATGACAAAAAAACATTTGGCAAGCGAATAAAGCAATTAAGGAAGGATGGAGGGTATAGCATCAAGAACTTAGCCAATTCATTGAATGTTAATTATACCTATATAAGTAAGATAGAAAATAATAAAAGTATTCCGTCTGAAGAATTTATTGAAAAGATTTCGAAAATATTTGGCCAGGATGCGGAAGAATTGAAACTAAGGGCAGGAAAGATTCCGGAAAATGTTAAATCAGTATTAATGGAAAATCCCCAAGAAATTCTGAAGCTCATCAGAGGAAAGTTCTATGTCTCCAGTAAGTAGCGATGAAGGTTATTTACAACTTATAGAATCTCAGAGCATAATTAATGACCAGTATATCAATATTGATAGAATCGATCCAGATGGTGGGGGTGGTTGTTTTTCGCTTGTCTTTACAGCTTATGATCAGAATGCAAAGAAAGAAGTAATTTTAAAGTTCTTTCATCCAAAACACTTAAGCAACAAGGACCGATTAGATAGATTTCATAGGGAAGGTAAAATTTTAGAAACCCTCCGGGGTGAACCAAACATACTTGAAAGTATTGACACGGTTTGCGATCTTGAAATTGAATTAACTTCTTCATCAACAACTCTGCCAATAAGACAATATTATCAATTCATCCCCCTGAAAAAAGCAAAGGGGAATGTTGAAAGGTTTATTTATTCCAGTTTATCAACACCTGAAAAATGCCTGATTTACTTTCGAGAAATGTGCAAAGCAGTAAATAGAATACATGGGGAATTGATTTGTCATAGAGATCTCAAGCCTTCTAATTTTTTAATATTTACGGGTGACGATATAAGACTTGGGGATTTTGGAACAGCTAAACATCTTGATGGAAGCATGGAGGATATTAGAAAAACATATAGTGCTCAAGTAGGAGACGGAATATACACTGCACCAGAAGCGCTCTTATTCGAAACTGGAATATCTGATCAATATGTCTATTCTGCCGATGTTTTCTCTTTAGGAGCAATTTTGTTTGAGATGTTTTCCCAGTCAGAATTATTCAACTATCTTAACGATCCAAACAATAATCGAGATTATTTTGAATATCTTGCTATTCTGGGACGTACCCTAAGTTCATTGCCTGTCAAAGAAAAAACTGAATATTATTTGAAGCATATGGACTATCTTGCATCTACCGTTAATTTCCCAGACATATATTTATTTAATGATTTTGTGCCGAACTCGATCAAGTATTATTTGAACTCTTTATATAAGGATCTTACACAAATCAACTTATTTAAAAGATATCATGTATTTGAGAACGTTTATCGTAGAATTAACATATGTTTGCTCATACTAAGAAATGAAGAGGCGTATCAAAAGATGTTTGCGAAAAGAAGAATAATGAGGGGAAAAAGAAAGTGAAAGTGAGGCAATAGAATGCTTGGAAATATATCTAAAGAACAAGAATGTGAGGGGTTAGTTACAGATCGAAATCAATTCCCGATAAGGCTTGCGTCCGCAAATCCATTTGTGGTGGCTCAAGAATTTGAGTTTCTATATAAATCACAACAAGATGAAATGTTTAGACATGCAAAACAAGCAGATGTAACAGATAAATTCGTAGACGATTTGTATAAAGAGCAAAAAAGGGGGTTGTTAAAAAGGGTGGATCGGATGCCCCAAAATCCAAAACTCATAAATAACCTTGGGACATTCTATTTGAACAACGGGAAATATGACGAAGCGATTTCCTGTTTTAAAGAAGCTCTTAAAATTGATGACAAATTTATGCCTTTGCTTACTAATATGGCAAAAGCATATTTCTTGAAAGGTAAGTTAGAATCTGCGTTAGAAATATATTATCGAATAGAAAAAATGGATCCCAAAAGTGTTGGGGCTTTAAATAATATTGCGAACATACTTATTGCCCAAAACAGTTTCGATCAAGCGATTGAATATTATAGACGTGTTCTGAAGTTGGACCAGGACAATTATTTTGCTTTGAATAGTATTGCAACAATATATTTACTAAGAAACAAGGTTGACAAATCAATATCTTATTACAGAAAGACTATAGCGATAAAGAATGACTTGCCGCATATCAATAATAACTTAGGTATTTGTTATGCAATTAAGAATAGTTACAAAAAAGCTGTAAAATGTTTTTTAGTATCACTACACCTTAACTACTCGACAGGAACTTTGTTAAATCTAGCGCGTGCTTATCAGGAACAAAAGCTGTATGAAAAGGCAATTCAATTATTAGAAGAATTCCTGTCAAAGGGTTATGATGATAGGCGAGTAAGAGCTTCATTGGCATATTCATATGCACGGATTAAAGATTATAAAAATTCTCTGAAACATTTAAAGAAATTACTGAAACTATACGAAAGCGAAGGGGATGAAAAACAAAAAGTTGGTACCCTAAACAACATAGGTTTGATTTATGAATGCATGAATGAATATGATACAGCGGAGAAATACTATACACTATGCTTAATAAACAAAGACCTTCAAACTCCGGTATTTGTCCACAATGCAATTAATTTATATTTTTTACGAAACAAGACTGAAAAAGCTAAGGAATTAACCGATCAAGGATTAGTTCTTTTCCCTGATAATCCCCTGATGCTAGAATCTCTTGGTAGATACTATTTTGAAAAGGGAGATTACGAAAAGTCGCAAGAGACTCTTAAAAGTGTTGTTTCAGCAAAACCAGATATGATTGATCCCTATCTTCTATTATCAGTCATCGAAATGGAAGTAAACAGAGACACGCAAAAAGCTCTTGAGATTTTAATGAAAGCAGTTACTATTGATCCTGATAATATAATAGTAATCAACAACTTAGCTTACAACTACCTTTTAATGAACGACATTACAAGGGCTAGAGAAGTTCTAGATAAAGTATCTTCCCAAAATGATAAGTTCCTATATGCCACGAGGGGCTTGCTCTTGTTAATGGAGGGTAATCTTGAAGAGGGCAATAGATTATATAATCTTGCGATAAAAAGTACCTTTAAGGAAGGTCATATTAAAACGCTAATTGAGCAAAAGAAATATTTAGAGATAGGGAAGTATTACCTTAAAAGAGAAAATTTAAAAGAAGCACAAAAGCTATTGAAAAAGGTTGTTTCCATAAAATCCAAGCATCCGTATTTTAAAGATCAAGCAGAAGAACTGCTACAAGAACTGCCAATATGAGAAATTTGGCAATTTGGGGGACACAATATTAAATTATGCAGATATTGTGTTGAATTCTTCGCTAATAAAATTCAAGATACCTTTCCAATATCAAAAACCCATAGTCATTTTTCAAATTCCATAGATCTGCTATATATCCCCAAGCCTTCAATTCCCCATCTGTTTGATATTATAAGGTAAAAACTATGTGATGAGTCCGGGAAGGCCTGCAGATCTCTCAGAGCTGTAAATACCTCATCATCAGGGGAATGGCGACGAAGGTGCCGATGGAACTGCCGATGTTGACGAAGGCGACCAGGAGCAGGATTCGTGTAATTTTATTGTGCCAGAAGCCGCGTACCGAGGTAATGTCCTCCCTCAGGGCGATAAAGTCTTTGACCTGAGGCTTCCGTAGTGATGCTTCGGTGAGGCCCGCTACCCAGCCGGCTGCTATCATCGGGTTTAATGAGGTGATAGGCGCTGCGATTATCGATGCGGCGATAGTGGCCGGATGCGCCAGAACAATAACGGCACCGAGACCGGCAAGTACCGAGTTTATAATGACCCACCATTTGATCATATTCAGGCTTGCCAGGCTTCCCGCATGAAAAAATCCGGCTATTATCAGTCCGATGACGGCCGCGGGAATGCCCCATGCAAAAACCTTTCCCCAGCGGCCTTTGGGAGGAAGTTCATTAAGAGCGGAAATATCTACTTCCTTTTCGATGTTTTTTAGTATTCCGGGGACGTGTCCGGCACCCACCACTGCAACAATCTTAGAACCGGGAGCATTTTTTATTTTATTGGCTAAATATTGATCTCTTTCATCAATAAAAACGGTTTTTATTTCCGGGAGCTTCTGTCCGAATGTTTCAAGCGCCAGTTCCAGCACATCCCCCTGTTTCAGTTTTTCTATATCTTCTTCACTTATATCCTCTGAGTCAAGCATGGACATGAGCATTCCGGGCAGCAACTTAATTTTGTTCCAGAACCTCATCATCCTCCAGGTACGCAGGAGCGTTATACGGATATCCCGGTCGGCAAGGACGATTTCTGCCCCCGTTTTTTCTGCCTGGTCTATAGCACGGAGCATCTCCTCGCCGGGTTTGATGCCGAATTTGTCGGCGATCTTTTTTTGAAATGATGCCATCAGCAGTTGAGAGAGCAGAAGAGACGTCTGCTTTTCCCGGATGACCTTGACGATATCGGTCTCCTGCCACTTCTTTTTCTGTTTGATCGCGTCAAACCGTGCACTGCATAGTTCGACGCATACCGTATCCGGGTTTTCGGCTGCGATGACCTGTTCGACGAGCTCTGAGCTTTCCCGGGATACATGGGCGGTACCGACGAGGATAATTTCTTTGCCGTCATGCACCAGGCGATGTATGTTTTGATGTTCCAAGCGCTGTTCCTGTTTTAATTGTAAATTGGTAATGGAAAGTACCAGCATTTCTGGTGATTGTAAAGGAAAATGCGGGACGTAACTCTAAGCAGTGCCTTGTTTACTAATGGATGAAAAGGTGTTAAATGAGAACAATCTTCAAGAGGATTATGAAATGAGAGATTGATAATATGAATATTAAAGTCGGAGACATAATAGAAACGAGTATACATACTGTTGCCTTCGGAGGCGATGGTATCGGCCGTATCGATAATGTGGTGATCTTTGTCCCCTTCACGGTGGAGGGTGATGTAGTGGAAGTGGAGATTACCGAGGTTAAGAAAAAATATTTAAGAGGAAAAATAAAGAAGATATTAGCGCCTTCGCCTCAAAGGGTTGAGCCGAAATGTCTCTATTTTTCTAAATGTGGCGGATGTCAGTATCAGCATATCCTGTATGAATATCAACTTGAGATTAAACAAAGACAGGTTGTGGAATCCTTTGAAAGGATCGGAAAGCTGAAAATACCTTTTATAAAGGAGATAATCCCCTCACCTGAGAGTTTCGGGTACAGGGGAAAAGCAGACTGCCATGTCGTTTTCAGCAGAGGGCAAACTCCTAAAATCGGATTTATGGATGTTGAGGGGGGTGAGCTCGTTGCCGTTGAGCGGTGTGAGCTCATGGAAGAAACGATTAACAGAGCGTTACAGGATATCCGGGATGACCTGATTGCGGGGAGAACGAAGATACATGATGAAAGGCAGATCATCTGGTCTGAAATCCCTGGTGAGGAGAAAGTGGCGGGAACACCTGTGCATGTCACGAGAAAGGTGAAGGGCAAAAGCCTTATCGTTCCTTATAATGGCTTTTTTCAGGCCAATATCTTCCTTCTGGACACGCTGGTTGATTGTGTTATGGAGATGGGCGCCCTCGCGGGTTCGGAAACCGTTCTGGATTGCCATTGCGGATCAGGTCTCTTTTCGTTTTTTTTAGCCGGTTATGTCCGGCAGGTTTTGGGCATAGAGCTTGATAGAAAATCGGTTGAATGTGCCCGGCTGAACTATAAAAATCACGGGATATCAAATGCGGACGTTTTCAGGGGAGACGTAAAAACTGTTGTGAAAAATGAAATTATAGCGAAGAGGATCAATATTGACCTTGTTATCCTTGACCCACCGAGGATTGGTTGCGATAAAGACCTGCTTTCCGGTATTGCTAAGCTGAAGCCCGGGAAGATAATCTATGTTGCCTGCAATCCCGCAACTCAGGCAAGGGACATCAGATATCTGACTGATGAGGGTTTTTCCTTGAGGGCACTGCAGCCGATAGATATGTTTCCCCAGACCAAACATATCGAGGTTATAGCCGTTCTTGAGAAAAGCTGAGGTTTAAGCCCTCAAATACTTCCTGCATTAGTAAAAAGTCATAAACTGCACCATTTGTCATCCTGAACTCGTTTCAGGATCTCACTTGTTTCAGCATCTAACCATTTCAGTAAGTTTGTCACCCTGAAATACATTCAGGGTGACAAAAAAGACTCTTTACGAGACCCTCAAATCTTCCTGCTCTACTTAAATTCAACTTTCGGGGTAGCCTTGGCGGCTTCAGGAACCTCGAAGAAGTCAGCCTTGCTAAAACCGTATATTCCGGCAAGGAGATTCGCAGGAAAACTCCTGATTTTGATGTTGAATATCTTTACCGCTTCATTGTAACGCCTTCTCTCGACGGCTATCCTGTTTTCCGTTCCCGCCAGTTCGTCTTGAAGCCTGATAAAATTTTGGTTCGCCTTGAGGTCCGGATACCTTTCCACGACGAGGAGCAATCTGCTCAGGGCGGTCGTCAATTGATTGTTTGCCTTGATCTTGTCAGAGATCTTTCCGGCGCCGCCAACTTTTGCTCTTGCATTCGTTACATCAATAAAAACATCCTTTTCATGTTTCGCATAACCTTTAACGGTTGCCACGAGATTGGGGATCAGGTCGTACCGTCTCTGGAGCTGGTTTTCTACCTGTGCCCATGATCCCTTTACAGACTCGTCCAGGGAGACGAAGGTGTTATAGGTGCCTTTGAAAAAAGAGTAAAAAGAAAAAATCAATGCCGCAATTACTACAAGTACAATCAAAAGATTTCTTTTAGCGCTGGTCATGTTCTTCCTCCTTCATGTTGGGAAAAGGGTCATCTGTCAACGAATAACGTTCAGCAAAAACAAGCATGTATAGGGCATGAAACGGACAACCATGTCCCCGCGCATTGTATAGTGCCGATAGCTGACAGCCGACACAATTGAACGGTCTTGATATCTACATCAATCGTCGAGTTTGTCAACGATTCCCGATAATTTTCTCACCTCCGTGAGATATGCTTTGAAGATTTCCTTTATTTCAGATGATGAAAAACTTCCTTTATCTTCCTTTATGTCTGCGCATTTCAGGAAAACATCGGCGGTTATTCCAAACTTTTCCGCAACGGATTTGATAACCCCGCGTCTGTCCACGGGGATTTCCGCTTCTACCAGGTATAGGAGTGCTTTGAAGATAGAGATAAAGGCGGTAAGAGATACCTTAATTAGGTTACGGATCCTTTTATCTTTCCCTTCGGTTTCCAGAAATCCTGCCCTTAAATGGAGGAGCTTTCCTTTTAGTTCTTTTTCACATTGTAATCTGAGAAGGCCGGGCTCGAAGGATAATCCTTTTAAGACATCTTCTCCGAAGACCATTTTATAAAATTTTTGTATATTGAGAAATTCAATGGGGTATGAGTCGAGGGAAGAGTTGATATAGGATTTTGTCATGAAAAGTGGAGCGGCGACATTCTTCTTTTTCCACTTGGAAACTACATCGATTGCCCGGTCCAGGTTGTCTATTCCCTGTTCGGACAGTACGATGAGAAAATTGAGATCAGATTTTCCGGGCAGGTAGTTACTTCCGGCACCACTCCCATAGAGGATGATTGAAACGAGATCGTCTCCGAAAACTTTTCTAAAATCATCGGTTATCTCTGAGAATACTTCTTCTATTTTTTTAGGTATAGTAGCCATTTTTTGTCTCTCCTTAACAGTCAGCAATTAGTGAAACATCTAAAATTTGACAGTCTCGTAAAAAGTCAATTTTCTATCCTTCCCCGATCAGGTCGAGGACAAGCTTTGTCATTCCCGCGAAAGCGGGAATCCAGTAAATTCAATCTGTTATAGACTCCTGCTTTCGCAGGAGTGACGGACAAAAAGACTTTTTACGAAGCTGTCAAAGCCTTGTTATTGCTGATAGTTGATAACTAAACGCTTGCCTTCAAAATCCACGGCCGGCACCACCGCCTCCGCTCATCCCGCCGCCAAAGCCTCCGAAGCCACCGCCAAACCCGCCAAATCCGCCTGTCCCTCTGCCCCCGCCGCCCATTAGTAAGAGGAGTATGAGAAAAGGCAGCATTCTCCTTCCCTGTTTTGTGCTCAGAAGCATCGTTATGATAATGACAAACAGAATCAGGGTGAAAAAATTTCCCCCCCTGCCTGTCCTGTGGGTGCTCGGTTTATAGACCGGTGTTTTTCCCGTTAAAGATACATTTGCATTCCTGGCCACGATTGTGGATACCGCTATCATGGCGTTTGACATGCCCTTGCCGTAATCATCCGTTTTGAGAAATGGTACTACATATTTGTCTAAGATCTCACCGACCAAACCGTCAGGAAGAATTCCTTCAACCCCATAGCCGGTTTCGATCCGGACCCTTCGTTCCTTAACGGCGAGGAGGATAAGAACCCCCTTGTCTTCCCCCTTTTTTCCAATCCCCCAGGTTTCATACAGGCGGCTTGCAAAGCCGGCAGGGTCATTGTCTCCGATACTCTTAAAGGTGGCAACAACTACCGATGTTCCCGTTTTTTCAAGTACTTCAATGGCCAAACTGTTCATGGACTGTTTATATTGAGACTGGATAACCCCGGCGAAGTCGTTGATGGCGCCCATAGGTTTTGGAAACGTCTCATTTGCGAAGGAGGCGGGGGCGCATAGGAAAAGGAGCAGTATAACCAGCGATATCGATATGCCTTCTTTGAGTTGAAACGGGGTATATTTTGCTTGTGTGACCATAGAAAGTATTCAGCCTCAGCTCGATTTCACTGCATAATATTTACTAATTTTGAAAATAGCAAACTTTATCTTGAGAAGGATACAAAACATGTTGAGTGGCACTATTAATTCCTGTAAAGTAGTAGCGGAAAAATTTCTGGAACTATTCCGCTGGGATGATTGATGGATAAAGTTGAATAGTTGAGGGTTGCATCATCGTGAATGTAGTTTTGATAGGTTACCGTGGTACGGGAAAATCAACTGTGGGAAGGAAAATTGCGGATATTTTGAAAATGCCCTTCTATGATACTGATGAGCTTGTACGAAAACGGACAGGGAGGGTCATCAAAGAAATCGTTGAAGAAGGGGGATGGGGATCTTTCCGCAAAGAAGAAAAAAAGATTATCAGGAGACTTTCTTCTGTCAGGGGAAGTGTAATCGCGACGGGCGGCGGAGCGGTTATGGATGAGGGAAACCTGAATATCCTTAGAAAAAGGGGAGTTTTTATCTGGCTTACCGCCGATGTCGGAACAATGATTGAGAGGATGGAGAAGGATAAGATCAGTGATGAACAGAGGCCTTCCCTTTCAAAAGATGATCTTTATAGAGAAACTGCAGATATGCTTGAGCTGCGGATGCCTGTCTATAGTGATTTAGCAGATTTTACTGTTGATACGTCGGGAAAGGATATTGATGGGGTAGCGGGTGAGATTTGTAGAGTTCTGAATCGGAAACTTTGAACTCAGAACCCTGAACTCAGAACTCATGAGATATATAAAGGAGCAAACATGTCAGGAAGTTCAATAGGGACACTTTTCAGGGTAACCACCTGGGGAGAGTCACACGGCAAGGCGATAGGGGTTGTTGTGGAAGGATGTCCACCCTGCATCAGTCTCAGTGAATTGGAAATACAAGAAGAACTTGACAGGAGACGACCGGGACAAGACCTCAAAGCCTCGACAAGACAGGAATCGGATGTCGTGGAAATCCTCTCCGGCGTCTTTGAGGGTCAGACCACGGGAACGCCCATCTCCCTGATGATTCGAAACAGGGATGCTAAAAGTGAGGCCTATGATGAGATGAAAGATCTCTTCAGGCCTGGTCATGGGGACATTACCTACTATAAGAAGTATGGCACACGTGATCACAGAGGAGGCGGACGTGCCTCCGGCAGAGAGACCGCTGGACGTGTTGCTGCAGGTGCCATTGCCGGGAAGATTATTAATCGTGAAGGCATACAAGTTAGCGCTTATACGAAAGAGCTGGGAGGCATTGCTGCAGAAAGGATATCCTACGAAGATATAGATAAAAATTATGTAAGATGTCCCGATGGTGATGCCGCTCTCAAGATGGAGAAAAAATTAGAAAAGGCGAAGAACAGCGGAGATTCTATCGGTGGTGTTGTAGAGGTACGGGTCAAAGGATGCCCTCCGGGTCTGGGAGAACCGGTCTTTGACAAAATCGATGCCGATCTGGCCAAGGCACTGATGAGTATCGGGACAGTTAAGGGTGTGGAAATAGGCGCGGGGTTTCAGGCCGCAAGGATGTCAGGCTCACAATGCAATGATCCGATTACTCCAAAGGGATTTTTGACAAACAATGCAGGAGGGATCCTTGCCGGTATCACCAACGGAGAGGAGATAGTCATTCGGGTCGCCTGTAAACCGATTCCCTCTATCGAGAAGGAACAGCAGACGGTTGATATTCATGGAGGGCCGGTAAATATATCGATTAAGGGGAGGCATGACGTCTCGGTAATTCCCCGAATTATACCTGTTTGTGAGGCGATGGTGAGTATTGTGCTTGCCGATCACCTGTTGAGACAGAGGGCTCTTAAGGGACGGTAATGATGGGAAAAGGAGCTGTTACATTTTTGCTGGAGGTTATTCTTAGATGAAGAACATAGAGATAGGAATCATCGGCGGCACCGGCGGTATCGGGAGGTGGTTTGCCGATTTTTTCAATAGAGCGGGGTATACCGTTCATGTGTCGGGAAGGAAGACAGGGATGGATATCCCGGCTATGGCCGAAAAATGTGATGTTGTCATCGTAAGTGTACCTATAGGAGTCACCTGCGAAGTTATTGAGCAGGTCGGCCCCCACATGAGAGAGGAAACCCTTTTGATGGACCTCACCTCCTTGAAAAAAGAACCGGTGAAAGCTATGTTGCAATATTCTATATCGGAAGTGATAGGAGTGCATCCCCTGTTCGGCCCTGATGTAGATACGCTTGCCGGGCTGAATGTGGTTCTCTGTCCTGCCAGAACGAAGAGATGGATTGTATGGCTTAAGGAAGTCCTGGAGGGAAACAGTGCTAATGTTGTTGAGTCAACGCCGGAAAGACATGATAAGATGATGGCAATTGTTCAGGGTCTGAATCATTTAAACACGCTTACCATGGGGATGGTTCTCAATGAGACGGGAACGGATCTTTTGGAGCTGAAAGGCTTTGCCACACCTCTTTTCAACACAAAAATTGGTATCCTGAAAAGAATTTTCGGAAACAACCCGAGACTTTATGCCGAGATAATTACCTCAAATCCGGATATCGACACTATCCTTGATATCTATGAGAAAATCTTATCTGAGCTGAAAGGATTGATTAAAGAAAAGGATTCTGAGGGTTTAACAGAAATGATCAAGGAACGTACCTGTGCCGGCCTGTAGGAGGAAAAGCGTTACAGATGTGCGGTACTCTTTACTATCAGATGGGTTGCCCTTCCCTTTGGTCGGTAGCTTTAGCTAATATTTTGGTAATCCGTGTCATGTAAGATTGCTTCGGTTTTGTTTTCCTAAGATAGACGAAAACAGCAAGAGAGACAACGGTAAATCCAGCGATGCCGCCAAGAGCTCTCATCATTTCAGAGACGGTGATCTGGGAAACTACGACAACACCTAAGAGGAGTCCTGTTATGGGCAGCAGATAAATCAGAAATGACAGTTTTGCAATGACGGCAGAACGTAGTTCAATTGTTACCCGATCCCCCTCTTTAGCTCCCAGACTGTTTTCCGCGAAAATCATTCTATTCCCGGCACCACCCTCAAAACAAACGTTACACGTTTTGCACGCTTCGCTTCTTATAACTTCTAATTTGGCCATTCCGCCATCTGTTATTTCAATAACCCTGCCTTCTTCTTTCATGTTTCTAATCCCCTAACAAATGACGGTGAAGAGCCTATGATCTCAAACACTCTTGACTCCCTTTACCCCGGGCACCTTCTCTTTTAATGTTTTTTCAACAAAATTACTCAGAGTCATCTGTGACATGGGGCAACCGGCACAGGCACCGAGAAGCCTTACCTGGACTACGCCATCCTCTATACCGACGAATTCAATATTACCGCCATCGGCCTGGAGACTTGGCCTTATAGCATTGATAACTTCTTCGACTTGTTCTCGCATATCTTTCGTCACCTCGAAAATTTATTTTTAATACTCGGTTCTTTTAGCAAAAATTCTTCGTTCCTATAGCAGTAACTTTCCAAATAACACCATAATATCGGCATTGCAAGAAATGTTTCGGGCATTCATAAACCGCTTGACAATCAAACGTTCGTTTGATACGGATGTTTCATTATTGAGAGGAGTTACTCTATGACAGAGAATCAACAGCTCAACACATCCCGAGAACGCATGTTGAAGGAAGCCGAACTTTTGTTTGCCGAAAAGGGCTACCATGCCGTCAGCATCCGTGAAATAACCAGGGCCGCCGAGTGTAACCTGGCTGCGGTAAACTATCATTTCGGCAATAAAAGCAATCTTTACCTTGAAGTATTTCGCTCCCGGTGGCTTCCCAGGGCAAACAAAATGCGCGAATATTTTGAGAAAACACTGGCCGCTCAAGATTATTCTTCACCCAGGGCGTTGGTTCAAGCCCTCGCCGGGGCTTTTCTTAAAGGGCCTCTTTCCGATGAGGAGCGTCTCTGCCATTGCCAGCTGATAATTAGAGAGCTGACCAAGCCCACCGAAGCCTTCAGGCTCGTGGTTGATGCGAGTATGCGCCCTTTTTTTGCGGATTTAAGTCAACGCCTCCGTCCTTATTTGCCAGATAAAATAGATGAAGAGAGCCTGGCGTTAAATATATTCAGTATATTTGCCATGGTTGTTCACTTTAACTTCGCCCGGGAAGCAGTCACTCATATTACCGGATGTGAGTATGACCAGGACTTCAAGACTCGGCTGGTGGACCATATAACCGATTTTTCCCTTACAGGATTGGGTATAAGCGGGGAGGAGAAAAACCCTTGAAACCTTTGTCTCTTTTTCTTTCTGCAATCTTGGGCGGTTTGCTCGTAATGAGCGGATGCATGAAGATGGGGCCGGATTTTAGCCGACCCGACACAGGAATTTGTGTGCCCGGAGCATATCAGCATATCCCCGCCGGTTCGGTATCTCCCATGCCAGAAGATCGGTGGTGGACGGTTTTCAACGATTCGACATTAAACAAACTGGTGGATAGCGCCTTGGAAAATAACCTCGATATCAAGAAGGCGACAGCCAGGATTCTTGAGATACGAGCCCACTTTGTCGAGGCCAGGGCTGATCGTTTTCCCAGTGTCAGTGTGAAAGGTACCGGCAAACGGCAACTCACGTCTACCGGTGAGTCGGATGCCTACAACCTTTCTCTCCCTGCCTTCTTTGAGCTGGATCTGTGGGGACGTCTTGCACGGGCCCAGGAGGCTGCACGGGCCGATCTCGTGCAGGAGGAGGAGAACGCCCGCACCGTAGCCCAAACAGTAGCAGCTGAGACGAGTACACTCTATCTGGAGATGGAATCTCTGGAACGGAGAATTCAGATAACCAGGCAGAGTGTGGAAAATTACCGGCGCAACCTCGCCCTGGTGGAAAGACGTTATGAAGGAGGAATAACTTCTATTCTCGACTTGAGACAGGCTCGCCGCATCCTGGCGGAGGCCGAGGCCTCTCTTCCCTCTTTACGGCAAGATCTGGGGATCAAGCAGCAACAGTTGGCCGTTCTCCTGGGACATTATCCGAAAACTCAACCGGCACGCTCTCAACCGGAAGACTATTTTAAGCGTCTCGTCCCTGTGCCGCCTGGATTGCCATCTGATCTCCTGATGCGGCGGCCGGACGTCAGGGCGGCGGAGGCGAATCTGGTAGCACTCAATGCCCGGATTGGTGTTGCCAGGGCCAATCGATTTCCCCAGATTACCCTCACAGGAAGTTTCGGTTACTCCAGCAGTGAACTGGACCGGCTCTTCAGGCCGGAAAACGAGCTATGGAATCTTACCCTCGGTATCGTTCAGCCTCTTTTCGACGCCGGAAAATTGAAGGCAGGTCAGAAGGCCGCCGAGGCAAGGTATGAACAGGGTTTGGCTGAATACGCCAAGACGGTACTGACGGCGTTTTCAGAAGTAGAAAAGGCGCTTCTGACGCGGAAGGAACAATTGGAAAAGCGGGAGCGAACGGTGAATTTTCTCACGGAGGCCCGTGCCACCCAGAAAGTTGCCGAGAGCCGCTACGAACGGGGGCTTGAAGATTACCTCACCGTCCTCGACGCCCAGCAGACGCGATTTCAGGCGGAAGAAAAACTGGTCCTCGTTGACCTGGCCATTCTCAGTAACCGCGTTACCCTGCACCGTGCGCTTGGCGGCGGGTGGGCCGATCCAACCCTGTCGCAGCATGAGAAGGAGTTACAAACCAAACATATAAATAAAAAGGAAAAGTTACAAAGATGATCCGCAAAAAACTATCTGCCATGAGTAAAAAAAAGAAGAGGTTTTTCCATTTTGCCATCACCACTATCCTTATCGTTGTGGGCGTCGTTGGTCTGTTTACACTGAAGGCGAGTAAGTCTCAGCTGGAGAAAACAACACACGTAGCTCCCGTGCCCGTGGTCAGGGTGATTAAGATACACACGGAATCCAGGTCTTTGCAAATCAGGGGTGAGGGTACTGTGCGGCCCCTGCAGGTGATCAATCTTGTTACTCAAGTGGGAGGCAAAGTGGTGTATGTTTCTCAATCGCTCGTCAACGGAGGGGAATTCAATAAAGACGACACATTGCTTACTATAGATCCGGCAGATTACGAGTTGGCCGTTACCTTGGCCAAAGCCAAGGTGAAGAATTCGGAGAGCACCCTTAAAATCAGACAGGAAGAGGCCGCGGTGGCACGGGAAGAGTGGCGTATTCACCATGCCAGCAATTCCAAAACACAGAGAAAGGCACCGCCACTGGTAGCCAAAGAACCGCAGCTGGCAGCCGCCCGGGCACAGCTTGAGGCCGATCAGGCGGATCTGCAAAAGGCCATCCTGAACCTTGAAAGAACAATCCTCAAAACCCCGTTCGACGGCCGCGTAAGTGCAAAAAGTGTAGATATTGGTCAATATGTGTCGCCGGGGCAGACTCTGGCCACTCTTTATTCCACCAATGCGGCGGAGATTGCCGTACCGCTCGAAGATGAAAACCTCTTCTGGTTCGATGTGCCGGGGTTCACGCCCGGGGATGGGCCTGGATCGACTGCAACGGTCCGGGCAAGGATTGCCGGGCGGGATCTCATCTGTAAGGGAAGTGTCGTTCGTGCTGAAGGAGAGCTTGATGAGAAGACACGTATGATCAATGTAATTGTACGGGTGGATAAGCCGTATGCCAGCAAACCACCACTTGCCATTGGTCTTTTTGTGACGGTGGAAATCAAAGGGCGTGATCTGTCCGGCGCCGCTGTCATTCCCAGGTCAGCTCTCCACGAGGGTGAAGTCGTCTGGGTAGTGAACGGCGACGGGGTGCTACGGTTCCGTAAAGTTGAGGTAGCACGCCACCAGGGTGAAGGTGTTATCGTTCGGTCCGGCCTCAAAGACGGCGAGATGGTAGTCATCTCTTCACTCAAGGCGGTTACTGACGGCATGAATGTTCGAACGGCAGCTGTAAAGGAGTTGAAACAATAAATGAAGGGAACCATCGCCTGGTTTGCTGAAAATCGAGTTGCGGCCAATCTGTTAATGATGTTTTTGATATTGGTCGGGGTCGTTACGTGCATGACCATAAAACTGGAGGTTTTCCCCGAAACTTCACTGGATCGTATTTCCATTTCCACGGAATATCAAGGCGCTTCCCCCGCCGAGGTGGAGGAGGCGATCATCCGGCGGATTGAGGAAAGGCTTGCCGGTCTGGCCGGGATAAAGCGGATAGATTCTACTGCACGTGAGGGCTTCGGTACAGTTACCATTGAGGTCATGAAGGACTGGGACCTGAAGAAGCTTCTCGATGAGGTAAAGGCTGAAGTTGATCGTATTACGACCTTTCCCGAGGAGGCTGAAAAGCCGGTGATCCGGGAAGTAACCCAACGAGTCGAGGTAATCCATATAGCCGTTTATGGCGACGTGCCGGAATCGACCATTAAGTATCTAACGGAAAAGATCAAAGACGACATTACCAACCTGCCGGGTGTTACGTTAGCCGAAATCTTTGGTGTTCGCAAAGGGGAGATACACATCGAAGTCTCCGAAAAGACCCTGCGGCGCTATGGACTTACTCTGGAGCAGATAGCTGATACGGTGAAAATGGCCAGTCTTGACCTTCCCGCCGGCAGCGTCAAGACTGGAGGCGGTGAAATCCTTATCAGGACCAAAGGTCGTCGCTACTATGCCGCCGAATACGGGGATATTGCTGTCATTACCCGTTCCGACGGAAGTAAGGTTACGCTGGAGCAGATCGCCACACTCAGCGATGGATTCGAGGATGTGGATCTTACTGCTCGCTTCCAGGGCAAGCACGCTTCGGTGATTCAAGTTTTCCGTGTAGCGGATCAGAATGCCCTGACGGTTGCCAATACGGTAAAAAACTACATCGAAGAGACCAAACCGTCCTTGCCTGCAGGTGTCGGCATCGCTTTCTTTGCCGATATGTCCGAGATATTGAAAAGCCGTCTCGAACTTCTGCTGAGAAACATGGCCATCGGTCTGGTGCTGGTAATTGTCCTTCTTGGACTGTTTCTCAACGTGCGGCTGGCCTTCTGGGTTACCCTCGGAATCCCCATATCATTTTTGACCGGACTTGCGATTTTACCCAGATTTGATGTCTCCATCAACATGATCTCTCTCTTTGCCTTTATCATGGTCCTCGGTATCGTGGTGGATGACGCGATCATCATAGGTGAAAATATATTCCGAAAGCAGGAAGAGGGTTTGTCTCCTTTGAAAGCGGCGGTGGAAGGCACTGTAGAAGTAGCCAATCCGGTCATTTTTTCTGTTCTGACGACCATGGTGGCTTTCTGGCCTCTTCTTATGGGAAGCGGCATTATGGGAAAACTGATGCGCAATCTGCCCATTGTGGTCATCTTTGTCCTTTTCGGTTCACTGGTGGAATCCCTTTTTATTCTCCCCGCCCATCTGTCCAGAAAGAACCACTCGATCTCCCGTCGTGAATCGGGCATTGAAAAAGAAG
Source organism: uncultured Syntrophales bacterium (assembly GCA_964650385.1). Lineage (GTDB taxonomy): Bacteria > Desulfobacterota > Syntrophia > Syntrophales > JADFWA01 > JAUSPI01. The sequence goes on along the minus strand of CAZYTP010000011.1, from coordinate 23,377 downwards.
AAAAGCGAATGTCTAAATGGCTGAAAGATTTTATCCGGGGGCCTTATACCAGAACGGTAAACTTCTGTGTAAGGTGGCGGTACGCTACAATAGGGCTGGGCGTAGCGTTGCTTCTTCTTACCCTGGGGATGGTCCAGGGCGGGGTGATCAAGTTTACATTCTTTCCCAAGGTGGAAAGCGACACGCTGGACTGTTCCGTAACCATGCCTGCGGGAACCCCGATGGAGAGAACTATTGAGGTAGTCACCTATCTGGCGGAAACTGCCCAGGAAATGCTGAAAGAGGCAGACAAACAAAGACCTGAAGGCGCACAGCCTCTTTTTGAGCACAGTGTGGCTTTGATCGGGACACAGATGGGGGGCCATGGCGACAGTGGAGACACAGGAGGGCACCTCGCTCAGATCTGGATACAGGTACTTAAAGGTGAAAAGCGGGACGTCAGTACCGCTAAACTGGCCGGATTATGGCGTCAGAAAGCGGGTATAATCCCCGATTCGGAGTCGATCACGTTCAAGAGTGTGCTTCACAGTGCCGGTAAATCCGTTGAAGTTCATCTGTCTATGGATGATAACGAGAAGCTGCTCGCCGCAACGGAAGAGCTGAAAGCGGAACTCAGAGATTATCCCGGTGTCTATGATGTAAGCGACAGTTTTCTTCCGGGTAAAAAGGAGATGCAGATCAAGCTGAAACCGGCCGCCCGGAGTCTCGGCCTCACCCTGAATGATTTGGCCCGGCAGGTTCGGCATGCCTTTTATGGAGCCGAAGCCCTGCGCATGCAGCGTGATAAGGATGAAGTAAAGGTGCTGGTTCGCTATCCTGAGAATGAGCGGAAATCACTCGGGTATGTAGAAGAGATGCGTATTCGAACCCCCGATGGTTCCGAAGTGCCTTTCGGTCTGCTGGCTGAAGTAAACATGGAACAGGGATACGCTTCCATCCAGCGGACACAGCGAAATCGGGTTATCAAGGTTTCTGCCGACGTGGATGAAGCGGTTACCAATGCCCAGGAGGTAAGGTCATCTCTGGAAAAGGTTGTCCTGAAGAATCTCAAGTTCCGCTATCCGGGTCTTCGGTATTCGATAGAGGGAGAGGGGAAAGAACAGAAAGAATCTCTGGCCGATGTGATCAAAGGCTTTATGCTTGCCCTTTTCTGCATTTATGCCCTGCTGGCTATCCCTTTCAGATCCTTCACTCAGCCCCTTGTTGTCATGTCTGCGATTCCCTTCGGTATCGTAGGCGCTGTCGCGGGACACCTGATTATGGGGTTCAACATCACCATTTTGAGCCTCTTTGGTATGGTGGGGCTTGCCGGTGTCGTGGTCAATGATTCCCTGGTTTTAATCTACACTGCGAACCGGGCGCGCCGTCAGGGAGTGGATATCCGAGATGCGGTAACTCAGGCCGGGGCCTTGCGTTTCAGGGCGATTATACTCACGTCACTAACCACCTTTGCCAGTCTGATCCCCATGATCCTGGAGAAAAGTCTCCAGGCGCAATTCCTGATACCTATGGCCGTGAGTCTGGGGTTTGGAGTGCTTTTTGCTACTGCGATAACCCTGCTTCTCATCCCCTGTATTTACATCGTTCTCGAAGATGTTCACAGCCTCATTGAGAACCTCTGGATTAAAGGCAGTTAACACTGCACTCAGGTACTAATAGTGGATGGCAGCTGTAAAGTTGTCAGGGTATTCGTAGAAAATGAAAAATCTTTATATGTCCTCTAAAGCTGTTCGTAAGGGAAAACCCCTTTTGGCATGCCTTTTGGAAACCTTTGTAGCGGTTTATGAAAAACACCGCTGTCAGAAATATGTTTCAGCAGTTTTTCTCTGGTCTCGGGTTCCGCCAGGTGGGCAATCCCGACAGCATGTTCGGCAATGCTCAGCCCCCTCGGGTCAAAAGCGCCGTATTCTGTAACAATAATAACGGGATCAGCGGCAATAGCAGTGGTCGTGATCCCTTCGGGACTCTGATCCACAATCTTGGACACGCCTTTTTGTGTTGTTGATTTCATAGCAATTATCGGAATGCCTCCCTCGGACAGGTAGGCCCCCCTCAAGAAATCGGATTGTCCGCCGACGCCGCTGTAGATTTGCCTGGCATACAGTGAGTCGGCCCATATATTACCATGCAGGTCAACGCCGATGGCGCTGTTTATAGCCACCATATTAGGATGTCTGGCAATAAACAGGATGCTGTTCGTCCGGTCAGAAGGCCTGCTTTGCACCGAGCTATTATAGTCAAACCAGTCATATCCACCCTGGGATCCGGATAAAAAGAGTGTTGCGATTGAAAATTGGTCTCTTGCGTACTTGTTCGTTACAATCCCCTTTTCAACAAGTTTTATCATAGCATCTGCAAACAGCTCCGACCGGATCCCCAGATCCTTAACGCCCTTTTCGATAATTGAATCCGTAACTGCTTCTGGAACTTCCCCGATTCCATACTGCAGCATACTCCCATCTTTAATGTACAATTGAGCGATCAGATCAGCGATCTTTTTTGCCCGGTCATCGGGCTTTTTTACCGGGCTTATAGGCAAATCATAATCACTATCGACAAGATAATCGATAGACTCCTCATTAATTGTCGTGCCCAGCACAAAAGGCATCTTAGCATTTCTTTCCGCAATTACTATTCCGTTGTTTTCCTTTACGATTTGAACTGCAGTAAGTACGGCCTCGACCGATGTTCCCAGGCTGAAATTTCCTCCGTTGTCGGGACCGCTGACGGACACGAAAACCATGTCAGGTTTCAGGTGTCCTCTTAACTGCCTAGGTATGTCGGACAAGTGGAGCAACTGGTACTTTGCCCATCCGTTGTTTACGGCGCGCCTTGAGGAGGGACCGTTGAAGATAACCCTGTGGGTAATTCTTGAACAGGTTTCTTCACTGAACAACTCATCGATTTCTCCAAGGAGAAGAACGCTCAACATTTCAACATCTTTAATGGACGTATCTTCCCACATATATTTCAATAGAACCTGTGGAGTTGCCGCATTGCCGGAACAGTAGATCCTTGTTCCGGGGGTTATGATGGATGAATTAATAACTTCCCTGGGATTTACGATTTTTTTCATTTTGTGATTGCTCCTCAAATAAAGTGTTTGTGCCGCGAAAAGTGAAGCTCCACGCCCATAGGGCGGGGCTTGCAGGTGCGTCCCCGGTCATTCACCTTGATCATTTAAGGCGAATGTTTTGGGTTGGAAGCACCCCGTAACTCCTGAGGGTCATTTACGTGATATTTTATAATTGAGAGCGCCGCCTGCAAGAAGAATCTTTTTCTGCTTTTGCGAAAGGTTGTAGATTACTTCGAATGACCTTTTTTTTGTTGTGTTTTTCACAGTCATTTTCCCGTTTAATTCTAATGCCTTTCTGATAGACGGTATCTCCAGACTATCTCCCTGATCTACCGAATCGTAAGTCTTGCCGTCTTTAAAGATGAGGGGAATTATCCCGAAGTTTATCAGATTCGCCGTATGGATCCTTTCAAATGATTTTGCGATTACAGCCTTTACCCCTAGGAACATTGGACATAGTGCCGCATGCTCTCTTGATGATCCCTGGCCGTATGACAGTCCTGCGACGATGATGTTGTGCCGACCGCTGTCCTGTATCTTTTTTGCACGCTCATAGAATGTCTTGTCAAGAATCTCGAAGAGAAACTGAGAATATCTTGGTATGTTAGAACGGTACTTCATCCTCGCACCAGCCGGGATAATGTGGTCTGTCGTTATCTTGTCCCCGACTTTAATCGTAACTTCTGCCGAGATATCGTCCGGAAATGGATCGTTTACCGGGAGGACTCCGATATTCGGTCCCCTGTATATCTTGATTTTTGATACATCGACCGTATCTTCAGGTTTAATAATCATTCTGTCGTCGACGTGAAATTGTTCGGGCACGCTCACTTCCGGATATTCCATGCCGAGATCTCGCGGGTCCGTGAATTTTCCTGTTATAACCGCGGTCGCAGCCGCCTCAGGACTGACAAGATAGACCTGTGCATCCTTTGTTCCCGATCTTCCCAGAAAATTTCTGTTTGATGTTCTCAGGGAAACGGCTTTTGTCTGAGGGCTGTGGCTATTGCCGATGCAAAATCCGCACGCGCATTCTGCCAGACGTGCACCGGATTCTATGAGGTCTGCAAGGTATCTGTCTTTTGCCAGGTTTTCCACTACCTGTTTTGATCCCGGTGCCAGAACGAAACTGACCCCGGGATGCGCAACCTTCCCCTTGAGAATCCTGGCGACCGTTGCGAGGTCTTTGTAAGAGGAATTGGTGCAGCTTCCGATACAGACCTGGTTAACTTCAATTTCTCCCACATCTCTGATGGTACTGATATTTTCAGGACTGTGAGGTTTTGCTGTGAGCGGAACTATTTCGGACAGGTTGATGTCGACAACCCTGTCATATTCTGCACCCATATCTGCTTTGATCTCTGTCCAGTCCTTTTCTCGATGTTGAGCTTTCAAAAAAACCCTTGTTGTTTCATCACCTGGAAAAACGGAGGTGGTAACGCCGCATTCCGCTCCCATATTCGTAATTGTTGCCCTTTCCGGTACGGAGAGCGTCGTTACACCCTCTCCGCCGTATTCGAACACACAGTCGACGTTTCCATTTGTGGTAAATATTTCAAGTACTTTAAGAACGACATCTTTGGCAGAAACCCATGGAGAGAGTTTCCCTGTGAGGTTGATCATTATCACTCTCGGACAAATAAGAGTAAAAGGTTCACCCGCTATTGCAAGGGCTACATCAAGACCACCTGCACCTATGGCAATCATGCCGAGCCCTCCGCATGTTGGCGTATGGCTGTCGGAACCGAGCAGAGTTTCACCCGGTTTTCCAAATCTTTCAATGTGGACCTGGTGACAGATACCGTTTCCCGCCCGTGACAGGTAGATGCCGTATTTCCTTGCAATATCATGAAGGTATCGGTGATCATCCGCATTCTCAGACCCAATCTGAATGGTATTGTGGTCTATATAACTTACCGAAAGTTCGGTTTTTATCCGGGGTACTCTCATAGACTCAAACTGTAGATAGACCATAGTCCCGGTAGCATCCTGCGTTAATGTCTGGTCTATCTTTATCGCTATCTCTGTGCCGGGCATGAAGCTGCCGGTAACAAGATGTTCTTCAATAATTTTCTGGGTGATTGTTTTGGCCATCTTCTTTTCCTTTTTCGGCGTACCTTCATATTTGAAGGTATATCAATAGCAGATTGAGCCAAGTGTTACAATTGTTTCCTGAGGGGTTCTCTATTATCGCCGACGGAGAAACCTTCGAAATAGACGCAAGCTTCCCACACAAGGCAGAGAACGGTACGCTCACGAATAGTTCACCCTATGCTTGCTCTACCAGAGGGGCATCCTTGCCAAAACGCTTGACAATACTGACTACGATAATGTATTTTATTAATGTATAATATGTCAAAATCAGAGAAGGAGGATGACCATGAAAAAACGATTAGGTGCGCTGCAGGTTGCCCTTGACAATGAGGTGAAGGAACGCGAATTTTATCTTAAAAACGCTGATAGAACCGGTAACCCTGTTGGCAAGGCGATGTTTCAGCAAATAGCCGAAGAGGAACTTGAGCACTATAAACGCTTGAAGCAACTTGCTGAAAAATGGGAGAAGCAGGAGAAATGGCCTGAAACCGTTCCCCTTGAAGTAAACGGTACAAAGGTTAAAAATGTCCTAAAGGAGGCGGCAGAAAAGGCACCGAAGACAGCGAAGGGGGATGCTGATGATCTGGAGGCTATTCGTGCAGCAATAGAATTTGAGGCCAAAGGCACGGAATATTATGCAAAACTTAGCGAGGATGCCTCCGATCCGAAAGAAAAGGCATTTTTTAATCTTCTTGCTGATATTGAACGTGAACACTATGTGTCGCTCAAAGACACGGAGGAATACCTGATTGATCCGGTCGACTGGTTTAGAATTAAAGAGAAGACCGGTCTGGACGGTGCCTAACAGTTCAACTGGTTTTATCCCGTCGGTTACTTCTGTGTAGAGACAGAAAAACAAAGTAAGCCTGCTTTTAACTCCTGTATTTAGACACACTGAATCTGAGCATCTCCCTGAGCTTCAAAAATCACGATAAGCCTCTTCTAAATCTAATGATCATGCAATGAGAATCGCCTCTTAACTTTATTCTGATTTTCACATTCTTTGCTCTTATACATCGGGATTGTGACGGGCGTCTAAACTCAAGTTTGTTTCCGATCTATCTTCTTGTGTAGGGCCGGCGATAAATGGCGCACCATAACGCACCATTTATCGCCGGGTTAATCAGCGACAGTCTGATGCCCTATGTCTTTCAATTAGAGCAATTATCTAAGAATATCCTTTTTGATTGCTTGACTCCGTTAGCCGTATGACATATGAAAAAAGTAAAAGTACGGTGCCCGGCATCTCCATAAAGGATGTTCATAACTCATGGAATTTATTTTACATATTTCAGCTATCATCAGAATCTCTCTGGTCTTTGTCTTCGTTCTCATCTGTATAAGAAAGAAACTCTCTCTGGGGAATGCTTTTCTTATAGGGGCATTACTCCTCGGGATCCTGTTCGGATTAGGCCCGAAGGCCATGGTGAAAACTGCATTAGAATCCATCATATATCCGAAGACAGTATTTCTTGCTATAATTGTTTCGCTTATTCTTGTTCTAAGCAGCAGCATGGAAATGGCCGGTCAAATGAGGCGACTTCTCGCAAACTTCCAAGGGCTTGTTTCAAATCCCCGAATAAAGCTTGTCGTATTCCCCGCCTTGATAGGACTCTTGCCCATGCCGGGAGGTGCCGTTTTTTCCGCTCCCATGGTTAAAGAACTGGGTAAAGACACGTCTCTCGCACCCGATATGTTGAGTTTCGTAAACTATTGGTTCCGGCACATCTGGGAGTACTGGTGGCCGCTATATCCGGGTGTGCTCCTTGCGATAACTCTGGCCGATATTAACCTCTGGAAGTTTGTTACGGTTATGTCTCCATTGACCATTGTGTCGCTATCATTAGGGTACATTCCGATAAAGGGACTTAATAAATCAAATAAACTCAGAGATTTCAAGGGGCGCCCTTCGGTAAAACCCTTTGTGACGGAACTTACACCGATTCTCATTGTGATATTCATGGGATTGGGAACTGGAATAACCTTGACTTTTCTATTACCGGATTTTACGGTATCTAAAGAGGCAGGACTTGTCATTGCTCTATGCATAGCAATAGGCTGGATCTGGCGTAAAAATGACTTCAGTAAAACCCAGATACGAAACCTTCTTGCCGATCCTCATATCCGCAGCATGATATACATGGTGATAGCTATTTTTATCTTCAAAGGAATGATGGAGGGCAGCCGTGCGGTTGAAGCAATAAGCAACGAATTCAGAATGCTCCATGTTCCGCTTGTTCTCATTACCATGGCTTTGCCGTTTCTTGTGGGTGGCGTTGTCGGGATTACCGTTGCCTTTGTTGGAACGACGTTTCCCATACTTATTCCGTTGATTCACTCTTTCGGTGAAGCACAGTTCACCATGGCATATATCATGCTCGCAATCGGGAGCGGTTTTATCGGAGTTTTGCTGTCTCCGCTTCATATCTGTTTACTCCTGTCGAATCAGTACTTCGGTACCACTCTCATCCCGGTATATAAACATCTATGGTTGCCGAGCCTCTGTTTTATTCTCTCTGCTTTTGCCTATTTTTGGATATTACGTTGGGTATTTATGTGATAGACAACCGTGCAGAACGTACGGCAATAAAATATGAGCTTTCTACCCGCGGGGAGCTTCAAAAATCTATGGTTTTTAGTAATGTAGCTGATAAATTTTTTGTTATTGAAAATTCTACTGGAATGGTATAGTTAAAGCAACTTTATCAAGAAGGGATCAATCCCTTACTAAATTAAACAGAAAACGGGAGATAAAATGGGCGAATTATTCGGCACCGATGGAGTACGTGGTGTAGCTAACGAATATCCGATGACATCGGAAATGGCATTGAATATAGGAAGAGCCACAGCTCATCTCTTTAAAAGAGCGGGACACACTCCCAGAATCATCATTGGGAAAGATACTCGAATTTCCGGTTATATGCTTGAAAATGCCCTCGTGTCAGGGATCTGTTCCATGGGAGTTAATGCAATACTGATAGGTCCAATGCCGACACCGGGGATTGCCTTTTTGACTTCAAGTATGAGGGCCGATGCGGGTATCGTCATATCTGCCTCTCACAATCCCTTTCAGGATAACGGTATTAAAATATTCTCGAATGACGGTTACAAATTGCCCGATGAAAAAGAACTTGAGATTGAAAATTTGATCTTTTCAAACAATATGCATTTACTTCATCCCTCACCCACCGAACTGGGTAAAGCATATCGTATCGAAGACGCCAGAGGGAGGTATATTGTCTTTTTGAAAAGCGCTTTCCCCAGGGAGTATACACTGGAAGGAACAAAAGTCATATTGGATTGTTCACACGGGGCGACCTATCGAGTGGCACCTGAGACATTTTTCGAATTAGGAGCTGATGTAACTTCAATCTTTGCCGAACCCAATGGGCATAACATCAACGATAACTGCGGATCCCAACATCCGGAGACGCTTGCCGAAGAGGTTGTAAAGCAGAAGGCCAACGTCGGTTTTGCCTTTGACGGGGATGGCGATCGCCTGATCGCTGTTGACGAAAAAGGAGGAGTGCTGACAGGAGATCAAATTATGGCCATCTGTGCCAAGGTTATGAAGGAGGAAGGTATGCTCACCAATAATCTGGTCGTCTGTACCGTCATGAGTAATATTGGTCTCAGTGTGGCCTTGAAAAAACTCGGAATCGATCAGGTGACCACGCAGGTAGGAGACCGGTACGTCCTTGAAGAAATGCGGGCCAGAGGAGCCGCCATTGGTGGTGAAGATTCGGGACATCTGATCTTTCTGCAGCATCATACCACAGGTGACGGTATAATTACAGCACTCAGGTTAACGGCGGCCATGATGAAGGAGCAGAAGCCCCTGTCTGAACTGGCGAAGATCATGGCGGTATTTCCTCAAAAACTGATTAATATTGACGTAACGTCAAAACCGGAAATATCGACGATACCGGAAATCGTCAAGGCCGTTGAGGCCGTGGAAAAAGAATTGGGTGACAAGGGGAGGGTTCTCATTCGATACTCGGGAACTCAGAATATGTGTCGGGTTATGGTAGAAGGTCCGACCGACAAAGAAACTGAAATGTACTGTGAGCAGATTGCGAACGTCGTCAGAGAACAACTCGTTTAACGGTAAAGATTTTGGTTTTGAACTTAAAGTAATTCTTTTCGATCGGGAGCACATCCGGCAAGCCCCGCCCCGTGGGCGGGGAGCGTTACTTTGAGACGAACATTCGTCAAAAATTTGATTTAAATAGCCTCTATGGTGGAGGGCGGTTTTTTCGCTATATTGTACGTGATGCTCACAATGCCCTCACCTTCCGTGATTATTCTTTCGGCTAATTTTTCCAAAGTTTCATAAGGGAGCCGCGTCGGTGATCCAGTCACCGCATCTTCACTATCCCAGCACCTTATCTCTATTTGAAAGCCGAAATTTCTTTTTCCTGCTATTATCCCAGTTACCTTGTCCTCATGGAGAATTGCAAGATACTGAAATGCGTCGGTATTATATAATTCCTCTTCAACGATTGTTGTTGCTTTTCTTACAATTTCCACCCTCTCCGGTGTAACTTCTCCGATTACCCTGGCAGCCAGGGCAGGTCCCGGAAACGGAGGTCTTTTGTATATTTCTTCCGGCAGGCCGGACACTTTTCCGACTTCTCTTATTGCCGGTTTTCTCAGCTGAATTAAAGGTTCTATCACCTTGTAGCCATACATTTCTTCCGGATCGATTCCAAGCTGCTGCAAGACATTGTGCTGTCTTTTTATTCCCGCAACAGTTTCTTCTATATCTGTGTAGTTCGTTCCCTGAAGAAGACATTTTGCACCGCTCTCTCTGGCAAGCTTACCAAAAACATCTTTGTAAAACGTTTGAGTAATGGCTTCTCTTTTCTCTTCCGGATCTGTCAGGTTCTTCAGTGCATGAAAGAACTGATCTTGGGCATCGATTAATTCTACGGGGATTCCTAAATCTTCAAACCATGAAACAATCTGTTGAGGTTCACCCTGCCTCATTAAGCCCGTATCTATAAAGTACGATTTGAGCCGGTTTCCAAGCGCTTTGTGAGCCAGCATCGTAACGACCGAGGAATCGACACCGCCGGACAATGCATTGACGGCCAGGCCATTTCCTACAATGAAAGAGATTTCATCGGCCTTCTGTTTAATAAATTCTTTAACATCCAAATCTTTCATTTCTATTTCTTGAATTTTCATTTTCACCTTATCCTTGATTTATGAGAAGTTTCGTACTTCGTGGTGGTAACCCTTTCATGTTAATACATTTTTTTCAAATTTGTTCTATTATTTCTTCCATTTATTCTTCAACGCCTTCTGCAGTTTTTCCCCCAGAATGGTCTTACCGAAAGCTGCTACATCCTGATCATTCCCATATTCATACACGACTTTGCTCTCTTTTTCACCGTCAGCCCCATCAAAATAATCTCCGAGCAGTTCCCTGCTGTGTATGTTCTCGTGACAGTAAACACAGAGATTTTCCCAGTTTTCACCATCAGACGGGTTATTATGGTGATTGCCATCTTTATGATGTACCGTCAGGAGATGCCGATTTAAGTGATCAAACTCCCTGCCGCAGTGGGCACATATCAAGCCGTGAATAGCCAGCGATTGTTCTCTGTAATCTTCACCAGGTGGTTTTTGCATCCCTTGTTTTATTTCTCTGACAACGTCTTCAACCGGCCTTGAACTCTTTTTCCTGTCTATTGCAACTGTTGACTTAACACGTCCTCCCTTACTGCTAAAGGTTGTCCTTGCCACAACGTATGCTCCTCTTTTCAAGTTTAATGCATCAATTATAAAATCAGAAACCCCCGTTAATCAGAAAGACCAGACATCTATACAGGGATTGAATCACTCAGTGTCCTCTTTTCATGGTAATGATATCAGAAAGTAAGAACAGATAAAACAGTAAATTTATTTCCCGGCAAATCCAAAAGCCTTGACATTTTTTGGTTCCAGACTTATTATCCTATTGCAATCACGGTAAGATTTTTACAATTGATACTATTTTCAGAAAGAATATCTGTATATGTCATGAACCGGACGGCAGATGGAAGAATAAAATGTACCTTAGCGAGATGAAAGAGAGACAGGTCGGTATAATTGTCCATGTGGGTGGTAATGCTTCTTTTCGGCGAAGACTCCTTGAGATGGGTTTTATAAATGGTTCAGAGGTTTATATTGAAAAGTACGCTCCCCTGAAGGATCCCATCGAGCTGGTCATTAAAGGGTATCATGTGTCGCTTCGTGTAGAAGATGCTTCGAAAATAACTGTTGAGGACGTAAGAGAGGGGACAGCATGACGTCTCCTAAGGTCTTGACCATAGCGTTAACAGGAAATCCCAATTCGGGAAAGACAACGATCTTCAATAATCTTACAGGGACACGTCAAAAAGTGGGGAATTGGCCCGGAGTTACCGTGGAAAAGAAAGAGGGGTCCCTCCACAGACACGGACGCGATTTGAAGATCGTCGATCTTCCCGGCACATATAGTCTCACGGCCTTTTCCATTGAAGAGGTTATAGCCCGCAACTTTATCCTTGATGAAAATCCCGATGTGGTAGTTGATATTATTGATGCCACGAACCTGGAACGGAGCCTTTATCTGGCCACCCAGCTCCGTGAGCTTGATACTAAGGTCATTTTTGCACTGAACATGTCAGATATGGCACTCTCACGCGATATCCAGATTGACAGTGAAAAGCTCTCAGAGCTCCTTGATGTACCGGTGGTATACACAGTAGGAAATAAGGGCGAGGGCACCGATGATCTCTTAAAAAAGGCGATTGAAGTAGCCGAATCCGATAAGAAGCCTCCGATCGAACGTCGTGTCAAATATAGCAAGGATATTGAAAAATCCATCACTCAACTAACTGGTTTTATTGAAGACAATGTCCGGGGTGACTTTTCCTATGATGTCAGGTGGCTTGCGGTAAAACTTCTTGAAGATGATGAAATTATCAAAAGGCGCGTCCTTGAGGGCTTAAGTAATAAAGGGAAAGTCATTCTTGAAGAGGCTAAACAGCAGCGAGAGCGACTAACAAGACTGTACAATGAAGATCCCGGCATTGTTATTACTGAGGAAAAATACGGTTTTATTGCAGGAATTATCAAGGAGATACTGAGAATTCCCAAGAAGAGGCGTGTCGATGTGTCGCGCAATATTGATCTCGTCCTTACAAACAGATTTCTGGGCTTCCCGATCTTCATCTTTTTTATTTGGGCAATGTTTCAGCTGACTTTTACCATCGGCGCCTATCCGATGGAGCTGATAGGAATCGGAATTGAATCGATTTCCAGTGTCATGAGAAGCCTTCTTCCTGACGGCTTATTCAGTGATCTTATTATAAATGGTATCATTGCCGGCGTGGGGAGTGTGGTCATATTTCTTCCCAACATCTTGATCCTTTTTCTGTGTATTGCCATTTTTGAAGATACCGGTTACATGGCGCGGGCAGCGTTCCTTATGGATAAGATCATGCATCTTATAGGGTTACATGGTAAGTCCTTTATTCCCATGCTAATGGGTTTTGGCTGTAACGTACCTGCCATCATGGCCACTCGCACGCTGGAAAGCGAAAAAGACCGTATTCTCACTATTTTGATTAATCCGTTTATGTCGTGTTCTGCCCGTCTCCCCATTTATATCCTGTTAGCAGGCACTTTTTTTGCGGAGAGAGCAGGAAATGTTGTGTTTTCAATCTACCTCATTGGTATTGTAATTGCCATACTTGTAGGTCGGCTCCTTCGATCCACCATCCTCACGGGAGACACGGCCCCCTTTGTGATGGAGCTTCCCCCTTACAGAATGCCTATGTTCAAAAGCCTGATGATCCATATGTGGGATAGAAGCGTGATATTTATTAAAAAGATGGGCGGAATCATACTGATCGGGTCAGTTGTTGTTTGGGCTCTTTCTGCCTTTCCTCAGAATTTTCAGTTTTCCCGTGATTACGATGCCCAAATCCTTAGCATTAAGAATTCTTACCAGACAAAAGAGTTGAATGTTACCGGACAGGAGCGAGAAGAATTAGAGAGAGTCACGAGTAAAGCAATTGCAGAACTTGAAAGTGCTCGGTCTGCTGAAAAGGTGGAAAAATCATATATGGGCCGTATTGGAAAAGCTATAGCGCCTGTTTTTGCTCCAATCGGTATTGATTGGCGGGGTAGCGTCGCCCTCTTAACGGGATTCGTTGCCAAAGAGATTGTTCTGAGCACTATGGGAGTCCTCTATGCAGCGGGTGGCAAAGAGGAGAACGAGACCCTTAAAGAAATCCTGAAAGCTTCAGACATGACAGCCCTGTCCGCCTTCGCCATGATGGTGTTCGTTTTGCTGTATATTCCGTGTCTGGCCACGGTAGCAGCCATAAGAAGGGAGACGAACTCCTGGAAATGGGCATCATTCAGTGTCGTATTTAATTTTTCCCTTGCCTGGATCATGGCCTTTGCCATCTATCAGGGAGGGAGAATATTTATTTTGCATTTTATATGAGATTACGGTTGAAATTTATAACAATTTTGTCTATATAATCCTTTAACTATTATGCCATATATTATATTTACAATAATTGAACCAGAAAGGAGAGGAAGATGACACTTACAAAAGCTAGTATCGTGGAGGACCTTTACTCTGCAACCGACCTTCCGAAAGGAAAGTCTACGGAGCTTGTTGAAAGCGTATTCGAGTTGATTAAAGACGAGCTGAAAAAAGGAAACGACGTTCGTATTTCGGGTTTTGGAAAGTGGTCTGTCAGGCAGAAAAATTCCAGGAGGGGGAGAAATCCTCAGACAGGTGAGACCATTATGCTGGATGCCAGAACAGTTGTCACTTTCAAGTGTTCTGGAAAGCTGAAAAAGGTAATAAATAAGGAATAAAATTTAAAATTAGACCTTATTTCCAAGTGATTTCCTGATAAACTTACTGAAAAGTGGATGCGGCTTCGTTGGCCTTGATTTAAATTCCGGGTGAAACTGGCGACCAAAAAACTGTAGAGGTTCTTTGATTTCTACTATTTCCGCCAGATGTCCATCCGGTTATATCCTGCTGTCGAATAACCCTTTTCGAGTGAGCAAATCTTTAAAACCGGTGTTTGGTTTATAACGATGCCTGTGCCTTTCTATTCTCTCTTTTTCACCGAATGGATCATATGCAAAAGGTTATTTTTCCACTTTCTCTAATTCGGTCTGTTTTTCTTTGGTTAAATCTACCTTGTAAAATTCGCTATGTCCCGGCAATACCATAAAAAACTTGGAAGTATAATCGATGTCAATGTTTACATTTCGCATCTGACATTCAAGCATGTGCCCGCCCGCTTTTTTGTCTTCAGTGATAAAGTGTAGATGATATCCCGGAACATTTATTCCTTTAACATACGGCGGACACCGGAACCCTACTATTGTTCCTTTTACATTATGAAATTCAAATATTGTCTGGTTCTTTACTACGTCAATAAGGGGAGGATATGGTTTGGTTTGTCCGGGAACGCTTCTTGTCTTGATATACTTGAAAATTCCTTCTATTTTAATGGCATAGAAAATATTTTTTGTCGGCAACGAAGTGTCTAAATATTCTTTTAGCTGGCTGTAGTTCTCGGCCTTTTCCAGTGCGAGAGTTTTATCAGGTTCAAAGAAAGTTACCACAGCAAAAGGGGTTTTAGTCGAATCCCCGACACGGTATGCTATGCCATCCGTCTTTACCTGATAGAATGTGCCATCCAATACAACCATCTCTCCTTCAAGAGCGTTAAAAGTACCCAATCCGAAGGTGCCATGCTGCCTCACTTCCCCGCAGGTTGTTTCCCCGTCATAGACTCCTTCTAAAAGAGCATCAATCGTTGACGTTTGAAATAATACATCGTTGTCTTTTTGCAGATGCGAACATCCGCATAGAAATACAACCAGAAATGCCAATACCAGCAAACACAAATAACGAACAATTTTCATCATATCTCCTTTATCTTCAATGTTTTGGAACGTTGTCCTGTATTTATAATATCTTCCATAAAAAGGAGTTTTGTGGATGACTCCTGGGTAGTTAGGTTTTATTTGTGTGAAGGGATGGTTTGAAGCGCCCTGCTTATTGTATGGGTTACTATGGCCTGGAGCCAGGTCGTACCGATGGATGAATTCTCGGAATCCAACCCTTTAATAAAATTTATGTAATCGGAGAATTCTCCCGGTCTGTCAGGGATAATCTGAATAAAGGAAGATTTGTTTTTGAGGTCAATTTCCTCCTCATATCCTCCAGTAAAACATTCTTCCAGTTTCGGCCAGTTTTCGACCAGTTCTCTTTTCTGTCTGGATAGAATTTCCCATTCGGGCCCGCTGAATCTTCTATCACCAATTTTAATCGATTTTTCCATTTTTTCGGAAAGAACCCGGAAACCTGTCAATCTTTCATTGATTGACAGGTTTAGCTTTTCCAATGCCCCGGAATAAAGTTCCGGGCCAAATTCATCAGTTTGAAAGAAAAGCCGGCGAACATGGATATACCACTGCCTGAGGGCAAGCAGATTGGCTAAATAGCAGATGTTGTTATTAACTTTCCTTTTAACGTCTCTGTAAAAACCTGTTTCAAACTCTTCCTCAGAGGGTATATCATTACTTCCGGTCAAAAGTTTATTCCCTTCGGGACAATCCTCTCGACATATAGTTCCCGCGGCTATAATCGTGCCATAAGCAATCCTCGCCGGGCCTACCATTCCTCCCTGTCCTCCGAGGAAGATAGGGGGCTGGTTTAGCATGACACCCCTGGGAACGTCTCCGATCAGAGAAGCAGTTGCTTTATCCTGATTCGGTGTGTAATTAAAATGTATGTAGGAGCTCCCTACCTCGCTGTGATTTGTTTGATCAGTACCTCCGGCCATGAAACAATCGCAGAAGTTTATTAAACTGCCAAGTGTTACAAAGGGGAAAAGAATGGTCTGTTTTAATCCGACAGTGTGTGCCCCATTGGACTGTTCCTCAAGAATACAGCATTCCCTGACATGAGCGCCGGATGCCATATTTGCTTTTTCCAGTAAAACAGTTTCTTTAAAAAATCCACCCTTGAGTTCCACCTCAGGGCCAATCTGGCAGTCAACGATCGTAACCGGTGATTCATCTCCCAGTTTTGTTCCGGAACAGATGAGGGTTTTTGCGCCGTATATCCTGGTTCCGCTATGAAGAGTGACGTTGTTTCCTGAAATCCTGTCAACATCCACCTCTTTTCCGATTTCAACGGAGAAGGGGGTCGGGATATTTACCCCTTTTCGCATCAACTCGATTACCCTGTCCGGAAATTCTGCTTCCATTTTCATTGACTATCTCCCCATGTGGATTTTTTACAAAGCCGTTAAAGTTTCTCCTTGACATTCTTCAGTATACTTTCCATTGTTTCACCGGCCTTGCCATCGATGAGTATATCTGCTCTGCTGTCGTACACGGTACTTCCGATATTTATTATGACAAGCTTAGCGCCTCCATCTTTGGCATGTACAGGCATATAGGCGGCAGGAAAAACAGCAAGAGAAGAACCGATTGCAATGAAAAGGTCACAATTGGAGGAATGGTATATGGCTTTTTGCAGAGCTTCTTCCGGTAATGCCTCACCGAAAAGAATAACGTCCGGTTTCAAAATTCCTGCACATTTTTCGCAATCGGGAACCTTCTCTTCTTTTTTCAAACGCTGCACAATATCTTCCATGGGATAGCGTTCATTGCACCCTGTACACACTACGAAATTCATGTTGCCGTGTAATTCTATCACCTTTTCGGGAGAATTTCCTGCTTCCTGGTGAAGGTTGTCTATGTTTTGGGTAATAACGCAGTCCAATTTATTGAGTTTTTCTAGCTCGGCAATGGACAGATGAGCCGGATTCGGTTCCGCATTTACTATAAGACCGCTTTCAACAAGAATGTGCCACTGCTTTTCTCGCGTTTCAGGACTGTGTAGGAATTTTTCTATGGTGAAATCGCTTGGATCAAATCTGCTCCAGATTCCTCCGGGGCTGCGAAAGTCGGGTATGCCTGATTCAGTACTGATTCCTGCCCCGGTAAATACTACCAGTGTTCTCGATTCTATGATCATGTCTGATACCAGACTGATTTTTGTATTCAGATAGTCGTTTTTCATTTAAATTCTCACTTAATATGGATGAGACAATAAAAAGTCAGGTTTCTCTTCTCTCTGTGACATGCCTGCCCGGCAAAGTTAATCGATTGTTTTGAAACGTATTGGTGGGACTGTGTTTCTGTCTTTGGAAATACACAAAATGAAGCGGCGTGTCAAGCTCCGGGATTTTTTCTTCTGTCCTTTAGAAATAGTAACTCAACCAGATGAAGGCACTGTCGGATGGTTCACTCCGCAAACTCGTATCAGGTATGGTGAAACCACCGTATTCCGTATCTTCTCCACCGTAATAAATGTTGCCTCCGAGCGTGAGCTGGGTGTTTTGCGTCATATCCCAGACCGCCCGGGGCTGAAGTGATCCCGAGGGGTCTTCCACATTGTTGATTGCCGTTAAGTATATGGCAAATAAAGGGTGTAATTCCACCTTGATATGACCGGACAGGTAATGTCGGCCCAGTGTGAATAGCTCTCCGCGGTTGATACGCTCGGTGATGATCGAATTACTGTATTCTTCCGTATACCGGTTGTGACATAAACCGTTAAAAAAATATTCCACATATCCGTAAAAATTTTTTTTCAACCATACCCAGGAATAGTCAATATTGGCGACAAGGGAGAGATAATCGTTTTTCGTACTGTTTTCATCAAGGAATGTCCAGGTGGCATCAAATCGCCAGGCAGTATCTCCAAGATATCCTCTGCTACCGAAGCCAGCCACAGCGTCTTTGTAATGCTTTGCGGCCATTATATCAAATTCGGTAACGTCCCGGGCAATATGGAGCTTTCCTGCCAGAGACGATTGACTCCATTCTACATCTCCGGTGTCAGGTTCACGCCGGGCTACATATAGAAACTGTAAATCTCCTATTGTGTCCGAAGAGAACTGGACGGCCGCCATGTCATCGCCGACTTTGTACTCGCGCTCAATGTCTGATGGAGCAAATGGATTGAAAAGATCCATAGGGTTAAACAACATGCCGTTTCCCCAGGTGATGGCCTGCCTCCCGATACGGATACTGCCCCATTCAGGCATTAGCGTCATATACAGCCTGTCGATGCGATGATAGGAAATATAGTTGTCATCTTCATCGATTGTTTTTGTCAGGTCCATGAGACGCCGTTTGTCGCTCATGGACCTGCTCGTGTATAAGCCGCTCCCAAAAACGTCGGGGTAAAGGCGCTCGAGGGCTTTCTCTTTCCGCCGTGTGTCACCGCCTGAAAAAACAGCCTCATAATGAGTAACAAAATCCACCGCCTCACCGTAAGAAAGCTTGCTTTTGAGGCGTACCTCTGTGCGGCCGTCATAGTATGGCCCGGTGCCCACTTCCTTACAACACGATTCATTATCGGGAAACAAAACACTTCCCCGGACTTTTACATGTCCCCCCCATTCTTTATCAACGGACGCATATAGGGAAGCATCCGATGACAGATGGTTTTCTGCTCTGCCTTTCGTATTATGAGCTGTTTCATGGTGTGCAGCCCACGAAGGAACGTGTATGATGAAGATTAAAACAATGAAAGGGAGAAGAACGAACAATTTTGACGTTTGCATACTCACAACCATTCATATTCGAAAATCAGGAGACATCATCTATTACATCAGTCATTCTGAATTCTGGCTCCTGCCTTCTGATTCCTTGTCATTTTTTCTTTGTATCACCAGCCACCTGACCATCCCTGATATGAATCAAGCGGCGTGCATAATCCATAACCATCTGATCATGGGTGGAAAAAATAAAGGTAACGTTTTTCTCCTCGTTCATTTTTCGCATCATCTCCAGCAGGCCTTTTCCTGTCTTGGAATCAAGGTTGGCTGTCGGTTCATCTGCCAGAACAATAGACGGATCAGATACGATAGCTCTCGCCACAGCCACGCGTTGCTGTTGTCCGCCTGACAGTTCTGCTGGTCGACGATTATGCATACCGGCCAATCCTACATCATCGAGCATGGCTTTTGCCCGTTCCCGCCGCTCATTTGCCGGCACACTCTGGAGCAGCATGACGAATTCGACGTTTTCCAGAGCAGACAGTACGGGTATAAGATTATAGGCCTGAAATACAAAACCTACATTGTGCAGACGCATATCTGCCAGTTCAGACTGGGTCATTTCCCCCAGGAGGTTACCATTAACTTTAATACTGCCCGAATCAGCAGAATCCAGTCCGCCGATAATATTCAGCATGGTGGTCTTACCCGAACCGGAGGGGCCTGCCAGAGCGACAAACCCTCCTTCCTGTATGGCAAGACTCACACCGTTAAGAGCTTTGACTTCCATCTTGCCCTGCCGGTATGTTTTTTTAACGTCTGTGCATTCCACAATGTTCATGGTTGTCTCCTGTAGAAGTTTCCATGGTTTTTGTTAATTTAACAATTGATGCGCTTGTAGTTGCCTGTCATAAATCTCTGTCAGGTGTGTGCCAGTGCTTCTATCGGAGTGAACCGGGCGGCTTTTACCGCCGGATAAATACTCACAACGAGTCCCAGAACAAACACGACAAGATTGGCACCGATTACGTCCTTCAAATGAAGTGCTGGATAAATTACCTTGGCAATACCGAAAAATTCGGACCCTGCAGCAAGAGAAGACAGATCAATTCCGGTGCCGGAAAGAGCAATAACACTCAGGAAACTGAAGAGATTTCCAATAATCATGCCGATCAGCAGGATGAAAAATGATTCAACGAGGACTTCTTTGATAACCCACCAGGGCTTCATTCCTAATGACTTCAAGAGGCCAAACTCCCGTATCCGCTCGAAGACCGCCATCAGAGTAGTGTTGACAATACCAAAACCCATGGCGATGAACACGACGACAAACCATATATGGATAAACCCGTCATAAATGCTCAAATAGGCAGTAATCAGAGGTAACAGTTCTTGCCATGTCTGAACTTCATAATCGGCCGAAGGCAGAGACTTTCGCAATGAATCCGTTACCAAGCTGACCTCTTTGCTGTCGGGCAGTAAAACGGAGATTTCAGAAATTGCGTTTTTCATCTTGAGCATATCCTGTGCCGCTGTCCCGGTAACAAAAACGTATTGTTTTTCTGTCGCTTTCATTTCGGATCTGAAGATCCCCACAATACGAAATGATCGAGAAGCAATTGTTCGTTCCGTATCCTGAGACATGACAAGTATTTTACGGCCCATTTTTGTTTCAAACTTGTCCACGAGAGCTTTACCGACAACGATCCCATATTTATCATCCGGCTTGAGGTAACGCCCTTCGGCGACTGCCCCGCCTATAAATGAAACTTTTGCTTCCCGAGAGGGGTCTATGCCCACAAAGGTAACACCCGCTGTGTGCCGCGCATTACTGACAACCGCATTGACTCGCACTCTGGATGTCCACTGGGAACCGGCCGGAAGCACTTTCTTTATAACGGTTTCCACCTGTTGTGGATTGGCCATACTGTTTTCTATTACGGGATCATTTAGGTACCCTTTATGATGTACCTGGACGTGTCCTGTCAGGGTGGCTATACCGTTTCGGACCATCTCGTCGGAAATTCCTCTCATGAGCGCACCGAGAAAGATCATACTCCAGACCCCGATAATGATAGCGGTCATTATAACTGCCGTTCGTCTCGGGTTTCGCCAGATATTTCGCCATCCTAAGCGGAAAAACATAGATAAACCTCAAGAATTCAGAATTTATTTTTCTCTTTTCGTTCTATGTACTGACCGGGAGCGTCCGCAAGCCCTGCCCTGTGGACGGGGAGCTTCACTTCTACTCCTCACACTGCCGTCATTGCCTCCACCGGCACAATACGCCTTACCTTGAGTGCCGGGTAAAGTGCAGTTAACGAGGTAATAACAAGTACGGCCCCGGGCCCGATCAATACTGAACTAACTGAAAGCCTTGGAAATATTCTGTCGGGCATTCCGAACTGGCTCATTATGTCCGAAGTTCCCGAAATAACAAGTCCGTGAACTTGAAAATACCAGGTGACCAATATCCCGAGTATAATACCAAAAACGATTCCCACCAGTGTCATGGTTATCGATTCAATCAGGAGAAGCTTGGTCAAACGTCCCGGTGTAGTTCCAATTGCCATAAGAACACCAAACTCTTTCATCCGTTCAAAGACCGACATCAGGAAAGTATTTAAAATGCTGAAAGCAACGACAATAATCAGAATTAAGTAAAAAATGAACCCGCTATAGAGATCCATCTGGATAGCTTGTACCAGGCCGGGCATCAGTTCTGTCCAGTCAAGAGCCACAAGATGGTCTTTCTTGTCCGTATTATTGATATCTGCCGTAGCGGCCTCTTGTATGCTTTTTACATCATCTAACGATTTGCCGAGAACCACGACCTCGTGAACCGCTCCACGCATATAATATACGTCCTGAAAGTTTTTGAGGGGAATCTGGATGGAAGACCTGTCAAAATCTTTCTGGCCGGAACGGTAAATACCTTTCACCTTTACCACGGTGGCCGCAACAGAACCGTCTCTCCCCTGACCCAGCACGACCAGTTCGTCACCTATGTCTACGTTCAGGTTTTTTGCGAGAAGATTTCCGACAATGGCCTGGTCTGTATCTTTCTCAGAGAGGTATTTTCCCTTACGAATTAACTCTTTGATAGTAGAAACCCTGGCTTCCTTCTCCGGATCGATCCCAACAACGACAACTCCATACGTTCTGTCTTTGGAAGAGACCAGCGAAAAAGCGTTTGTCCTGTATGTGTAGGCGGCCACTTCCGGTAGCGTATCGAGGAAACCGCCTATTGCCTCTGGATCGGGAACAACCATGCGGATACTTCTTTTATCATTGTACCCTTTGGCCTGTACCTGAAGATGCCCGGTATGAATCTTTACAGCCGAATTTATCATGGTGTCATACGAACCGAATTGCCATGAGAGCATGAAGACGAGCAATAAACAGGCAAACGCGATGGCGGATATCGTTAAAATTGACCGCCTCGGGTTGCGCCAGATATTGCGCCATGCCATTTTAAAATCTATGGACATAGGGTTTTAACTACCTCGTCGGTGTCCTCAATGATGAGAGGGCAAATAACCTGTTCGGCAAGTTTTTATCAAATGAAATCTTCATGTATTCTACAAGGGTATACTCATCCTTAACACCGTTTTTCTGCATCTTCCATATTACGGGGAAAAGCTTGCCCCCCATCATCTGTATTTTGGAAGTGGTCATTGTCTTTACCGGCTGGAGATCCTCATCAAAAAATGCCTGTTCAAGAAAAATATTGTCTTCCCTGATCTTGAGTTCCTGCATACCCCATATTACAGGCGCTTCCGGTTTCGGCATCGATTTGATCAGGTACACTTTTTTTCCTTCATGAACTTCTGTCCCGACAATCGTATGGGTATAATCGTTTATAAGGCTGTCGGTTTTTGAAAGATCGTTGTTGGAAAAGTCCGATCCCTGCCAGGCCTGAGACATCATAGATGGCGGAAGCTTGATTATTCTGTTGACTTTGGGATTGTACATCCACATCTCATTTTTTTTCTTAAGTGTGCCGTTACCTCTATCCTTGGGGGGGGCAGTGATCCAGAATATGCTTTCTTGTTCTCCCTTGGTCCAGACTTTAATTGTCATCTTTCTCTGCCAGTCCGGGCGATGAATGGTCATTTCTATAGTGGAACCAGACGTTTTACCGCGCATATATTTAAAACTCTCATTTACCACTGACTGAGCATCCTGAGCATGTGTATTTGCTCCCGTAATACCTGAAAAGATTATACACAGCGAAACATATAAGATAGTTTTTCTTATCATGCCGACATCCTCCAAAGAAATGCTTTCTGAATGATATGTGAAGAGATTATCAAAGAATTTCCTTAGTTTAACACTTTATCCCGATCGTATCAAGACTTTAGTCCCGGAACGATTTATGTTTCACAGCTTCGTAAAAAGTGAAATTCAACAAATATGTCATTTCGACCACAGGGAGAAATCTTATCTCTTCAGTGTGTTATGTTTTAAAGATTTCTCGTTTCACTCGAAATGACAAGCTGAGGAGACTTTTTACAAACACATCATATTTCACATGGTTACATTGTCCATTGAAATAGAGTATTGGCGAGGTGCGCGGAAGGGGTACAACCGACGATCCTTTTTTATGGTATTT